>CAZZXL010000050.1:0-27311 GCA_964658035.1 uncultured Acetobacteraceae bacterium
AAGACGAAGAATGTCGAGCTGGCGGAGTGGACGATGATCACGGGATTGGTCGTTGAAGGAGCAGCCGGAAACGACAGGTGCATCGGTGTTGAATTGCTTGATAAGGACAACGTTCAGCATACCGTTTATGCCAAGGCAGTCCTGCTGGCGAGCGGCGGCGCGGGCCAGGTATATAGCGATACCACCAATCCGGCCGTGGCGACCGGGGATGGCATTTCTGTGGCAATTGAAGCAGGGGTTGAACTTGCGGATATGGAGTTTTACCAGTTTCACCCGACGGCGTTAAGCCTGCCCGGCGTGCCGCGATTTCTGATGTCGGAAGCACTGCGGGGTGAGGGCGCGTACCTGGTGAATGACAAGGGCGAGCGTTTTATGGAGCGCTATCATCCGCTGCTCGAACTGGCGCCGAGGGATGTGGTTGCGCGGGCGATTACGCGTGAGGGCTTTCCGCAAGACCCGAAGAAAAATGCGGAGACGCGCTCTGTCTACCTCGATCTGCGGCATCTGGAGCACGAGCATACTGGGCTGGTGTTAGCACAGCGTTTTCCCGGTATCTCGGCTTTCCTGGCGCAGCATGGATTGCTGCTTAATCGGGACCTGATTCCGATTCGGCCAGCGGCACATTACCTGATGGGCGGCGTGCGCACGGATGTGGATACACGAACTTCGATGCCGGGTCTGTATGCGGCCGGGGAAGTCGCTTGTACGGGCGTGCATGGGGCAAACCGGCTGGCGAGTAATTCGCTGCTGGAGGGGTTGGTATTCGGCGCGCGTGCTGCCAGGGCGATGCGGCACGAAAAGGCGCCGTCGCCCCGTGCGTCGGAGCGTGTCCAGTTGCGACCGCAAGAGAATCCGGCGGTTGATAGGTTCATCCATGACCTGCAGGTGGCCATGTGGAAGCATGCGGGCTTGCTGCGCGACAGGGCGCTGCTCGCGTCCATGCCCAGGCTTACGCTTGATGCCGGCGACAAAAAACAGTGGAGCCGAAGGGTGCATGAAGCAAAATCACTTGAGCGTATCGCTGCTGCGGTGGTTCAGAGTGCGCTGGGGCGGGAAGAGAGCCGGGGCGCTCATTATCGCAGCGACTTTCCCGAGCGCAACGATGCGCGCTATGGCGGCAAGCATTCGCTGCTGGTCGATGACAAGCTGAGCTTCGTCGCACAAGGCGCACAGCTTCTGGCTACGCGGTAGATTTCTTTGTCGTCAGGAGCGAGGCCGCTGTAAAGCCTGCGACAATGCTCAGGATCACCGCCAGTGAGATGCCAATGGGAATTTCGAGCCAGCGGCCAAGCAGCATCTTGAGGCCGACGAAGGCCAGGATCAGCCCCAATCCATAATGCAGCAACCGCAGTTTGTGCAGCATGTCTGCAAGGACGAAGTAAAGCGATCGCAGGCCGAGGATCGCGCAGATGTTGGACGTATAGATAATGAAGGTTTCGTGGCTGACGGCGATGACGGCGGGGACGGAATCGAGCGCGAAGATCAGGTCAGTTGCTTCGATGGCGATCACAGCGAGGAAGAACAGCGAGGGGCCGCGCTTCTTCTTCTTCGCCAGCCATACCGCCCAGCCGGGCTCCGCGTGGCCCGCTTTCTGGAAGAGCAGCCGGACCGCAGCGAAGAGCAGTATGGCGCCGAAGATGTACTCGACGGCAATGAATCTGTGGAGCAACGCCACGCCGGCAAAGATGAAGACGCCGCGCATGACGATCGCGCCGGCAACACCCCAGGTAAGCGCCTGCCTCTGGGCAATGGGCGGTAGTCCAAAGCTGCGAAACAGGAGCAGGAAGACGAACAGGTTATCGATGCTGAGCGAAAGTTCAATGGCGTAGCCGGAGACAAATTCCAGGGCTGCCTGGTGGCCGCGGTCGGCATAGAGAAAGCCGGCGAAGGCGAGCGACAGCAGCACCACAAGCACTGTCCAGAGCGCTGATGCTTTGATGGAGGGCCGCTCCCCACCACGTTGCAGCCAGAAAGAGTCAATCAGCAGGATGATCAAAACGGCGGCGTGAAAAACAAGCCAAAACGTGATCGGTGCGCCTGCGATCATCGGGTCATCCTCTCGGCGGCCTGGTCCATGCCCTATTGCAACATGAGTGGGTGAGATCGTCTGGGGGTGAAACAAAAACCGCGTGGTTTGTCATCCGGACGAGGCGCAGTCGAGGAGCGTTTTTCCACCAGACAGGTAAGAAACTTGACGATATCCACGGCCAACCAGGATGGTTATTCATGGACTTGTGGCTCGGCTGAGAAGACGCAGGTCTTTCGGCTTCGCTCAGGATGACAATTTTCAAGGACGACAATCCAAGCGGATGACAAGTTCCAAGAGGTGACTAGCGCAAATTACCTGAAGGTGTAGAGCGATACGATGAAAGGGGCCTTTCCGCCAAGAAAAGGCCAACCTGTATCCAGCCGGAAACAGCATGGCATCAGGTAATTTGCTCTAAGCGGCTTAATGGGCCTTCGCCTGCGGCACTATCTTGATCTCGAAGACCTTTGGCCATTGCTTGCCAGTGACGAAGAGGCGGTCTTTATTCGCGTCGTAAGCAATGCCGTTCAGCACAGATTCGGCATTCACCATTTCGTCCGACGTGATCAGGCCGCGCATATCGATCCAGCCGATCACGTGGCCATCCTTTGGAGAGATACGGGCGATGCGGTCCTGGTGCCAGATGTTGGCGTAAATCTCGCCCTTGATGTATTCGAGTTCGTTCAACTCTTCGACCGGCTGCTTGCCGTCTCGCACCACGATCTCACGTGTCGGTTTAAAGGTGTCAGGATTGCGGAAACGCAGAGTGGCCGTGCCGTCGCTGGTGATGATCTCCTTGTCTGTACGCGTCATGCCCCAACCCTCACCCTGGTAGGTGAACTGTTTGATGGGTCGCAGACTGAAGCGGTCGAGCACGAAGCAGACATGCGATTTCCATGTCCACTCGTAGAGATTCGGACCCCAGTCGATGATGCCTTCGCCAAAATACTCCGGGGCCAGCTGGCGTTGCTGAATCACTTTGCCGGTCTGCGGTTCCTCGACCAGCAGGGCTGATCGGCCTTCCATGCCAGTGCCTTCATAGAAGTGCCCATCAAGATAGAAAAAGCCCTCGGTGTAGTTATCCGTCGAGTGAGGATAAGTCGCGACAATCCTGTATCCGGAGACAGGGGCTTCGGCCTGCAGGAATCCGGCGGTCACGATGAGGGTGAACAGCAGAGCCGCAAACTTTTTCAGCATTATTTCGTGGCGTCCCCGGCTTCCTTCAAGCGATTCCGCCTGGCCGGATGCACCAGGAACGCGGCGCCAATCCCCACGAGATAGAGGACGAGCATGGGGGTGGCGAAAACGCACATGGTCATGATGTCCGGAGTAGGCGTGATGATGGCCGAAATGATGAAAATGATCAACACGGCGTAACGAAAGTTCTTCCACAGAAACTTGGCGCTGACGATGCCGAAGAGCGCGAGGAACATGATGAGAATTGGCAGTTCAAAGGTCACGCCCAGGCCGAGAATGACGGTCATGAAGAGGTCAGTGTATTCACCGATCGTCACCATTGGACGGAACTGTTTGCTGTAGCCCAGCAGGAAGTCGAGAGCGCCGGTAAAGACGTAGTGATAGCCGAACCAGGCTCCACCGAGAAAAAGGCCGACGGTGGCGGTCATAAACGGCACGACGTAGCGCTTTTCCTTCTGATAGAGGCCGGGAGAAATGAACATCCAGACCTGGTACAGGATGAAGGGCGATGCGATGACGACGCCGCCAATCAGTGACAGCTTGATGTACATGTTGAAGGCGTCAACCGGGTTCAGGTAGACGAGGTGCGGATCGAGGCCATGCTTTTTGAGCGCCGCGGTCATCGGCGCTTCCATCAGTCCGTAAATCTTCTCGTGGAAGTAGTAGGCGATGAAGAAGCCCGCAACCAGGAAGATGGCGGAACGAACGATGCGCCGGCGCAACTCTTCGAGGTGCTCGAGGAGACTCATGCCGGGAAGTTCTACGCGTTCAGTGACGGCGACCCTGGCCCGGTCGACCATGTCCTCGGTGCTATTCATGATGGGCTGCTGACGTTTCTGCCGGAGATTGTTGGTCTGTCGAAAGCGGTTCGTTTGTCGGGGCAGGCCCGTTGACTGCTTGGGGCGGCGCTTGGGCCGGCGGAATAGCAGTCATGACATTCCGGGCGGCATGGTTCGGTGGCAGTGCGCTGACCAGGGTGCCGGTCGAGGGCGGCTGCACCGTCAGAGCTTCCGAGGGTGCGCTCTCAGGCTCGCTGCCGGATAGTTTGCCAGTCAAGTTGGTGCCGTTCATGGCGCCGAAGCCGGACTGCCGGTCCGGTGGTTGTGGCTCGCTGCCGGTCATCGCTCCTGAGCCGTCAGCCGGGACGGCTTCCGCCGCAACAGCACTGGTTGTTGAATCGGCAGAGAGGGCCACTGGGGTCGCCGGTTGAACCGCGGCAGCCTGCATATCCAGCACCTTCTGCCGGTCTTGCTGCTCAGCGAGCCGAAGTTCTTCTTCAATCTGCAGCTTGAAGTCATTGCTGGCGCGGCGAAACTCGAATACCAGCTTACCAATCTGTTTACCGATCTCCGGCAGGCGCTTGGGGCCAAAGACGACCAGCGCGACCACAAAGATGGCGAGGGTGTCGGGGATACCGAGCGAGGCCCGCGCCAGAACAGGATGAGCGACAAGATGAGCGGCCGGGCCAGCGAGCGTCCAGTAGCTTGCAGCGTGGCCGGGCAGTACCGATAACAGCATGAATTGCACTTGCATTGCTCACCCATGATACCTATTCCGAGAGTGCTACGACACTGGGGCCGACAGCCACACTCCGCTTTCGATGCAAAAAATCGGTCATCATTACGAGCGGCATCTCTCTAAGCGGGAACGTCCTGCCGATGATTACAGATGTATTAAGCTAAATGTGGTTGCTCTGATGAAAGCGCCAGGCGGTCGTTTCTGAGTCTGGACGCGAGCTCTGAGCATCTGTTGTACCAGCATTGCAACATCCCCGCGAGTTGGGTCGTCCGCCAAACCGGCTGACGACAGTGAACCCGCTGCAATGCCTTTTGAGCTTTCAACATCCCCGTTCGGCAACAGGCCGGACTGAAGGCGGACGACTGTTATGGGCACTGTAGTCGAAGATTTGGCAGGTCCGGACATCGGCATGATTGAGGCGGGCGCATCCAGCGCAACGAGCGCCGCATCGTGCTCCCTCGAGAACTACCTCACCCTGCCGGACCACAGCATGGATGATCGGATTGCGCGGTCGCGGGCACGATTAGGCGCGAGCACCATCCTGCTGGGTCACCATTATCAGCGCGATGAAGTGATCCGGTTCGCGGACTACACAGGCGACTCCTACAAACTTTCAAAGATCGCGGCTGACACAGAAGCAAAATACATTCTCTTCTGCGGCGTCCACTTCATGGCCGAAAGTGCGGATGTACTGGGTCGTACCGATAGCCATGGCAAGAGTCTGCAGCAGGTGATCCTGCCGGACCTGAATGCCGGCTGCTCCATGGCGGATATGGCAGAGATCGGGCAGGTAGAAGCGTGCTGGGAGGGTCTGCGACGTGCCGGGCTGCGGCAGGACCAGGTGCTGCCGCTGACGTACATGAATTCAACCGCCGCTATCAAGGCTTTTTGCGGCGAGTTGGGCGGACTGGTCTGCACTTCATCGAACGCACGCGCGGCTTTTGAGTGGGCCTTCGCGCGCCGTGAGAAAATCCTGTTCCTGCCCGACCAGCACCTGGGCCGTAACACAGCGTTCGCCATGGGGATTCCTCTGAACGAAATGGTGGTTTGGGATCCCTACCAGATTGGCGGCGGCATTGCTCCTGATCGGCTGAAAGCAGCCAGGGTGATTCTTTGGAAGGGGCATTGTTCGGTCCACCAGCGCTTTTTACCGAGCCATGTCGACCAGGTGCGTGCGAAGTATCCCGGGATCAAGGTCATCGTGCATCCAGAGTGTCGCTGGGAGGTTTGTCAGAAGGCGGACGCCCTGGGTTCGACAGAGCGGTTGATCAAGCTGGTAGAAGACGCACCTGAAGGTTCAATGTTCGCTATCGGTACAGAAATCCACCTGGTAAACCGGTTGGCACGGCAGTTTGGGCCCGCTTTGAACGGAGGAAGGGGCAAGAAAATCATTACCCTTGACGACACCGGCTGCCTGTGCACGACCATGTACCGCATTTCTCCCCAGCACCTGGCATGGGCCCTCGAGAACCTTGAACAGGGGCGCGTAGTAAACCAGATCAAGGTAAAGGATGACGTCAAGCAATGGGCCCGCGTGGCGCTGGACCGGATGCTGGAAGTGAAGGCTTAAGGATGAAAAAGTTCTCTCTCGCAGAAGCACAGGCCCTGTTACCAGTAGCAGAAGCGCTGCTTGACCGGGCAACGGCATCGGCTTTGCTGGCGGCGCGCCTTGAAGAAAAGGCTGCGTTGCTGCGGGTCAGGATTTTTCATGCCGGCGGCCTTGCTGTCGATGTGGATGCAGCATTCCGGGATGCGGCAGAGCGCAGGAGCCAGAAAGCTGACGCTGCCAATACTCTGGGCGAACTCGAACGGCTTGGTGTCTTGGTCAAAGACCTGGCCGCGGGTATCCTCGACTTTCCCTGCGACCTCAATGGTGAGACGGTGCTGCTTTGCTGGCAGCGGGGCGAAGCTCGCATCGGTCACTGGCATGCGCTGGATGAAGGGTTTTCGGAGCGGCAGAGTCTCAATGCGATGGCACGCAGGGGAAGTGGGTCGACTCCTGATCGGTCCGGGCCAGACGACGGAGGCGGTTCAGGACGCTTCAACTAATGAAGTGATTGTTTGTCGCTCAATTGACAAAAGATAATAACTATTGTTGAATAAGAACAGATGACGCAGGCTGAAACCAGACAATTTCGCGAATTATGTGTGCGTACCGGCATGGCCGTGACGCATCAGCGACAGGTCCTGTTTGAGGTGATGCAGGGGATGGAGGGTCATCCCAGTCCGGAAGAAGTGTACGACCGCGTCAAGCAACGGATCCCTTCGATTTCCTTGGCAACGGTGTATAAGAATCTTCATCTTTTCATCGAAAGCGGCATTTTCCGCGAAGTGAGTCTGCACCACGGGTCACTGCGGGTTGAGATGAACGATCGGCCTCACCATCACCTGGTCTGCACCCTATGCAAGGCCATTTCTGATGTAGAAGAAGAAGAACTCGGCACGGTAGTGAACCGTCCGGGCTACCAGCCGGAGACACTTCCCGGCGGCTTCCTGGCAGAACGGTTCGCGGTCGATGTACTTGGCCGCTGTGTTGACTGCCAAAAGAAAAACCAGTAACCGGTTCAGCCTGCAGAGTGGGCTGGGCACTAAAGACGGGCATCAGCCCGCGACCGGTTTTCCTGAATTTGTAGCAGCGTTGTTCAGCGTCACTTCGTTCAGTGTTACTTCTCAGCGTTATTCAATGATGATGACGACGACGTCCACGTGTACTGAAACCGATACTAAAACAAGGAGCCATTATGCTTACTGTAGGCGAAAAATTTCCCGACTTCTCTCTGCAGGCTGTTGTAAGCCGCGACAAAGGCAAAGAATTTGCGACCATTTCCAACGAAAGCTATGCCGGCAAGTGGAAGGTTTACTTTTTCTGGCCCAAGGATTTCACCTTTGTCTGCCCCACTGAAATAGCTGCTTTCGGCAAACTGAACACAGAATTTGCCGACCGCGATTGCCAGGTCCTGGGAGGCTCGACAGACTCGGACTTCGTTCACCTGGCATGGCGCAACAATCATGAAGACCTGCGCGATCTGCCTTTTCCCATGTTGTCAGACATCAAGCGCGACCTTTGCGAACAGCTGGGCATTCTTGACGTCGAAGCAGGCGTGGCGCAACGTGCGACGTTCATCGTCGACAATGAGGATGTTATCCGCTTCGTCTACGTCACTGACCTCTCAGTCGGTCGCAACCCCCAGGAAGTGCTGCGTGTCCTTGATGCCCTGCAAACCGACGAACTGTGCCCCTGCAACTGGCAAAAGGGTCAGGAAACGATCAACGCGTAGTTGACACGCCTAGAGTGTAGGCTCCTACGGCGGCCCTGCGCGGGCAGCCGCTACTCGCCGTATGGGCAAGGATTTCAAGAAAGAGAGAGGTGGTTACTTCCCTCTTTCTTGAAGTAAGCCCATGTCGCAAATACCGCCCGCCGCCCAGTCCCTGGCGGAGGCATGTATGACAAGATTGGAGAAATCGATGTCACTTGAGAGTTTGATTGAAGGTCTTCCCGGCTATGCCAAGGATTTGAAGCTGAATTATTCCGCGCTGGTGCGTCAGCAGACTGAGTTGACGCCGCAGCAGTTGTGGGGAACGGTGCTGGTGAGTGCGATCGCGACGCGCAACGACAAGTTGACGGGGCTAGTTGAGGCAGAGGCAGCAACGCACCTGACCCCGCAGGCGCTGGAGGCGGCAAAAGCGGCGGCAGCCATCATGGGCATGAACAATATTTACTACCGCTTTCTGCACCTTTCTTCCAATGAGAAATACACCACCATGCCGGCCAAGCTGCGCATGAATGTCATGCGGACGCATGGCATTGACCACGTGGATTTCGAGCTGTGGTCGGTGGCAGTTTCGGCGATCAATGGCTGTGGCAAATGCGTGGATTCGCATGAGAAAGTGCTGCGTGACAAAGGTGTGGGGGAAGATTCGATTCTGGCTGTGGTCAGGATCGCATCGATCGTTCATGCCATCGGCGTGGTGCTGGAAACGCAGGCAGTAACTGCGCACGAGCCGGTCCTCGCGTAGCGACGATCCCGGATCTTTGCAACTGCTGCCCAACAAGCCCGTCTTTAGAGACGGGCTTGTTTCATGTCCTCACAAAAGTTTGCGTTCGCCGTTGGTAGTATGCTTCGAGTAATCGTTGTACAGAGCAGGGGCATGGGGTGTACGAAAAGATGAAGCATTGTTGGTGTGTCTGTCTGCTGGCTCTCTGCGGCTGTGGCAACTTCTTTACAAAACAGACGAGTAGCGGAACTAGCACCAGCGCTGGAAACACGGATGCGGGGGACGTGTTGTATATCGCAAATTCTGTAAGCATGAACATTCTGGCCTATACGGTGTCGACCAAGGGCGCGCTGACTGCCGTCTCCGGTTCGCCCTACACGCTGAGTACAGCATCAACACCGGTCTCGATGTCGGTGACCCCTGGCAATACCTTCCTGTATGTGGGCGTCGCCAACGGGATCCTTGGCTATTCGATTGGTACGGATGGGGTGTTGACGCAGTTGAGCAGCGGCAATGTGCTGGCTTCAGATGTATTGGCCCCGGCAAGTATGCAGGTCGATTCAACGGGCGCTTACCTACTGGTTGCCGGTATTGATCTTTCCTCCGGCACGAATGTCCCGGAAGTTCAGTCTTACGCGATCAATTCGTCTACCGGCGCGCTGACAGCCGCGAATACCTCACCCTTTGATGTGGATACAGGCAATACTTCGACGACCGCTGTGCCCTCGCAGCTCTACCTTGCGCCTGATAACTCTCTCGCTTATCTAACCCTTGGAACGGGTGGGACTGAGGTGCTGACCTTCGACGCGACGAATGGCGGCTTTGGTGATCAAGCGCATCTTGGGCTGTTGAGTGGCGGCTCAAGCCAGAATGGCGTCATTGCGAACGCGGCCAGTACACTGCTGTTCATCACTGAGACTGGTATTGGTGTGCGGGTGTTGACGATTGGCACGAACGGGAACCTGACCGAGATCAAGGGATCACCCTTCGCTGCCGGAACGGGTCCTAGCGGCCTGGTGCTTGACGCGGCGGGCACAAGTCTCTATGTAGCGAATAAAGGTGATGGCACGATCACAGGTTTTTCGGTGGCGGCTACCGGTACCCCGGGAACGCTGGTGAAGCTGTCTTCTTCTCCCTATACGGCGGGAAGTCTGCCTGTGTTCTTAGCTCTTGACCAATCTAAATCGTTTCTGGCTGCTGCGAATACTGACGGCAACCCCGACTTGAGTATGTATTCGTTCGATGCGACGACTACGGGTAAGCTGGATGCCCTGGCGGGTGTCACGTCAACAACCGCAACAGGAGCATTTCAGGTGGTCAGTACACATTAAGCTTCCGCAGTAGTTGCTTAATCATGCACCGCTGGCACAAAAGGGTCAGCCGGTCGAGGACGCTGGAATGCTATCCTGAGGTCACTTGGACAGCCGGAGCATTTTGCGTCCCGAGTGAACATCCCCGCCACTTCGCAGGTATTGTGAATTCTCGCCTTCGTTGCACACAGACTCTTCCTTCCCTTGTGCTGTGTAGTCTCCTGATGCTGTCGGGTTGCCGGCATTTTGGTCCGACCAATTCAGGCGAGTCTGTCTACGTGATGGCCAAGCAGACGTTTCTGCGCGACCGCGTAGCGGCGGTGTCCAACAAGGTCGCTACCGTCAACAATGGTGAAAAGCTGGAAGTTGTGGATCATGGCCGCCGTTTTCTCAAGGTGAAGACTTCTTCGGGCGCGGTGGGATGGCTGGAAGAGCACATGATTATCGACCAGGCCACATATGACAAGTTCAAGGCGCTGCATGACGCTCATGCGCAAGACAGGCCGGTGGTGACTGCCGTACTGCGTGATGACCTGTATGCGCACTTGCTGCCTGGCCGGGACACGGCACGCTTTTTACTGCTGCCCGAGAATGACAAGCTGGAGCTGATCCAGAGGGCGAGTATTCCGAAGGAAGATACGCAGAATGCATGGATGCGCCCTGCGGCCAAGGCTGCCAAAGCCGGCAGCCCGGCGACTACTGCAAGCACGACTGTAAAGGTGGTGCAGAAGCCGGCCCATCCAGCCCATGCAGTGAAGGGCAAGAAGGGGAAGCACGGCAAGGTCGATGAGTTCCTGGCGCAGTTCGTTGATCCGAACGCGCCGCCCATGGAAGACTGGTGGCTGGTGCGCGATGCGGCAGGCCGCGTTGGCTGGGTCCTGGCCAGGCGGCTGGATGTGGACGTGCCCGACGAGGTCGTCCAGTATTCAGAAGGCCAGAGACTGGTCGGGGCATTTCTGCTGAACAAGGTCAGCGATCCGGATTCGAAGTTTCCGAACGGCCAGGCGCCAAACTACCTGGCCGTGCTGAGTCCTTACAGGGACGGGCTGCCGTTTGATTTCGATCAGATCCGCGTGTACGCGTGGAACGTGAAGAAGCATCGCTATGAGGGTGCGTACCGCAAACGGGACATAGCGGGCTATCTGCCGGTGACGGTGAAGCAGCAGGTGGAAGAACTGGCGGGGCCGTATGCTTCACAGCCGGTGCCGGTGTTCACGGTGAAAGTGGCTGTGGATGGCGCCGTCCCGTCCCTTGATCCTGCGACAGGCCTCGTGAAGCAGGTGGAGACAGAAGACCAGATCTTCAGCCTCGAAGGCGAGACGGTAAAGAGGTTGCAGTCAGGGGCCCCGGTGGTGCCGGGACAAAAGCCTGTCGTGAAACCAACTCCCGCGGTTGCTCCAGCGGCAAATGGAGCGCCCGCAGACAAAGTCACCGGCAGGCGGGGGCATCGTCGGGCAGCGGAGCGTAATAAAAAGAAGCATCGGCGCGGTTGAGGTCAGTGTCAGCCGGCTTCGAGTGTATTGCCGCAAGCCTGGCTTTGCCGCCTGGCGTTCGATCAAGTAACCGATTCAGGTGAGAAAACGCGCGATGGCGGAGACCACAGCTTCCTGTTCTTCCTGCCGGAGTTGGGGAAAGATCGGCAGTGCCAGTACTTCGGCTGCCGCCCGTTCACTTTCAGGGAAGTCGCCAGACTGCCAGCCAAAACCGCGCAGGGCCTCCTGCAGGTGAAGGGGTACGGGATAGTAAATCTCTGAGCCGATCTTCTGACCCTGGAGGAACTCTCGTAACCGGTCGCGCTTCTGGACACGAATCACGTACTGGTGGAAGACATGGACGGCGTGCGGCTGCTCGTAGGGCAGTACGATGCCGTGTAGAGGATAAGGCCCGGGTTCAACGATGCCGGCGTCAGCAAAAAGCCTCCCGTATGTTGCCGCCAAGGCGCGTCGACGGGCATTCCAGCCGTCAATATAACGAAGCTTCACGAGGAGGACAGCAGCCTGGAGGGTATCCAGCCGACTGTTCCAGCCGACCTCGTCATGGTAGTAGCGCCGACGCATACCGTGAGCGCGGAGCATCCTGGCGCGCTCGGCGATGTTGGTATCTCGCGTCGTAACCATGCCTGCTTCACCGGCGGCACTCAGGTTCTTGGTGGGATAGAAGCTGAAGGCAGCCGCATCCCCTAACGAGCCGACGGGGCGAACCTTCCAGGAGGCACCGAACGCCTGGGCAGCGTCTTCAATCAACAGGCAGCCGAGGCGGGATTGCAGGGCTTCCATCGCGTCCCAGTCTGCGGGCTGCCCATAGAGATGAACCGGCAGTACGGCTTTCAGCGGACCTGCGAGGGCGGACACCGCGTTGGGATGCAGATTGAAGGTGGCGGGGTCGATATCTGCGAGGACAGGCTCTGCGCCGGTCCGCAGAATGGCACTGACGGTCGCGAAAAAGCTGAATGGCGTGGTAGCCACACGGTCGCCCGGACCGATACCGGAGGCGGCCATGGCCAGCCACAGGGCATCAGTCCCGGAGCCGCAGCCAACCGCTTCCGGTACGCCGCAGACGCCGGCAGCGGCACACTCAAACTCTCCTACCTGCGGACCCAGTACGTAGCGCTGGGTGGCGAAGACATCGCCCACCGCAGCGAGCAGCTCAGCACTTATCTGTGTATACTCGCGCGAAAAGTCGAGCAGCGGCACCGAATTGAGGAGTGGTGCAACATTTTGGCGCCCTGCCTCCGTCTCTAACGTGTTGGGTTTTGTATGCATGAGCGTCACAGAAAGTAGTTTAGAGCAGTTCTCACCGGCAAAGACCGGGAGCTTGAAACCTCCCGTCGCAGATGCGCATCTCTCTCAAGAGGACACAGTTAGGCTCATCCCGCTTTTCCGGCACGTACAATCCCTGCATGTGCGCGAACATCGTGAAACCTGTAATCTATTCTAGGTCTCCGGACTAAAGTACAGAATGACTGCTGCAATCCGGGTGATCGACCCGAGTTCTTCTAATTCCGCTGCATTGTAGAGGAGATCGGCACATGGATAACAAGCCGGCGCAAAATATCCAGGACACATTTCTGAATACCGTCCGCAAGGACAAGACGCCGATTACGATTTATCTGGTAAGTGGAGTTAAGCTGACAGGCAAGATCCGGTCGTTTGACAAGTACTCTGTCCTGCTTGAGAACAATAGCCAGGAGCAGTTGATCTTCAAGCATGCTATTTCTACCGTCGTGAGTACCCGGTCGGTGCTGCATGGGGACCACATCCGGCCGGTTGGTACTGCAACCCCTGCAGGTACGCCTGTAGGTGTTGGCGCGGGCGCTGTGGTCGGATCCGGGCGCGGCGTGACTGAATCGTAGGTCTCTTGCGCTTTTCGCCTGCGGACGCAGCGTAGCGCCTGTTGCACTGCGATAAGACGAGGAGCAAAATTGGCAGTTGATTCTTCAAGTGAGCGGGTACTGCTGGTCTCCCTGGTTTCGGATGTTACGGAACCAGAGCCATCACTTAAAAATCCATATAAATTGACGGCCTCGGCGCGCCTGGCGCGGTCGGCCGCTTCTATTGTTGACGGAGAAGACGCCGCCCCCATGGACGACGGCGTGCACCGTGCACCGCGCATCCATTCGCCAACACTTGAAGAGGCTGAACTGGCGATGGTTGAGTTTCGCGAACTGACGACCAGTGCAGGCGGCATTATTGTCGGCGAAGTGGTGCAGCGCAGAGCCAAACCGGACGCCGCGACCTTGATCGGCAAAGGCAAGGTGCAGGAGGTGGTGGGTGCGATCGCCTCCACCGAAGCGAAGGTGGTGTTGTTTGATCACGATCTGACGCCGACGCAGTTACGTAACCTTGAAAAGGAGCTACCCTGCCGCGTCCTTGATCGTACCCAGCTGATTCTCGACATCTTTGCGCGTCATGCGCGGACCCGGGAAGGCCAGCTGCAGGTAGAACTGGCGCAGCTGGAATACATGCTGCCACGGTTGACCGGGCGAGGCAGCAGCATGTCCCAGACCGGGGGCGGGATCGGCACTCGGGGACCGGGCGAAACCAAGCTTGAGACAGACCGCCGGCGCATCCAGAAGCGACTGGTGCAGCTGCGCAGGGAACTTGAAAGCGTACGCCAGGTACGCGGACAGCAGCGGCAACGGCGGGAATCAGTCCCTGTCCCCACCGTAGCACTGGTCGGTTATACCAATGCCGGCAAGAGCACGCTGTTCAATACTGTGACGAAAGCTGAAGTGCTGGAGTCGGCACGCATGTTTGCGACCCTCGATCCCAAACTCCGGGCAATCCAGCTTCCGTCACGGCGCAAGATCCTGCTGTCAGACACGGTGGGATTTATCCGCAACCTGCCGCACACTCTGGTTACCTCCTTCCGCGCGACGCTTGAAGAAGTGCAGAAAGCCGAGGTGCTGGTACATGTGCAGGATGCTTCAAGCCCGATGCGGGACACGCAGAAGGCAGAGGTCGAGAAGGTGTTATCAGAGCTGGCGGTGATGGAGAAGACGCGGCTCGAGGTACTGAACAAGATGGATGTGGTGGCGGCAAATGAGCGCACAGTGCTGGAGTTGCTGCCGCGGACGATCTGCATTTCCGCCAGAACAGGCGAGGGCGTGGATGCATTACTGGCCAGGATCGACGAAGCACTGACGCTTGACCCGATGATTGAACAATTAATGGTGGTGCCGCAGAGTGAAGGCCGGGTGCTGGCGGCGCTGGGCGCCGGGGCCATTATTCAGAATAAAAGTTTCGTAGACAGTGCGAGCGGCGAGCAGGTTTCGATGGAAGTGACCGGTCCGGCTTCCCTGCTGGGGCGCTACCGCAATTTCTGGGTGGCAACATCGCTGCAGTAGCCGCAGGAGAAGAATCAGGCCGAAATAGATACGGGCCGTACCCGGGGGAAGCGGTGCGACGTCCCCCGTATTACGGCCCGCATGACCCTGAAACGGATCAGGATGGTACTCTTAGTTTACGCCGTGCTGACTCTACGTCAACGGATTTCGGCGGCCAATCCTGTATCGCGACTGCCCGCATTGACACTGCAAATTCGGGTCTGGTACAAACGAGTGTTCCTTCTAATTCTCGCTTCTCACCATCCTCACGGATGGCATACCCGGTGACTGCATGGACATAATACTGCACCAACTCGGTGACCTGTTGCTCGGCTCAGTGCCGACTGTCATCCTGTTTCTGCTCGTCCTTATCTCCTACAAAATATTGGTACATGGGCCGCTTTTGAAGGTTCTCGCTGAACGGCGTGCGCGGACACTCGGTACGGTAGAGAACGCTGCTGTGGCGATTCAATCCGCGGATGCGAAGTCCCAAGAGTACGAAGCGCGGCTGCGAGCGGCCCGGCTGGAGATTGGGCGTCAGCGTGAGCAGAGGTTGCAGCGCTGGACGCACGAACGGGAAAACATCCTGGCGGATGCCAAGCATGCATCCGATGAAACATTGAAGGCGGCGAAGGCGAACATGGACCGTGAAGTAGAAACAGCGCGCGCAGGGATTGAGGCAAATGCGGACGTCCTCGCGACTGAAGTGTTGAAGGTGGTGCTACCGCCTGCAGCATTGGGGAGTGCGCGTTGACCTGCTTTTTAACTTCAAAGCATTTTGCTGCTGTCCGCCTTTCTTTCATCCGTTTATGGATAGCCGCTTGTGTGGTCTTGTTTGTCGTGGCGGGTGTAGCTGCTCCCCGGGCAGGGTTTTGCCAGCAGGTAAAATCGCCATCTTCAAATGACGCCAACTTTATGACGCCACAGACGCAGCGGACAGAAAATATGGCTGCGGCGGAAAAGGAAGACGACGAGGCTGTCTATAAAAAGTCATCATCTGTGCGCGCGATTGGCCATTTGCTGCATCTATCGCCGGAGGCTTCCTCTGTTGCCTTCGAAGACTTTAACTTCGCCCTGCTAGGCGGCATCATCCTCTTCTACGTAGCGAAGCTGCTACCTGGATTCTTTCGTGGACGGCAGCAGGAACTGGACAAGCACCTGGTGGAAGCACGACTGGCGACGGAAGATGCAACCGCGCGTTTGCGGGCGGTGGAAGAGAGACTCGGCCGCCTTGATCAGGAGATTGACCAACTCCGAGTGAAAGCTGAGCAAGACTCTGTCGGTGATGAGCAGCGCGTGAAAGCCTCCATTGAAGATGAGCGCCGGAAGATTGTAGCGTCTGCCGAACAGGAGATCGCCGCGATGGCCTCGACCGCGGAACGCAACTTGCGGAAGTTCGGCGCGGAGATCGCTATCGCCCGTGCCTCCGGGCGTCTGCAGTTAAGTGACGCGGATGATCGCGCGCTGGTCCAGAACTTCGGGACAATGGCGGGCGCTGAAGCCGGTACCGATCTGGACAGGAGGCGTAACTGATGGCCAGCTATGCCGCCGCTTACGCGCGTGCTCTTGCCGATGTGGTTAGTGATGGAAAGTTGGACGTCGCAGCAATCGACGAACAGTTACAGGATTTCGCTTCGACGCTCGGGGACAGTCATGAATTGCGTGAGGTGTTCTACAGTCCTTCCATCAAGCTTGAGCGCCGGATTGCCATCCTGGATTCACTGAATACGCGGATGAATCTTAGCCGAGAGGTGCGCAACTTTGTCGCCGTGTTGATGCGCAATGGCCGTTTGCACGCTTTTAATGAAGTACTGGCCGAGTATCGGCGTGAGATTAACGCTCGTTCGGGTATTGCGGACGCAACTGTAACAAGCGCCCGTAGATTGGACGACGCTGAACGGCAGGAGATTGAGCAGCAGGCGGCTACGCTGGCGGGCAAACAGGTGCGCGCAACTTTCAAGGAAGACAGGGCACTGGTTGGGGGCGTAATTCTCCGCATCGGGTCAACTGTCTACGACGGTTCCGTACGGGGTCGCCTGGCGCGGCTGAAAGAACAACTGATCGCAGGCTGAAGCGTACCAGGCCTGCAGCCTTCTTAAGATTGACCCAGACATTCAGGATTCCGCAGAAAGAATTTAGACGAAGATGGCCAAAATTAAAGCGAATGAAATCACGCAGCTCCTGCGTGAACAGATTGAAAACTACGACGCGGCAGTGCAGGTGGATGAAGTCGGCACCATTATTTCTCTCGGCGACGGAATTGCGCGCATTCATGGCCTGGAGAAGGCCATGGCGGGGGAACTGCTTGAGTTTCCGCACGGTGTAGCCGGGCTGACGATGAACCTTGAAGAAGACCAGGTCGGCGCAGTGCTGCTGGGTGACTACACGGAGCTTCGCGAAGGCCAGCAGGTAAAGCGTACCGGGAAAATCATGAGCATTCCCGTAGGCGACAAGATGATTGGTCGCGTGGTGAATGCGCTGGGCGAGCCGATTGACGATCGCGGTCCGATCGATGGCACCAAGCTGATGCCGATCGAACGGCTGGCTCCGGGCGTGATCGATCGGCAGCCGGTACGCGAGCCGATGAGCACGGGTATCAAGGCCATCGACAGCATGATTCCGATTGGTCGCGGTCAGCGTGAGTTGATCATCGGCGATCGCCAGACCGGCAAGACCGCTGTCGTACTCGACACCATTATCAACAACGCCAAGAACAACTTGATCTGCATCTATTGTGCGATCGGGCAAAAGCGTTCGTCGGTAGCGCAGGTTGTGCAGACGCTGAACGAATACGGCGCGATGGCCTACACCATCGTGCTGGCGGCGACGGCCTCAGAGCCGGCGCCGATGCAGTACATCGCACCTTATGCTGCGACCGCGCTCGCAGAATATTTCCGCGACAACGGTAAGCACGCGTTGATCATCTATGACGATCTTTCCAAGCACGCGACGGCGTATCGCGAGATCTCATTGCTGCTGCGCCGTCCGCCAGGCCGTGAAGCCTACCCCGGCGATGTGTTCTATCTTCACTCGCGCCTGCTGGAGCGCTCGGCGAAGCTGAGCGATGCGCGGGGTGGCGGCTCGTTGACAGCCCTGCCGATTATCGAAACGCAGGCGGGTGACGTTTCTGCCTATATTCCGACGAATGTGATCTCAATCACGGATGGGCAGATCTATCTGGAGACGGACCTGTTCAATTCCGGCGTGCGTCCTGCTGTGAACGTCGGCCTTTCCGTCAGCCGCGTAGGTGGTTCAGCACAGATCAAGGCGATGCGGCAGGTTGCCGGTACGTTGAAGCTTGACCTGGCGCAGTATCGCGAACTTGCTGCCTTCGCACAGTTCGGGTCTGACCTCGACAAGATTACGCAGAACCAGTTGAATCGGGGTCAGCGTCTGACCGAACTGCTCAAGCAGCCGCAGTTCAAGCCGCTGCCGGTGGAGAAGCAGATTGCCATCATCTTCGCCGGCACCAATGGCTACCTGGATGACCTGAAGATCGACCAGATTCGCGCTTTTGAAGATGGACTCTACAAGTACCTGGACGCGTCGCAGTCGGCATTGCTGCAAGACATCGTGACGAAGAAGACGCTTGATGACGATTTGAAAAATCGCTTGAAGGATGCTCTGAAGGAATTCAAGGAAGGCTTTGTGGCGGAGCACCAGGATGCAAAGCTGAAAGAAGCAGCCGTCAAGCCCCTGAATGAAGACGAAAAGAAGCAGGCAGCGCAACAAACAGCAGACAAGGACCAGAAGAAAGTAGCGGCAAACGCCTAGCTGGCCAAGTCGGGCAGGCAGCAGGACCAGAAAACAATGGCAAACGTTCTCGATTTACGACGGCGCATTCGCAGTGTGAGGAACACGCGCCAGATCACCAAGGCCATGAAGATGATCTCGGCTGCCAAGCTGCGGAAAGCGCAGGAGCGGGCGCTGGCGTCGCGGCCTTACTCGCAGATGATGGCGTCAGTGATCCAGTCGCTGATGCGGCGCATGGACGCCTACGACCCATCTACCGGCGAAGTGCGTCATCCGATGCTGGTGCCGCGCGAGGAGAAGAACATTGTCATCGTCGTAGTCTCGGGTGACAAGGGCTTTGCGGGTGGATTTAATACGAACATCACTAAGGCTGCTTACAAGTTTCTGGATGCGCGCGGGGACAAGAATATTGATCTTGAGCCGATCGGGCGCAAGGCACGCGAACTGTTCCGTAAGCGCTATCCGGCAGCCCGGGTAGAAGACATACCGGCGAATGAGCGCTTCGATCGGATGGCTGCTAATAATCCTGAAATGACCAACGCGATGGCAGCGCCGCAAGAGGGCGAAACGATCCGCCAGCGTGTGGAGCGGTCGGCGCCGATCGAGGTAACAGGGGACCACCCAGGGCTACTCGAGAATCTGCATTTCCCGGCAGTGAGCGAGATCGGCGATGACATTGTGCAACGCTATATTGATGGCGAGATCGATGCTGCGTATGTCGTCTACAACGAGTTCAAGTCTGTGATTTCGCAACGCGTTGTGATGCAGAGGATTCTGCCGGTACTCGATCCGGGCAAGGAAGAGCCTGAAGGCTTGATGGAGATTCCGCAGGAAGAACGCACGCGCGCCGGAGAGGCTGCGATGAGCGCGGGCGTGACTACGCAGGAGCCGGACACCGGCGCAGCCGACGAAGAAGCAAAGAAATTCGGCACAGCGGATGTCGATTACATCTATGAACAGCCGCCGGCAGAAATGCTGGCGAGCCTGCTGCCGCGTTATGTCACCACAGAGCTTTACCACGCGATGATCGAGTCTGTGGCTGCGGAACATGCGGCGCGCATGACAGCGATGGATTCGGCGACGAACAACGCGTCCGACATGATCGACTCGTTGACGCTGAACATGAACCGCGTGCGGCAGGCAGCAATTACCAACGAGATTATAGAAATTGTCAGCGGCGCCGCTGCACTCTAGACAGGATTCTTATGGCACAAATGGCAGAAACACAACAGGAACTAGCGGAACAGAACTCGGGCGCGAAGCAGAACATCGGCCGCGTGATCCAAATCTCCGGTCCGGCCGTCGATGTACAGTTTGAAGAAGCGACGATGCCGCCTATCTACCAGTCGCTACGAGTGATCAGCGAAGGCTTTACGGTGCCGAACGAGATCAACGTGATCCTCGAGGTCCAGCAGCACATCGGCGAAGGCCGTGTACGCTGCATCGCGATGGAATCGACTGAAGGCATGGTCCGCGGTATGAAGGTGATGGACCTCGATGGTCCGATTACTGTGCCGGTGGGCGAGGCGACGCTGGGCCGCATTCTGAATGTGATTGGCGAGCCGGTCGATGAACAGGGTCCGGTGAACGCGAAGGAGCGGCGGCCGATCCATCGCCAGGCGCCGCGATTTGATGAGCAGTCGACTTCAGAAGAGATGTTTGAGACGGGCATCAAGGTCATCGACCTGGTGCAGCCATTTATGAAGGGCGGCAAGATCGGCCTGTTCGGTGGCGCGGGTGTGGGCAAGACCGTCGTCATCCAGGAACTGATCAACAACGTTGCCTCAAAACATGGCGGCGTCTCGGTCTTTGCAGGTGTTGGCGAACGTACGCGTGAGGGTACTGACCTGTTCCTGGAGTTCCAGGAGTCGGGCGTGATCGATCTGAAAGATCGGTCGAAGTCAAAGGCAGCGCTGGTGTATGGCCAGATGACCGAGCCGCCAGGAGCGCGTCTGCGCGTGGCGTTGACCGGTCTGACTATCGCTGAATACTTCCGCGACGAACAGGGTTCAGACACGCTGCTTTTCATCGACAATATTTTCCGGTTTACGCAGGCCGGTTCTGAAGTCTCGACGCTGCTGGGCCGTATGCCTTCGGCTGTGGGCTACCAGCCCAACCTTGCGACTGAGATGGGCGAGCTGCAGGAGCGCATCACGTCGACCAAACGTGGCTCTGTCACTTCAGTGCAGGCGGTTTACGTGCCGGCTGACGATCTTACCGATCCAGCGCCGGCGACAACCTTCGCTCACCTCGACGCGACCACTTCGCTGTCGCGGCCATTGTCCGAGCTCGGCATCTATCCGGCGGTCGACCCACTCGCTTCCACATCGCGTATTCTCTCGCCGCGCATTGTTGGTGAAGAGCACTACAACGTAGCGCAAGGTGTAAAGCGTATTCTGCAGCGGTACAAGGATTTGCAGGACATTATCGCGATTCTCGGTATCGACGAACTATCGGAAGAAGACAAGCTTACGGTGCAACGTGCGCGTAAGGTGCAACGCTTCCTTTCGCAGCCTTTCCACGTGGCCGAGGTATTCACCGGCGCTCCAGGCAAGTATGTGAAGGTTGCCGATACTGTTCGGTCCTTCAAGGAAATCATTGAGGGCAAGCACGATAGCATCCCGGAGCAGGCCTTCTACATGAAGGGCGCGATTGAAGACGTGCTTGAAGCGGCCGAGAAGTTGAAGGAAACCAACAAGTAGCCATGGCTGACACTGGAAACAAATTACAGCTGCGTTTGGTCACACCGGAACGCATGCTGGTCGATACCACCGTCGACGCGGTGGAGCTGCCAGCAAGGAACGGCTACATCGAAGTTCTTTACGGGCATGCTCCACTGCTGGCGGAACTCGGCGCGGGTGATGTGACGCTGCATGGAGCGGCTGATGGGGCCGCTGATCGCTACAACGTGGCGTGGGGATTTGTGGAAGTGCTGCCTGACCGGGTGACGATCCTTGCAGAAAGTGCGCACAAGCCTGAAGACATCGATCGTAGCGCTGCAGAAAAGCAGATGCAGGATGGTCAGAAGCTTTGGGATGAAGCCGGGGACAAGGCGGCCCAATATACCAGCGCGAACCTGATGATGCGCGAAGCGCAGGCCAAGCTGGATAGTGCCGGCGGCCCTTCGCAGACGAATCCTTAAACAATTTGTGAGAGTGTCAAGAAGATGGCCGCTGCATGGCAGCGGCCATCCTCTTGCGATCAGGCGGACATTACGGTCTTAAACGCCGAGCGAAAGCGGGCCATCTCTTCGGGTGTCCCGACAGTTACGCGCACCCAGTTCGGCCAGGATGGCCAGGGTCTACCGACAAAAACGTTCCGG
This sequence comes from uncultured Acetobacteraceae bacterium, assembly GCA_964658035.1. GTDB lineage: Bacteria > Acidobacteriota > Terriglobia > Terriglobales > Acidobacteriaceae. The sequence continues at coordinate 21,948 of CAZZXL010000050.1, forward strand.
GCCGCCATGGCAGCGATGACATCGTGGCTGGGTCGTTTTGCGTCAACCATAAAGCAATTGCTGATGGATTGGGTAACAGCGTACCCTTTGCCGGTGAGCCACTGCAGGGTCTCTTCACGCACACCGGCGGTATATTTCTTTCGCTCGGCAATGATTGATGGATCGTCGAGACTTGCCTTGGCCGCGGCTGCGGCAAAGATGGGCATGGGATTGTTGCCGAAGGGCTTGAGCCTTGCCAGAAGGTCAGGGCGACCGGCGGCAAAGCCACAACGGACTCCGGCCATGCCGTAAATTTTTGAGAATGTGCGCAGGACGATGAGCTCCTTGCCGTCGCGCACCATGTCCAGCGCAGAGGGCTGATCAGAGAAGTGAATATACGCTTCATCCACCAGCAGGATGGCGCCGGCCGGCTTGTTGGCGAGAGCATATTCAATGTCTTCATGCGCAGTGATGGTACCGGTCGGATTGTTCGGGTTACAGATGTAGAGAAGCCCCGCGTGGGGATCGGCGGCCACCATTGCCTTGACATCATGCGCATGCGTGGCGGTAAGTGGCACCTTGATGACGCGGGCGCCACCCGCGAGGGCTGCGTGAGCGCCGGCTTCGTAGCCAGGATCAGCCGTCACGTAGGGGTGGTCCTTCGAGGTGTAGGCGAGGACGGCGAAGTGGAGCGGTTCGCTGGAACCTGCGTAGACCGTGACATTCTCCAGCTTTAGATTCTCCTTTGCGGCGATCGTTTTCGTCAGCTCACCGGTAAGTTCATCTTCGTAGCGGCCGCCATTCGGGATGAGCGCGGTGATCGCCGCACGGGCACTCTCGCAGGGGCCAAGAGGATTTTCATTGGCATTGATGAGCACCGCGCCGCTGCCCGGCAGAGGGTGCGTGACTTTCTGTGGAGAGGGCGGCGCCTGGATCGTCATCTGGGCCCGCGCCAGCTGCGCTTCATTCATGATGGGCAGAGCAGCACTGGCCGAAGCCATGGCGGCGAAACGAAGAAAGGAGCGGCGATTGAAAGCGGAGGGAAGCGGATCGGCGGCCATGGAGTTCTCCAGGAGTGAGTGAATATGGCTGACGCAGCGACCGGCGCTCTCGACCTGGAGAAGACCTGCTACGAATCTAGACTGGCGGCCCTGGCTTTGTCACCTATGATCCATCTTTCGTGTCAGAAGCAGGAAGAAAAGACCTGGGCTACTTCGCAAAGACAGCTACGCCATACTTTTCGAGAGTGACCTGGGCGCCATCCTGCGCGACCAGTGCTTTGAAGCCGGCCGGAATGGTCACCTGTTTGGTCGTGGACGAATGGTTGATGAAGATCAGCACCGTCCTGCCTGCTCCTTTGCGTTCGCAAACTTCCACGCCATTTGGGACGCCCGCCACAATGGGCTTTACCCCGGCTTCCTCGACCCAGGCGCCGGCCATCTCGCTCAGCAGCTTTTCATCCGGCCAGAAGCCGACGTAGGTGATGAGGCCTTTGCCGACTGCGCGGGTAATCATTGCCGGTTTGCCGTCCAGCCATCCATTGCCGGTGGTGTCTGTCGATGGGCCGTAGGTTAACAGGGTTTTGGTTTCAGGGGATTGCGCACGGAGCATCTCGGCCCAGATTTTTGCCTGCCCGGCCCCGATTATTCCAACGACGGAGGCTTCATTGGCGAGTGCGTATTTCTCTTCAACCCGACCGCCGAGCAGGTCAACGAGAGGGCCAGGCTGGCGCTGCGTCCAGGTGGCGTCGTATTCATTTTTCATGGCGCTGCGTGGACCGAGGACCAGGTGACCGCCCTGCTTGACGTAGTCTGCGAGGCGGGTGGCGTCTGCTGAGGAAAGAACATTGAGGGCAGGCGCGACTACGAGCTTGTACTTTTGCAGTTCGGCGGATGGCGGGATGATGTCGATGGCCTGGGCTGCGGCACGAAGTGGCTTATAGAAAGAAATGAGCTCGGCTACAGGATCGAATTCAGCGTTGAAGCGCTGGAAGTTGATGGCCCAGCGGCTATCGAAGGATTCCATGATGGCGACTGAAGAGTCAGGCGTTGTTCCGGACAATGCCGGGCCGGCTTTCTCAAACTCTTCGCCAATCTGCCTGGCTTCTTCGAAGGCGGGAACGGGTGTGCCGTCTGCGCCCGCGAGTGTTCCGTGGTATTGCTCCTGGCCGTTAAGAGCGGCGCGCCATTGCCAGTATTCGACGGCATCAGCACCGTGGCCGATGGCCTGCCATGCCATTTCGCGCATCTGGCCTTTGCGGATGGCGTTGTTGTTCTTTCGCCAGTTGACGAAGGCGGGTTCAGTTTCCATGACCCAGAAGTTTTTCATCTTGTAGCTGCGGGTCAGGTCGTGCTCGGCGGCGTTCGATGCCGGATCGAATACTGTCTCGGGTACGTAGTCGTCCCACGAAGCCATGTCGAGCACACTGTGGACGTTGTAGGCGTCAAAGCCATCGAACCAGCCCATGGTGTTGGTGGTGATGAACTGCCGCCTGTCGGCATGCGGACGAATGACGTTGACCTGCAGTGCGCAGTAGCTCTTCCAGGTGTCAGAAACAAAATGCTTCCAGTCAAGCAGGAGGGCGGGATTTTCGTCCTTATCGTGGACCGGAATTTCGTTGAAATCATCGTAAGTCTGACTCCAGTAGCTGGTGGTCCAGAGGGTGTTGAGGTTGTCGAGGGTGCCGTACTTCTTCTTGAGCCACGCGTGGAATTGCGCCTTGGCTTCAGGGTCGAAAGAGGTTGAAGAGATTTCATTATCAAGCTGCCAGCCGACGACATTCGGATTGTGGCCATAACGTTCGGCCATTTTCTCTGCGATGCGTTGTGCGAAGAATCGGTACTTCGCGCTGGTGAAGGAGAATTGCTGGCGATTACCGTGTTCATCGCGCCTGCCGTCATTGTCGATGCGCAGCGTCTCAGGATACTTTGTCGTGAGCCATGCAGGCGGTGCTGCCGTCGGTGTGCCGAGCACAATGACCACATGATGTTTTGCGGCCATGGCAATGGCGTGGTCAAGCCACTCGAACTGGAAGTTGCCTTCGGAGGGCTCCATCGCGCTCCATGCAAACTCGCCGACCCGGGCCAGGTGCACGTGGCCTGCTTCCATGAGGGTCAGGTCTTTCTCCCAGGTGGATTCGTCCCACTGCTCGGGGTACCACGCAGCGCCGAGGAGTATCGGCGGAACGTTGGCATACTGCGTTGCCTGCGCGGATGACCGGGTAGAGAGAGGCGCCACGCAGAGCGCTGCAAGGACGAGGGTAGCCATGAGCCTGGCCCGGCTGCGCTTGCCTGATGCAGTAGACGTGGAATGCTTGATGTGCATGTGTTTCATCCTTACAGGCGGGCTGTTGATCGTCATTGTGGGTTATAGAGGAGCGCTGCATCCCTGTCAAAGCTGAATCGCCTAGGCTGCTTTAACTTTGTGTCCCGCGCGGGCTGCGGCGCATCTTCATTGACGATGGACACCTACCGCAGCGGCGAGTCAAACATACGAATAGCGATTCATGAGCCACCTGGCCCGGGACCGTTTCCTGCGCTGTTACTGCTGCATGGATCAGGCGGAGCACTGTCGTACTGGCTTGACCGCTTCGCGCCCATGCTGGCCAACAGTGGTTATGCGGTCTATTCGCCGCACTACTTTGATCAGACGGCAACGCTGCGGGCTACGCCGGAGATGATCCTGGACGGCCGGCACTTTCCCGCATGGCTGGAGGCGGCACGCAACGCTGTCAGCTTTATTGCGTCAAGGCCGCGCGCGGCAGCGGGACGGATCGGCGCGATCGGCATCTCGCTGGGAGCTTACCTGGCAGTTGCCCTGGCAATTGAGGACGAGCGCTTACGTGCGGTGGTGGAGCTTTCCGGAGGCATTCCGCCGGGCTGGGAAGAGCGCCTTGCGTCGAGGATGGCGACGACGGCGAATAGAACGCCAATGGCGTCAACGCTGATCCTTCATGGCGAGAGGGATGACGTGGTCCCGGTGTCGGAGGCCCATAAGCTGGAGGGCTTGCTGCGGTTGCACCAGGTGCGGTCGTTGATGGAGATCTTTCCCTGTGAGACACACTGGTTTTCACAGGTCGCGCAATTGAAGATGCTGCTGCGATGCTCCCAGTTTCTCGGGGCTAACTTGTGATGCGTGTCTACCCGGCCAACGCTGCCGGGTGAGACGATGGCTGTTGATGCTGACTCGTTCGCGGCAGCAGGCACAGGTGAAGCGTGAGCACGACCATGGCGATCCATAAGAGGTCGGCCCCTAGCAGGTGGAGCACCTGCAGCCAGACCGGGGCCAGCAGCGTGACATCTGCGAGTCCGACGACGATCTGCATACCCAGCAGAAGAATGACGCCAAGCGCCAGCGATCTTTGCGGCTTGGCATCTGTAACCGTCACGGCACGAAAAACCAGCCAGCCGATGAAGAAGGTGGCGACCATCGCGCTGAGCGGGTGCAGAATGCGGACGCGGATAAGCCAGTTGGTGTGCGGTGCGAAGTCCTGGATAAGCGCGGCCGACAAAGACTGGGCAGGGAAGAGTGTGTCACCCAGGGCAGCAAGTGAGCCGGTGACGGCAACGATCAGGGTGGCGCCTAGTCCGATGAGGGCAGTCGGTAGATGGCGCACTTGCGTTTCGCTGCGCTGGACAAGGCTCGCCGATGACAGGAGGGTAGCGGTGACGGCGACGGCGGCGAGCATAAGCAGCGTGTTGGACAGGTGCAGCGAGAAGAAGATGGAGCGGCCGGTGGATGCGTTCTGATCCACGTAGCCGAGCTTGACGAGCATGGCGCCGAGGAAGGCTTCATTGATGGTCAATGCCGTGGCGATGGCTACAGTGACGCGTGCCCATGCGCCGCGTAGTGTCGTGCGGAAGGTCCAGAAGAGCAGGAACAGCATGCCGATGAGGACAAGGCCGCTCGACATGCGGTGAAGGAATTCGATGATGGTTGCGGCGCGTGGGTGATGCTGGATAATGGTGCCGTTGCAGAGCGGCCAGTGATCGCCGCAGCCGGCGCCGGAGCTGGTCGCTCGGACGACTGCTCCCCAGAGAATGACGAGTACGTTGTAGGCAAGGAGTGTCCAGGCGAAGCGGCGCAGGCTTGTTGTTGACTTGCTGGTGATTGCTGCCGTTTCCCGCGTAGTCGCCATGGTTGCGTGCATGTTGCTAGTTTACGCGGGTTGTTTGTGGGCGTTTTTGCTGGGTGAAGGGTTTTGCCGTTTGGTGGGGATTGCGGTGAAGCGGAGAAGAAGCAGGTCCTTCGACTACGCTGGGCTTCGCTCAGGATGAGAAGTTTTGGTAGCAGGCGGTGGTAGCTTGTGGAAGCCCAGGTCTCAGAAGCGAGACCTGGGGCACCCGGTTTTGAGGTTGGTCCGCAGTTGACGTTGGTTTACGGTTG
>CAZZXL010000051.1:0-27248 GCA_964658035.1 uncultured Acetobacteraceae bacterium
TGAGCCGGACTGCATTCGCCCTCACTCAAGCCCAGCACCAGGCAGATGTTCTCAATCAATGGCTGCGGGTCGGATGGTTTCACGATGTAGAAGTTTGCACCAGCCAGAAAGCCTCGACTTTTGTCCTCTGCTTCCGACTCGGTCGAGATGATAATGATCGGCAGGTGGTCGTAGTCCCCGTCACTGCGCACTCTGCGTATAAATTCGTAACCATCCATGTTGGCCATGTTGATGTCAGTCAGTACCAGGTCGAAGCTTCGTGTGTAGAGCTTCTCAAGTGCGTCCGCACCATCGACCGCTGTTACCACCTCGAAGTTTGCGTCGCGCAGAATATAGGAGTGATAATTACGCGTAAATTCCGAATCATCGACGATCAGTACGTTGCGTTTCATGCCATTCCTCGGGTTGCTGTCCGCAGACTCAGTCCTTGATGTAGTGCAGATGGGCTCCAGCGCGCTTAAGACGAAAGGCCGAAGTAATGCGGCCAACGGACTCCGAATGGCCAAGAAAAATGTAGCCGCCGGGATTCAATGCGTCGTAAAAATGATTCAGCACGTTACGCCTAGATTCATCGTCAAAATAGATCAGCACGTTTCTGCAGAAGACAAAATCGTACCCTCGCATGGCCTTCATAGCGGCAGGATCGCTAAGGTTGAGCTTCTCCACCTTGACCAGTCCGGCGGTGGAGGGAGCGATGCGAAAACCAGCCGCGGTAGCCTGAAGATGCCGATTATAGGAATCGGGAACGCCTTTTACAGAGCGATCGCCGTAGATCGCTGCTCTCGCGCTCGCCAGCACATTCTCATCGATGTCCGTGGCGGTGATTTCGATCTTCCACTCCTCGCTGGACGGGAATACTTCGCGGATGATGATCGCCAGCGTGTACGCTTCTTCGCCGGAAGAACATCCGGCACACCAGATGCGCAGGCGCCTGCTCGTAGTTTGCTGACGCGCAGCTATCACCTCTGGCAGGCAGTAGTCTGCAAAGCCGGCCAGCTGATCGAATTCGCGAAACATGTATGTCTCGTTGGTAGTAACCAGGTTCGCCAGCGCCTGCATCTCCATGCCCTCGGGATCACAGTAACCGAGGCGGAAGAGGTACTCATCGGCATCTCTAAGCTCCAGTTCCGAGATTCTCCGCTCCACCCGCTTGTTCAGGAAGTAGATCTTTTTCTCATCAAACTGCAGGCCGAGCTTCTTATAGATAAGCCTGCTTAGCTTTAAGAACTGCTCGGCTGTAAGTTCCATCGTGGGCGCCTCCTTAATATCTCCCCGAGCTCCTCCAGGACCTCGTTACCGGACATGGCGCCCGTTATGCTTTCTTCAAGAAAGAAGCTCCGGAGCGCTGCTTCGATCCCGGGCTCGGAGGAGTCTGCCAGCGCTTCCACGACCAGGAGAGCAAGAACTTTATCCGGATTATGTATGCCGGGTAACATGGAGATCGCGACAGGCAGTGATCGGGCGAAGTGTCCCAGTAGACGGATAAGGTGGTAGCGGACGTCGGCGTCAAGGTCCGTTGTGAGCAGCCTGCAAAGTGTTTGTTCACTGGAAGAGGGCAGCACCGTCGCCTTATGCCTGGCAGTGATCCGGCTCAAAGCATCAATAGCTGCTTTGTATACCGTACTGCCTTTGCTGGTCAGGACGGCGCATACCTCGTCCATTACCTCTTCGCCGCCCGTTTCTCCCAGTAGCTTCAGGAAGGAGTGCAGGTAAATCCCCGGCACCATGTCGGCCTGAGGAAACTTGACACGTACCTGGTCGAGTGTCTGCCGATCGCCGATGATGGCGAGAGTCTCCAGGCACGCGCAGACTGTCATCGGATGCGCATCACCAAGCACTAGCTCGAGCACAGCCTGCCGGAATACGGTACGTCGACTCAAGCCTATGTTCTCAATTGCGCTGATCACGACATTTAGATCCTGATCTTTAAGCGCCTGGTTGAGCGCCTGAACGAGGATGGCGTTGTCGAGACCGGCAGAGGACTGACCTATAATGTCCAGGCTGAACTTGCGCAGGTCTTTATCTTGATCCTGCATCATGGCGGCGAGACCTTCAATCGCTCCCCCCGCACGCCTCTGCAGCATCTCTGCTGCCTCGGCTCGCACAAATGGATCAGCGTCGCGCAGCAGCGCAATCATTGGCGCTCCCGGGCTTGCGCTCCAGATCTTTGCGAGTCCGCGAAGAATGGCTTCCTTGACCGCCCTGGTCTTCTCGTTGTTCAACTGGATCAGCAAGACAGCAGCCGCTGCCGGATCTCCCGTTTCACCTATTTCCTGGGCGGCCAGGCGTCTCTCCGACGCGAGCTCCTGCGACAGTCCTGCGATGAGTTCACTGCTGATCATTGCATCACCCTTTTCCATCGCCCGTCAGCCAGCTTGTACAACTTGTCGTCGAACAGCCCTCGCCTGCCTGGTTCCCGCCAGACGGGCATCAAGGATCCGCTTCAGCCGCCGGGCAATCTCCCAACTGGGCAGCACAATCTCTGCGCCGCCTCGCCTGATCGCCTGAAATGGCATGCCGAAGACCACACAGCTTTCCTCTGATTCAGCGATGGTCGTTCCCCCAGATTCACGGATACGGACCATCTGGTCCGCGCCATCGTCTCCTATCCCGGTCATCAGCACCCCGATGGTCTTACTGCCAAAAACCGCGAGTACAGACTCCATCATCACGTTTACGCCGGGAACAAAAAGGGTTTTCGGCTGGCTCGGGGTGCGCAGGACAACCTCGCCGTCACGCTTCCTGTAAACGGTCATGTGCAGATCGTTTCCGGCTACGTAACAGCAGCCCGCCTCGATTGTCATACCGGCCTCTGCCGCCACCACCTGGATAGCGCACTCTTTCTGCAGCCGCGCCACGTAGGTGCTGATAAAAAGAGCCGGCATGTGCTGTACCAGAAAGATGGCCGCTGGAATATCGGCCGACAGTTCAGGCAGGAGCGTGCTGATGGTAGTGGGTCCGCCGGTCGAGATGCCTATCGCGATAGCCGACACTTCTTCACTCGGAAGCGACGATCGCATGACGACTGTACCTGGCGGATTGTCAGGTGCGTGCCGCTTCGGCGCCGCTGGTGCATGCCAGGACAACCTGGAGTGAGCTGCTGCGCGCACCTTCTCAATCAGTTCGGCTGCAATATGATCCAGATTGGCTGACACTGTTCCATCGGGTTTGGGTACAAAGTCAAAAGCCCCGAGCTGCAGGCATTCGAACGTCTCGATTGCGCCTCTCTGGGTGAGAGAGCTGAACATGATGACCGGACAGATCCTTTCGGCGACAATCATCTGCATCGCACTGATGCCGTCCATGCGAGGCATGTTAATGTCCATCGTCACCACATCAGGTTTCAGCTCGATTGCTTTCCGGTATGCATCTTCGCCATCGCGGGCAGTGCTCACAACCTCGATGTCCGATGTTCTGATCAGTAGCCTCGAGATCAGATTACGCATGAGAGCCGAGTCATCGGCGACCAGGACACGAATCGGAGATAATGGCTTCATCGCTTGATCCCCGATCCCTTCGCCGGCCTGGTTCCATTTGTGTGACGCTGCCGTTCGAGTTTCTGTAAAGCGCCGCCGTGCTGATGCAGCTAAGCAGTGTGCTCGAATGCTGCCAGTTCCTTTTGCTCTCCATGGCTCAGCACTCGGCCTACATCAAGCAGCACAATCATCCTCTTGCCATCTCCCACTTTGCCAATGCCTGAGATGAACTGACCCTCCGCTCCCTCAGAGATGCTGGTCGGCGGGGGAGCGATGTTGCTCGACGCAATGCTCAGTACTTCTTTGACTGAATCCACGATGAGGCCAGTCTTTGCGCCCCCCAAGTCCACGATGATCACGCGTGTCCGGTCGTCCGAGGGCTTCGGTTCCAGAGCAAAAAGCGCTCGCGTGCTCAGCACCGGGATCACCTCGCCTCGGAGGTTTGTGACACCTTCAACAAACCTGGGCGCTTTGGGGGTCTGCGTTATGTTGGACAGCCGGTCGATTTCCTGGATTTTGGCGATCGGTATCCCGTATTCCTCTTTGCCCAGAAGAAATGTCACCAGCTGCAGATCAGTCGTATCCTTGGCGCTGCCTTTTGTCTCCTCATCCTTATGCGGAAGTTTCGTGTCGGTATCCGCCGACGTAGTACGCGCTGGCTCTTCGGCAAAAGTGGAAGTACTTCTAAGTTCCTCAATTTTTTCACGATCCAGTAGGTTCGAAGTGGCAAGTAGAAGTATCAGGCGATTGCCGTCCTCAAGCTTGGCAATTCCCGAAAGGCCAACGCCATCCTGATCGGCAATGCTCGGTGGTGATTCGATCGCGTCGTCAGGCACATGCAGTACTTCATTCACATGATCAACAACCAGCCCCAGCTGAAAGCCATTTGAATCTACGACGATAATCCGCTGATCTTCCCGGATGTTTCCTTCCACCTGCGCTTCAAACATCTGCATGAGGTCGAGCATCGCCTGCGATGATTGCAGGATGTCTTTATGTGAAGGATCGTGGTTGTCCGGTTCGTTCGCTACCACAGAGGTGACCTGTTTACTGATGTGCTCGTTGAGCGTGCGCATCTTCGCCAGGGTCTCGGTCAGTGTTCGGCTTGAACTGTTGAAGATATTCAGCCACTGGCGGAATAATCCCGTAGCAGCGATCATCTTCGCCAGTTCATGACTTCTAACCGCCGCGTCCGTCTGATGCAGCCATGCTCTATACCCGGCGCTTGCCTGTATGCAGGCAGCAACCTGATCACCCGCAAATGAATTCTGACGCAACAAGCGTCGCAGGTCGACAATGGGCAGGATCTTTCCTCTTACCGTCAACACGCCGAGCAGGTGACTTGGCGCGCCTGGCACCTCTTTCGGTGTCTGTACACGGAGAATCTCCCGCACATGCCCCATTTGAAATGCGAATTCCTCCTGGCCCACCTGGAAACTCACCAACTGTTGCACATCTGCCTGCTTTCGCCCCGAGTCAGTGTGCCCGTCTGCCGCTGCTTGGGTGGCACTATTCGGTGTAAGAATTTTTCTACCCGCGTGCCCGGCTTTGACGTCATGAGTTTGATCCTCTCCAAAAGCGCAGACGCGTCGTGCATCAAGGACGATAATGATGCGCGATCCTTGATCGAGCTTGACCACGCCATCAATATAGTCGGCGGTTTCATTGCGGATTGCCGCCGGTGGCGCCTCGAATTCGTTGCGTCCTACACGCGTCACCTCCCTTACTCCATCAACCAGCAATCCCGTTCGCTTGCCCTCTATATCAATCACCAGTACTCGGCTCCGGTCTGTCGGCTCCTCGCGCTTCATACCGAAGCGTGCCCGTATGTCGAAGATGGGAAGGACCACACCGCGCAGGTTTGAAACTCCTTCCACATAGTCAGGAGTGTGAGGAAGCTTGGCCATCTTGGGCAGGCGGATGATCTCCTGCACCGACATAATGTCGAAGCCGAATTCTTCATCCTTCAATAAAAAAGTAACCAGCTGTGTTACATCTGTATCCGCGCTTGCGAGCGCTTGAGGAGCCTTGATTGCCATTGCAGTCTTTCTAGCCTCGGTCATCGTTCGAGCCGAATCTCCGGTGAGCGCTGCCGAGGCTGTGCCCGTGCCTATCGCAGTAGTTTTGGGTGCCGATCGCACACGACTAGCCATGCTGCAGTTCGTCCGCCTGCGCCGCAATTTCTTCTACTGCCTGCAGGATCTCTTCAGCCGCCTTCAGGCCCCCTTCGGCAGCCAGAGCCGACTCGGTGCCCGCACGATTCATCTCCTCAGAAGCAGTGGCGATCTGCTCGCTTGCCTTCGATGCCTGCTGCAGGGCAAGAACAGATTCCTCCGAACCCTTCAGGATACCGTTGACCCCGGCCTGGACCGCTTTGATATCGGTGGCCATGCGGTCAAGATTGGCGGTTGATACTTTGGCGCGCTCCGCCTCTTCCTTCGCCTTGATCCCGGCACCCTCAATGTCGGTCACGACCTTGGTGATCTGCCCCTGGATACTCTTGACCAGGTCTTTGATCCGATCAGCATTTTCACTGCTCTCATTGGCCAGTGAGCGGATATCGCCAGCCACCACTGAAAAGCCGCGCCCGAACTCGCCAGCACGGGCTGCTTCAACATTGCCGTTTACAGCCAGCATGCGCGTCTGCACCGTGACCATGACAATGGAATCGACAATTTTATCGATCCTCCGGGTGCGTTCTTCCAGTTCCAAAACGTTTTTCGCTGAGGAGATCGAAACCTGCGCGGCGCTGCCGATGTTGACGATCATTTCGTCTACAGCAAGTTTGTTCGTCACCAGGAGGGCCGAGACTGTGGTGCATTTTTCGCCGCTCTCGAGCGCCTTCTGACTCATGTCCTTGGCCGCATGTTCAAGTCTCGTGCCCAAAGCCATTGAAGTCTCACAGGCCTTCGCCGAAACCTGTGCCGAGCGTCCAATTTTTTCTATGGCAATAGAAATTCTCCCGGATGAGCTCTTGACCTCCTCAGCATTGGCGGAAAGTTGTTCGGCCGCTGCTGCAAGCTCTTCCGCAGATTTCTGTGCATTCGTCGAGGTCTTCAAGGTATCCGCCAACTGCGCGAGACTGTCGGAAGCATCATTCATCTCTGTAAATGCCCGGCTCTGGTCCTGTACAGCCTTCTGCGATTCCATGGCAGCCGTACTTGATTCCTGTGCGGCGGCCGCGATGTCCAGTGCACCGTTGAGGTACTCCTTCGCGCCGGCGAGTGCTTCCGACGCGTTGGCAGCAATCGCCTTGCATCCTTCACGCATCTCGTTCAGGTCAACTTCAACCCGGGCCAATGCTGCCGTCACCGCCTTTGCCTTGTCGACTTCCTGAAGGCCCTTCTGCCCTGCATCCTGGGCATCGATGGCAACAACCTTTACCTGGCTCTGGATCTCGTTGACAACTTCCTGGATGCCACGCGCACTCTTCTCACTCATCTCTGCCAGGTTGCGTACTTCGTCTGCTACAACTGCAAAGCCTTTGCCATGTTCGCCCGCCCGGGCAGCCTCAATTGCTGCATTCAGCGCCAGCAGGTTCGTCTGGTCAGCGATGCGGGCGACGGCGTGGACAATCTTTCCAATTTCTTCTGACTGCCGCTCTAGCTCCGCGATCATCTTGGCAGAATCGAAGTTGGCCTGCGCAGCATCACTTACACCCTTGATCAGCGTTTCGATATCACCGGACGTGCTGCGGCTTAATCCGTATAGAACGTCCACGATGCCCAGAGACTTGAGGGCGAGGGTGTTCGCAGTGTCGCAAGCCTTCTCAATCTGGTTAATGGCAGCGCGTGATTCTTCCGCCGCGGCTGCTGCTTCCTCTGCGCCGGCGGCGATGGTCTGCATCGTCTTACCTAGTTCTTCTACAGTGCTGGTTGCCTCGTTGATGGCAGCAGCGACCTGTTCGGTTGCAGTTGAAAGCTTTTCGGCGACCGCCTGGGCACGCGCCATCGTTCGTGCCCGGGTCTTGTCCTCCGCCATTTTCTTGCCATGCAGCCGGCTCATGCCACTTTCCGGAGCCATTGACGAGGATGGTGCATTGCTGGGTCGCTGTGGAGCTAAACGCTTCATCCCAATCGCTGCCGATATGGCTCCGTGGCCATTCGGTTTGCTCCCATGATCCAGAACTTCACTCATTCGGCTGCACTCATTCCTGAGGCGCTACTCTGCCACTTTTGTATGCATCGACACAGACTCGGATACCTTTAGACAAAAATGTAAATACTTTTGCACAAGATTGCGGGGCAACCGAAGCACAGCCTACTTACCATCGGCCGCGAGCCTTCTGATCTGATCATTTTGCCAGCGTAGCCGTGGGCGGCGGCTCCAGGTCGGAGAGGGAGTGGAGAAGGACACCGGCCTGACTGAGTGCTTCGCCGACCTCAGGCCGGTATACCGGCAACGGGTGGGACGTCCGGTTTCCCGACCACGACAACATCTCCCTCGCAGCTGATCATTTATCAGGCCGAGACCTGCTATCAGGCCGAGACCTGCCTCGCCAACGCAGGTTACTGCTGAAAAGGCTGTCGCTTTACCTAATTCATTCGCCGGCATAAGCCAGCTTGCTGATAGAGTTCATCAACCGTTATTACGTCTCCGCTGAATCGTCGATGACGGAGATCTATTTCGAGCAAATCTACAAATGGGAAAGATAATTAATGATTTCAGGATTCGTCCAATCCTGCGCGCTGACGAACTTTCGTACAATCACTCCCTTGCGGTCGATCACGTAGCTCTCCGGAAACAGGTTCGTCCCATAAAGCGCATTCACCTGCCGGCCAGAGTCTTCTACCGTCAGCAGGTCCAGGGGATGCTGTTGTAAAAAGCGGTGGTACGCCTCAGGGTCCTGATCGACGGAGACAGCCAGCACCGCCACCTGGGGCAGTTCCTGGTGCATCGCCTGGAGAGATGGTAGTTCCGCGATGCAGGGGGCGCACCAGGTAGCCCAGAAGTTCAGGAGCACCACCTTGCCACGGTAATCGGCCAGGTGCACCGTGCGTGTTCCATCGCTGACTGTGAAGTCGGGCGCGGGCCTTCCCGTGGCATGCGGATGGTCGCCGCGGTCGCAGCCGGCAAACGGCAGAAATACAAACAGGAAGCAGGCAAGACGAACGAACGGCTGGGTCACACTCACATTCTAAACAGCTTTCACTGCGTAGAAACCGAAGCTGATCCTGCTTCCTCGACATTTGATCTGCCTTACTTTCGCACCATCGTGTCGGCTTCAGAGTTACAACCGCAGAGTCGTTCCCCAGCCGGTATCATCGAACCATACGAGAAAACTATGATTTTACTGACCCGCAAAGCTGATTTTGCTGCTGCACATTACTACTGGAACGACCAATGGACGGCGGAGGAGAACGCCCGCGTCTTCGGCAAGTGTGCCAATCGCAATGGCCATGGCCACAACTACACGCTCGAAATAACAGTCGAGGGAGACGTTGATCCCGTGACCGGCTTCGTCGTCGACCTGAAAAAGCTGAAAGACGTGATGAATGCGGAAGTGGTCGACGTCTATGATCATCGCCACCTGAACCTCGAAATCCCGGAATTTCGCCATCGCATGCCGACGGCGGAAAATATGGCGATCAGCATCTGGGAACGGCTCGAAGAAGCTGTTCTGGCGCAGTTGCCAGGGGCCAAGCTGCACCGTGTGCGTCTGTATGAAATGGCCGACTTGTTCGCCGACTACTACGGACCAACCGATACCGGCGAGAGTAGCCGATGACCCCCATCGTTCATTTTTCCCGTCGCTATCGCTTCAGCTCCTCGCACCGCCTGCACGTAAATACGCTGAGTGAAGCGCTGAACAAGGCGACCTTCGGCAAGTGCAACAACCCGCATGGCCACGGCCATAACTACCTGTTGGAAGTGACGGTCCGGGGGCCGGTCAACGAAGAAACCGGTATGGTGCTTAACCTGGTCGAACTGGACAGGCTGGTGCAGGATCGAATTGTCCAGCGCTTTGATCTGGAAAATCTAAATTGTGATCCAGCCTTCGCTGACAGCGTTCCGTCGACGGAAAACCTTTGCCGCACGGCATGGCGGCTTCTAGAGAACAGCTCTTTCGGCAGCGCGCAACTGGAACGGCTGCGCATTGAAGAAACAGAAAACAATTCGTTCGAATACAAGGGCGAAGATGTACACGACACTGCGGGCCTGACAACAAGTGAATTCATTCGGAAGGACAACTAACATGGCCAACCATGACAGAGCTGACAATAAATTGTTGAATGGAACACGCACTGCGAAGAATGGGGCCACACTTCATGAAGATTCTGTCGTCACGCTGACAGCAGATGTTGATCTTTCGCATGTGACTACGCAGGAAATGTATGCCGAACTGTTACGCCGCTTCGATGAAGATCCTACGCGGGATGGACTTGCAAAGACGCCTGAACGGGTCGAGAAAAGCATGGCCTACCTGACCGGCGGCTACAAGCAGGATCCGACCAAAATCCTGACAGATGCCCTGTTCGATGTCGACTACGACGAGATGGTCATCGTTAAAGATATCGAAATGTTTTCATTATGCGAGCACCACATGCTGCCATTCTTCGGCAAGGTGCACGTCGCGTATATCCCGAATGGCAAGGTGGTAGGCCTGAGCAAGGTGCCGCGACTGGTCGACATCTTTTCACACCGGCTCCAGGTGCAGGAGCGCATGACGCGGCAGATCGCCGACGCGATTGACGATGCAATCCATCCCCAGGGAGTCGGCGTAGTGATCGAGGCGCGGCATCTTTGCATGATGATGCGCGGCATTGAAAAGCAGCACTCCTCAACCGTCACCTCGGCGATGCTGGGTGTCTTCCAGAAGCAGACCACGCGCGCCGAATTCCTGTCCCTGGTGCGTGAACGCAGTCGCAGTGAGTTTTAACTCTTGAATGGACTGTTAATTATCGACAAGCCTGCCGGCATCACCTCGCATGACGTTGTGCAAAAGGTGCGCCGCATCGTTGGCGAAAAGCAGATTGGCCATTTGGGGACGCTTGATCCCATGGCGACCGGCGTGCTCCCCCTGTTGCTGGGCAAGTGGACGCGTCTCGCCCAGTTCTTCGGCAAACTGGAAAAGTCCTACACGGGCAGCATCCGTTTTGGCTTCTCGACCGACACGTACGATGCCGAAGGCGAGAGAGTCGGCGAGCATACACCTGTTGCTCTTGACGCGGCGGAGCTTGCCCGCATCGCAACTACGTTCACCGGCGAGATCGAGCAGACGCCGCCCATTTACAGCGCTAAAAAACTGCAGGGAAAAGCAGCGTACACTTTGGCGCGTGCCGGCAAATCGCCGGTGATGCGGGCCGTACCTGTCAGCGTGAAGCAATTCATCCTTTCGAATATCCACGGGGAATGTGCTGAATTTGAAGTCGCCCTTTCAGCAGGCGGCTACGTGCGCTCGCTCGCGCATGATATCGGTCAGAAGCTTGGTTGCGGCGCGCATCTCTCCAGTCTGCGCCGGGTCGCCGCAGGGTCTTTTACTCTTGAGCAGGCACTCACGCTGGATGCACTAGCCAGGCTGGTCGCTACTGGAGAACTGGCTGCGTGCATGCCCCATCCGCGCATGCTCCTGCCTGACCTTCCGGCAACAACCGGGGATACACATACTGCGAATCGCATCCGCAACGGCAATGCTGCGAACCTGCCGGAGTTTTCGCATGCAGAGCTGGTAAAGATTTTTGCGGATCGCGACGACCTGATCGCTATCGGCAAACGCATCGCCGGCACACTTTTTCAGCCCATGGTCGTGCTGGGCTAATGCAAATTACCTGAAGGTGTAGAGCGAAGATACGATGAACAGGACCTTTTCTTGGCGAAACGACCAAACTGTATCCAGCCAGAAACACCATAAGCATCAGGTAATTTGCTCTAGCGCTTGTGTAAGAGGGGAAGCAGGAGTGGAAGTAGATTTTGCGCCACAGTTTTGTTGCCGCTGGCTGTCGCATGGATCCCATCCGCCTGCATACCGCCGGGTACCCCATAAACGCCTTTGAGCAGGAAGGGCAGCAGCGGCGCGTGGAATTGTTTCGCCAGCAGCAGGTAAGTGTCGTTGAACTGCTGAATATAGTCAGGCCCGTAGTTAGGCGGAAGCGTGATGCCGCCCAGTACGATTTTCGCCCCGGAGCTCTGCAGCGTTTTCACCATGATCGAAAGGTTCTCGCGCGTGGAACTGATCGGCAGCCCACGCAAGCCATCATTCCCTCCAAAGGCGACGATGACCATTTTTGGATGGAGGGCAACAACAGAAGCTAATCGCTGAACGCCGTCCTTGGTGGTGTTGCCGCTCACCCCCTGATTAATGACACGATACACATAGCCCTGGGCGTCAAGATCGCGCTGCAGATCGTCGGGATAACTCTCGCCGGGATTGGTACCATACCCGGCAGTCAGCGAATCGCCGAAAGCTACGATGACAGGACGCTTATCGGAAGCAGATGAAACACTTATGGGTGCGGCAGCGTCTGCGGATGGTGAAGCAGGCGTTCCCCCGGGAACCGCATCTGGCGGCGATGATGAGGACATCGAAGCCGCTGTCGCTGGAGCATCCGCTTTCGGCGCATCGGAGTGGCATCCTGTAACGAGTGCAACTGTCAGCAGCGAGATGGAAAGAGAAACCCGGTTCACAACCTTCATTTTAACAAACGCGCACATCACCTGGAACACCGTGCCACGCAGGAGAGACATGATTGAAGTCAAGGGAATGCGCAAGTCCATTCGCAATGGCAGTCGCACTGTAGACATTCTGAAGGGCATCGACATCTTTATCCCTGGCGGCCAGTTTGTCGCCATCATGGGAGCTTCCGGCAGCGGCAAAAGCACTCTGCTCGGCTTGCTCGCGGGTCTTGATGCTCCCTCCTCGGGCCAGGTGCTGCTCGATGGCATCGACATCAGTCACCTCGAAGAAGACAAACTGGCAGAGATCAGGGGTAAAAAGCTGGGCTTCGTCTTTCAGTCGTATCAATTGATCCCCACTCTGACCGCGCTCGAAAATGTTCTGCTCCCCCATGAACTCAATGCGCACGGAGACGGCAAGCCGCATGCACGCTCCCTGCTGACGCAGGTTGGTCTGGGTGATCGGATGACGCACTATCCGGTGCAGCTTTCCGGCGGCGAACAGCAGAGAGTCGCGCTGGCTCGCGCCTTCATGCTCGATCCGCCGATCGTTCTTGCCGACGAACCAACGGGCAATCTCGATTCCGTCAACGGTCAACATGTGCTTGAACTGCTGCTTGGCCGGAACCGTGATGCGCACACCACGCTGGTAATTGTCACGCACGACCCGCAGGTCGCAACTTTGGCGAATCGGCGCATAGTCCTGCGCGATGGAATCATTGTTGCAGACGAGATGCAATCATGACGACGACAACAAAGCCCGCATTAGGCTGGGCAACGGCCACCCGCATCGCCTGGCGTGAACTTCGGGCTTCGTACGCGAAATTCCTGTTCGTTATTCTCTCTGTCGCCATCGGCGTCGCCGCACTGACCGGTGTTCGTGGCTTGAGCGAGGCCTTTACGCGCACCCTCAGTACGCAGGCACGCAGCATCATGGCGGGTGATCTGTCGGCGCGGCTCTTCCGCCAGCTGACGCCCAAAGAATCGCAGCAACTCGATGCACTGAACATGCAGGGGGTCCAGCGCACCGACGCCACAGAACTGGTCTCCATGGCATCCAGCGCAAATGATCCCGTGCCATTGCTCGTCTCGCTCAAGGCCGTCGATCCTAATGCGTACCCCTACTACGGGACAGTGCTCATCGATCCGGTCGGCGACTTCCATTCTGTCCTCACCGACAACACAGTGATCGTCGGCCCTGACTTGTTATTCCGTCTGCATCTGCACAGCGGCGATACGCTGAAGATCGGCAAAAGCACGCTGACGATTGCCGCAGTCGTGACGCGTGAGCCTGATCGTATGTCATCGACCATGGGTCTCGGCCCGCGCGTGTTCATCACTCGCCAGGCGCTGGCAGCTTCCGGCTTGCTGCAGCAGGGAAGTCGCGCCGGTGAGCGCTTCCTCTTTCATCTTTCGCCCAACTCGCCCAATGTCGAAAAGGTCCGCGCCAGGCTTGAAGGTATTTTGCCCGAGGCCCAGGTAGCGGATTATCGCCAGGCGAATCCCGGCCTCACCCGCGGTCTCGACCAGGCCACCGGCATCCTCAGCATGATCTGCCTGGTTGCCATGGTACTCGGCGCGATCGGCGTTGCCATGGCCATGCGTGCCCATCTCGCCCAGCGTATGGACATCCTCGCCGTCATGAAGTCGATCGGCGCTCGCTCGTCAGACATCCTGCGCATTTATATTCTGCAGACTACGCTGCTTGGACTTGCCGGGGGATTGCTGGGTGTCATCCTCGGTGTCGGCGTTGAAAAGCTTCTGCCACATGTGCTCGGCATGTTGCTGCCCATCACTGTCGCAACCTACATTCCTTACAGAGCCGGCTTTGCCGGATTGATGACAGGCCTGCTCACGACCCTGCTTTTCTGCCTGCCCCCACTGCTCGACATTCGCAACGTAAAGCCAAACCTGGTCTTCCGCCGCATGATTGAAAGTGAAGACGGCCCCGGCAAACGTTCATGGACATCCGCGTTCCGGGCAGCGTTTAAAGAGAAGCGTGCGCAATCCATCTCGATTGTCGTCATCGTGCTTGGTCTCTGCGGCATTGCCGCCGTGCTCTCCGACTCGTGGCTGGTCGCGCGATGGTTTACAGGCGTTCTCTGCGCCATCCTCTTGTTTATTCTCGGCATGACTGCCGGCGTGCTGAAGCTGTTACGTATCCTGCTGGATAAAACGCGGCTCAGCATGCCGTCATTTCTGCGCCATGGACTCGCCAATCTTTACCGGCCGGGCAACCAGTCGAAAGCCGTGCTGTCTGCCCTCGGTGTCGGCGTCATGCTCATCCTCGCCGTCTTCCTGATGCAGCGCTCCATGATCAACGACATGCAGATGACCCTGGGCAGCGGCGTACCGAATGTTTTTCTGATCGACATCAGCAGTGAAGAACTTCCCGGCATCCAGAAGCTTCTTTCCAGCCAGCCCGGCGTAAAGGGCGGCATGGAATCGCTGCCCGTGATCAGCGGCCGACTCTCCGCGATCGATGGCATTGATGCCGAATCAAGGAAGGAAGAAAAGCATTTCCCGCGACACCTGCTGCAATCTGTTTTGCTCACCTGGTCAGACAAACTACCGGCTGGTGCGAAGTTGACTGCGGGCGATTGGTGGACGGGTAACGCGCTGAACCAGGTCGCCGTCGAGGCTGACCTGGCGAAACGTCTTCACCTGCACCTCGGTTCGTCGGTCGCCTTTTCGGTCAACGACAAGACTGTGCCCGCAAAGGTCGCAGCTTTCTTTCATAACGACGGCGAGCATGTAAACGCACGCAGCGAGTTTGTTCTCTCCCGCGATGCCTTGATCGGCATGCCGACAGTCTGGTACGGAGCCATCCACGTGGCGCCGCTGCAGGTGGGGCAGGCGCAGGCGGCGCTCTTTGCCAACTTCCCAACGGTGACGGTCATCAACATCGCCGACGTCATCGAAACCATCCAGGGCGTCGTGCGGCAGATCACGCTGGTCATCCGCTTCCTCGCGGGATTTTCCATTCTTGCGGGAGCAGTGATCCTTGCGTCGAGCATTGCCAGTACTCGCTACCGGCGCATCCGTGAGGTGGTTGTCCTCAAAACGCTCGGGGCAAAACGCGGCCGCATCGCCGCCATCTTCGCGGTGGAGTTCATCATGCTTGGTTCGCTCGCCGGCCTCGTCGGCACCCTCTTCGCCAACCTTTTATCCTCGCAACTCCTGCACCGCATGGACGTGACCTTCCACGGCGCCTGGTACGCCAACCTGCTTGGTGTCTTTGGGACCGCGCTTCTGGCCGTCGCTACGGGCTGGCTCGCCAGCTTCCGCATTCTTGGCCAACGACCACTCGAAGTCCTGCGCGAAGAATAGGACGTTTCGCCACACAGACCAAAAAAGTCCCGCTTTGGTAAGAAGCGGGACTTTCGTCTTGTCGTTACTTGGAGTCTTTAGCCGGGTGGCACTGACCTTGCTTTTGCCTTAGAGCTAATTACCTGAAGGTATAGAGCGAAAATACGGTGAACACGGGCCTTTTCGTCAGGAAAAGGCCCGTGTATCCAGCCAGAAACACCATGCATCAGGTAATTTGCTCTAGAAGATGACCTTCAGCGCGAATTGCGTATTGAAGGGTTCGCCTGGTCCAATACCGGGCGCACCTTCGAAGGCTCCAATGGTCGAGTTGATGGTGCCGCCTGCGCCGGTCTGAGGCGCCCCAACCGGCGCAAGGTTCGTGTGGTTCAACAGGTTGAACATCTCTACTCGGAACTGTGTATCAATCCGTTCAGTAATCTTGGTGTTCTTAAATACTGATAAGTCAATATCTTCGAATCCTGGATTATAGAAAAGATTACGACGAGTAGGACTGAATGTTCCCGTCGGAGCATTGGCAAAAGCAGCAGAGTTGAACCAGCTGAGAGAACCACCAACGATAGAGTGCGAAACGCCGGAGAACGGGTTCACTCCCGGCAACAGTTCAGCACGGTCAGCATTGTCCCCATTGCCGCTGGTATTTGAACTGGCGACCACGGAGAATGGCTGGCCCCCGTGGAATGCCGCTGCCGTATTTACTTCCCAGCCGTTGGTTAATAGCTTCGGTCCTTTACTCGAGTTCGGAACATCATAGTTGGCATAAGCCGAAAAAGTGTTACGCGTGTCAAAGTCACTGTTGCTGTACTCTTCAGCGATGTTCAAACTGTCTTGGGGAAGATAAGGGACTAGACCTGTTTCATAATCCATCGCATGCGACCAGGTGTAAGACGCCTGCGTCGTCAGGCCATGCCACTTGGAGGTCCGAATCAACGTCTGGAGAGAGTTGTAATTCGAGTTCAAGTTGCTCTCTAATTGGTTGACTGTACCGATGCCCGGGAACTGAGCATAGTAGGGGCGCGACGTCTGGGCACCTGCGCTACCTTGGGCAGCCGCATTGATGTCGAGTACCTCGGTAAGATGACGCGAGAGGGTGCCGACGTACCCGATCTGCGCGATCACGCCGCTGCCCAGGCTTTGTTGCGCATTCAGGTTGTAACTATAAGTATAAGACTGGCGATAATTCGGGTTGACTGAATAAGCATTGGTGACGCTTCCGCCGGCACCGGTAAGAACACCAGCCAGAGCCTGCCCCAGCGTTGGAAAGATCGGTTGATTCTGAACAATAACGGCATTATTCGCGGAAGCTGTTGCCACAGGATCGCCCCCGCCGGGATTGTTGCCAACGCCCAGCGCGCCGCTGTCTGTCGTGCCTCGAAGATTCAGCAGCGGCAGCATGTACGGGGTATCAAAATACATGCCGAGGCCGCCTCTCAGCACCAGAGTGTTGCTGAGCGAATACGCTGCGCCTATGCGTGGACTTACCGCGCCCTTGAATGGTGTGTAAAGATTCGAGACATTCTGACCCTGCACCGCAAACCCTGTGGCGAAGGATGGATCGAAGCTGCTCAAATTCTTATATGGGTTGTGTACGGAGCCGGCAAAATCATAGCGAACGCCATAATTAAAATTAAGCTTCGACGTGAGCTGCCAGGCATCCTGTCCGAATACATCGAAGGTATTCTCAAATACCTGCCGCTTCTGATTGCCCTCTGCAATGAACGAAGAGGAAATACAACCTGCCAGAAAGTCCGCGAGAAAATAGACGTTGCTATCGGTATAGACGGTGGGATCTGCTGTCCCCACGTTCTTCGTGGCCAAGGCTGTGCAACCGGCAGAACTTGTCCCCACGTTCCATGGACCTTGCGAGCCATCGAAAGTGAAGTTCCCGCGTGCGTTGGTCTGATAAAAGTCATCTACCTGCGCCTGCCGATATTCGCCACCAAAGCGGAACTGGTGTTTGCCGACCGTGTAAGACAAAGCATCGTCCAGATGCCCCGTGATGTCGTTTCTGCCTTCGGGTGGAGTTACGCCGAGGGGGTCGAATGCCGTTCCATTTCCAGTCAGACCGGAGCCGGCTGCCGGCGGACCAATCGTCAAACGAGGGGCGCCAAGTAGATCAGGCGAAGTGACTCCGGTATTTAATCCCAGCGCGACTGGATTGAATCCGTGGTCCGTGTCCGAAAAGACCTGGTTAAAGTAGCTGACGCCTGCGAAAAACTGGTTAGAGATAGACGGCGTAAAGATGTGGTTATAAGTCACTGAATAGTTCTGGACGTGAATCGGGGCGACTTCGTAGTAGGGCGACAGGTAGGAGGCGGTGGGGGCAGTCTGGCTACCCTGTCCGGCATACCACTTTACCGATAGCTGGTTGCTGGCGTTGAAGTTATGGTCAATCTTGATAATGCCATTGAAGCTGTGACCATTCTCTGTACCGGGATTAAAGTAGTTGCCATGGGTTGCAGCGCCAGTGAGCGCAGAAGCAGGCCAGAGATTGGCCAGCAGTGCCTTCGACACTGTGTTCACAGGAATGCCGTAGTAATTAAGCACACCGATGGACTCGGCCTGATAAGCCGCTGATGGTTCCGTGGAAGAACTCTGGTTACCGATCAGGAAATTCTGGTGTTCATAAGTAATGAAGAAGAAAGTCTTGTCTTTCCAGATAGGTCCCCCCACTGAAAAGCCGTAGTCGATGTCGCGTGTCTTGTTCTTGGCAGAACCGACGGAACTGGCAAACGGCGATTCGGCAGAAAAAAGTTCGTTGCGATTAAAGTAGTAGGCCGTTCCGTGAAGTTGGTTGGTTCCTGACTTGATGGATAGGTTCACCGTACCGCCGGCATTTCGCCCGCTTTCGGGAGTGCCGCTGGTCACAAACGAAAATTGGTCGATAGCATCAAGTGGCAGCACGATACCGGCAATGCCCGAAACCCCGCCCTGGTTAACTGCAGGAATGTTCCACCACAGATCGTTGTTGTCCGTTCCTTCAATCTGCCAGTTCACCTGGTTGGAACGAGTGCCGTTCACCGAAGCCAGACCTGCACCACCACCCAGCGAGTAACCCCCAAATCCTGGAGTGAATTGCAACAGCTGCGTAAAATCTCTTCCGTTGTTCGGTGTGCTGTTCACAGACTGTGTCGGAATGTCAGTTGTTTGTGTCGTCGACGTCGTGTCGAGCGCGATGGTGGCAGCATTCACATTCACGACTTGCACCGAACTCGACACCTCAAGCTTTGCCGATACGGTGTAGATCGAGCCGGCAGAAACTGTAACCTTACCGATCTTCTCAGTGCTGAAGCCGGATGCTGCAATCGTCAGCGTGTAGCTGCCAACCGGCATATCCGAAAAAGAAAATTCCCCGGCAGACGAACTCACCGTATCGCGGGATATCGATGTCCCGTCATTCGTTGCGACCACGGCCGCGTTGGGAACCGCTGCACCGCTACCATCGACCACCGAGCCATTAATGCCGCCCCGGAAGGACTGGGCGCGCAGTGAGCCGGTGCAAGCGAGAAGCACCGCAATAAAGACGAAAAAAAGGGCCTGCCAATTCTTCTTGGACAATGGGTACACGAATGCCTCCGGGAAACAGGGGTTTCCAGTTGTTGTATGAACTATTTAATTGTTCAGAAGCACCAGCGTCATGGCAGGGGCTAAGAGTTGGTCAACACCCAAAAAGGATTGGGCAACGATCAAATGACCGGAATCTGAGCGAACGCGAGGGTGAATGCATGTTCGACCCAAACTAAAGCCGAACCGTAAATATTGCAAGAATATTCTTCAACGTGGGTCGGCTATGGACGGGAATGAAAGCAGCAAAGCCTTCCACCGCTCTTCCTGCAGGTTAAGCAACAGCATGCGGCCCTAAGCGTCTAGGTTTAACGACCGTTGAGGCTACATCGCGCTCCGGCGAAAAACCATGGTCACCCCAGAGATTCAGATGTGTTAAACAAACGAGTTTGGCCGTTTCCCAGAGCGGCATGCGCACAAGGCTCCACGCTTAAAGGTTACTCACATGCATGATGGAAGCAAATTCAGATAACCAAGCTATCCGCGCTGCGCGCCTGTTTGGCTGAGGGAAATTCAATGCCTGAAGAGTGAAGGTGTGTAGAGGGCTCATAAACCAGGTCTGGCTCCGCATCGCGCAGATAAAGCGTGGGCGGCTAGTAGGATGTGCCCTGGAAGATAGAGCACTAGAGCGACCAGCCTCCGTCAATCACCGTCGCGGCACCTGTCACAAAACCGCCCAGGTCCGAAGCCATCCACAGCACGGCCTCCGCGATCTCTTCAGGCTTGCCGAGCCGTCCGACCGGCTCCAGGTCGATTGCTTTCTGGATATCGCCGCCGGTGAAGCGCTCCATCATGGGAGTTTCGATGTTACCGGGGAGCACCGCATTTACACGGATATTCTGCTTGGCATAATCGAGTGCTGCCGAGCGGGTCAGACCGATGATCGCGTGCTTGGATGCGGCGTAGGCAGCACCTCCTTCTACGCCGCGGATGCCCGCCCCCGAAGATGTGTTCACCACCACCCCGGCGCCCTGCTTCACCATCTGCGCCAGTTCGTGCTTCATGCAGAGGAATGTGCCGCGTAAGTTGATGCCGAGAATCCTGTCCCACTCAGCGAGATCAATCTCGTGGACGGGAGCCGCCTTGTTCTCGACGCCGGCATTGTTAAAGGCGATGTCAAGTCGACCGAAGCGGTCAACGACTTGCTTGATCGCGCCTTCGACCTGATCGGGCGAGGACACGTCACAGGTGATGGTCGACACCTCGCTGCCCGCGTTCTTCAGGGACGCGTGGACGCCCTCAAGGGCATCGGCTGAGCGGTCGAGGATAGCGACACGCGCACCTTCCGCGGCAAAGGCGAGTGCTGCGGCCCGGCCAATGCCGCTCGCAGCACCAGTGATGAAGACAACCTTGTCAGTAAAACGGTCATTTCTTGCCATGATATTTCTCCTTCGGCTATTCGCCCGCTTGCTACCCGCTGTACTGTTGATCGCTTACGTGTTCCAGCCAATCAACCACTTTTCCATCCTTTTTCTCTTGTATTGCGATGTGAGTCATGAATGTGGTGGGTGTCGCCCCGTGCCAATGCTTCTCGTTGGGCGCAAACCACACGATATCTCCGGGAAAGATCGCTTCGATGGCTCCGCCATCCCGCTGCGCCCAACCTGCTCCAGCGGTGACGATGAGCGTCTGCCCGAGCGGGTGCGTATGCCATGCAGTGCGTGCTCCCGGCTCGAACGTCACGCTCGCACCCGCCACTAATGCGGGATCAGGTGCGGTGAACAGAGGGTCTATGCGGACCGTTCCAGTGAACCAGTCTGCCGGACCCTTGCCGGAAGGTTGGGAACCTGCCTTTTTAATCTCCATGTGCTTCTCCGTTCTACGATTGTTCTGTCGCCCTTACCTTTCATTAGAGTGCCGAGCCGTGCCGTCGGAGGTAGGGGAAACGAACATGGAGTTGTGAGTAAAATTCATGAATGCTGCCAAATGACCTGACCTCCCTCGCCACCTTCCTCGCCGTGGCGGAAGAACGCAGCTTCACAAAGGCCGCAAAGCGCCGCGGCGTCTCACCCTCAGCAATAAGTCATGCCATGCGAACGCTGGAGGAGGAGTTAGGCGTGCGCCTGCTTGCGCGAACTACCAGGAGCGTCGCCTTGACAGCGGCTGGAGAGCAACTGTTAAAGCGGCTTAAGCCGGCTCTGACCGACGTGGGGCAAGCACTTCAGGACATCGCAGGCCAGAGAAACAGGCCCGGCGGCCGGGTGCGACTCTTGATACCGCGCCTCGCTGTGTCGTCGGTTCTCGCGCCCAAGCTGGGCATCCTGAACGGCAAATACCCGGGCATCGTGCTTGACGTCACCACCGATGACAGTCGGCGAAACATTGTGGCTGACGGTTTTGACGCCGGTGTTCACTTTGGCGAGTACATCGACAAAGACATGATCGCCGTCCGTGTCTCGCCTGATCAACGTGCAGCCATCGTCGGATCGCCGCGATATTTTCGCTTGCATCCCAAACCAAAAGGACCCCGCGATCTCCTGCAACACCTATGCATCAACTTCCGGCACGGTGCGGCTGGTCTGTATCGCTGGGAGTTCGAGAAGGGCAAGAAGGAAATTTCGGTCGGAGTCACCGGGCCGCTGATCGTTGATGATCTTGGACTGGTGCTGAGAGCAGCTCTCGAAGGAGTCGGACTCGCTTTTGTGGCTGAAACAGAGGTCTCAGCTTATCTCGCCGCGGGGACTCTTCTCCGTGTGCTTCAGGATTGGTGTCAGCCGTATCCCGGCTTTTTTCTTTACTATCCGAGCCGCCGTCAGCAAACCGCCTCTCTAACAGCCTTAATCAGCGTTCTCCGCATGTGAAAACGCAATACTCAGCTAAGGTGACTGGTGGTCACGGCTAGAGCAAATTACCTGAAGGTGCGGAGCGAAGAGACGATGAACAGGGGCCTTTTCGCCAGGAAAAGGCCCCTGTATCCAGCCCGAAACACCATGGCATCAGGTAATTTGCTCTATTCCTCAACCTTTCCAGTTTCCCAGCAGCCTTCTCAGCACAATCAACTCACCCGTGTGATAACTCGTGTGATCGGCCGCCAGCAAGGCCTCGTGAAACAGCGTCTGCTGGTTATCCGCCCACGGAATCACATCATGCAAATTGCTGCTCTTATCGCTCACGATCGTTTCAAACTGCTCCAGATCTGCTTTTAGCGCGCTGACAGACTTCGCCCACGCATCTTCCGATGGAGGCAGCGGATCCTTTACCCAATAAGCATCGGGCCACGCATGGGACTGGTAATTTGGGTTCGTTGTGAAGTCGAGAAGGTCGCTCAAGGTGAACCGCATATGCTCAAGCAACTGCCAGGCGGAGTAGGGAAGACCATGTGGCCGCTTGCCGGAATCTTCAAAAGGAATCCCGTCCAGCGCAGTGAAAACATCCGTGTGCGCTCCCTTGCCCTCAAGCAGCTTGACCAGCTCAGCCCGGACTGCACTCTCTTCATTCGCCATCTCAATCACCTCTCGGAGCTATAGATGCGAGAGGTGCGCGGAGAGCTTCTAGCTTCGGGGCAATGCTTCAGTCCTCAGGAAACACGTTCCCCAACCGGCGGATCTGGGCACCTACGCCACGCAGCTTTTCCTCAAGCCGTTCATAGCCGCGGTCCATGTGGTAAACACGGTCGAGAATCGATTCGCCATCCGCGACCATCGCTGCCAGTACCAAGGCCGCGGATGCCCGCAAGTCAGAGCACATCACTGCTGCCGAGGACAATGCGGACTTGCCGCGCACCGTCGCCTGCCGTCCATCCACGCGGATATTCGCGCCCATGCGCACCAGTTCCTGCACATGCATGAAGCGATTCTCGAAAATATTTTCGGTCACTATACTCGTGCCATCTGATTGCGTCGCCAGCGCCATGTACTGCGCCTGCATGTCGGTAGGAAAGCCGGGATACTCTTCCGTCGTAATATCGACGGCTTTCAGATTGCCTTCGCTACGCACGCGCACACAATCGCCCTTTACCTCGATGCGGGCACCGGCAGCCTCTAGTTTGCCGATCAACGATCCAAGGTGCGCAGGATTGCAGTTCACGACATTCAAGTCCCCGGAAGTAATCGCGCCCGCAATCAGGAAGGTCCCTGCCTCGATGCGGTCGGGATTGATGCGGTGCCGCGCGCCGTGCAGCTTCTTCACGCCCTGCACCTTGATCGTGCCCGTCCCGGCACCTTCTATCTTCGCGCCCATCGCGGTAAGCAGCGCCGCCAGATCACTTACCTCCGGCTCACGCGCGCAATTCTCAAACAGACTTTCGCCTTCCGCCAGCACCGCTGCCATCAACAGGTCTTCTGTACCTGTGACTGTTATCTTGTCGAAAACGATATGGGCGCCCTTCAATCGCTCCGTGCGCGCTTCAAGGTAGCCATGCTCCTGCGTGATGATTGCGCCCATCGCTTCCAGCCCGCGGATATGCAGATCAATCGGCCGTCCGCCAATGGCGCAGCCTCCCGGCATCGCCACCCGCGCCATCCCGGTACGCGCAATCAGCGGCCCCAGCACCAGCGATGATGCGCGCATGGTCTTGACGATCTCGTACTTGGCAACCGGGTCAGATAGCAGGCGGCAGCTGATCGTGGTGCGATGCTGCGCGCGCCCGTAGCCAAGCTCGACCTCCGCACCCATCGAGACCAGCAGCTTTCGCTCTGTCTCAATGTCCTTTACCTGCGGAATGTTCTCGAGGATGACTTCGTCTTCCGTAAGAATCGCTGCTGCCATGCAGGGCAGTGCCGAATTCTTCGCTCCGCTTACCCGGATGGTCCCCAGCAGCGGCTTACCGCCGCGAATCACAAATTTATCCATAGCTTTACCAGTGTACGAAGCGTCATTGAGCATGGAAGGAGAAATCAGAAGGGAATCGAAAGCGGCAAGCCCGGGTAGCCAAAGGCAGCAAGGTCAGCGTGGCCGCCAACAGCAAGGGCGAAGCAGCAAGGGAAAGCAAACCAGCGAACACCTGGGCGCCAGACCCAACCAAGTAAAAAGCCCTGCGCAATGCAGGGCCTTTTACTTGAAGATCTACCAGGATCAAAGTTCGAGCGTCGTATCCTCGATCGCCAGGCGGACATTGCCATCAGCTTTCGCCAGGCGTCGCACAGCTTCAGGCTTGTCCACCTTGGCTTTCAACATCACGAGCGCCACCGGGATACTGCGACCGGAGGACTTGATGGTGTCGACCGCCGTTTCGCGATCAATGCTGCAGGCCCGCATCAGGGTTGAGATACCGCGCTCAACCAGTTTGGTGTTCTGCATGTGCACATTCACCATCAGGTTTTCGTAGACATAGCCGAGCCGCGTCATCGCGCCGGTCGTGATCATGTTCAGGATCATCTTCTGTGCCGTGGCAGCTTTCATCCGCGTTGAACCCGAAATCACCTCGGGACCAACCTCCGCCACGATCGTAATTTCAGCAACCGCCTCAAGCGAGGTGTTGTGGTTGCCCACGACGCAAGCTGTCATTGCACCACGGGCGCGGGCATACTCCAGTGCGCCGACAACGTAAGGAGTCCGGCCGCTGGCTGATACTCCGATAACGATGTCTTTACGCGTAGGCCGGCGGCGGGCAATGTCCCGCTGGCCGAGCTCGGGCAGATCTTCGTTCACTTCGACAGCGGAAGCCACTGCCTTTGGTCCCCCCGCGACAATGTACTGCACGGATTGCGGAGCAGTTGAGTAGGAAGCGGGGCATTCCGAGGAGTCAAGGGCAACAATGCGGCCGCTGGAACCCGCAGCCACGTAGATCAGGCGTCCGCCATCCCGCAAACTACGGGCAACGGCGTCAATCACCAGGGCAATTTCAGGCAGGGACTTCTTAACAGCAAGCGCCACCTTGGCGTCTTCCTGGTTGATAATGCGGGCTATATCCAGCGCCGACTTGGTATCAAGTCCACGCGAAGCTTCATTGGCACCTTCAGTGGTGAGTTCAAGAAGATTGCTGTTGCGGCTGGCCGAAAATTTTTCTGAGGGTTGCGCTACAGTGCGCGGTGCTGTCATTGTTGCCATGGTCGATATACCTGCTGAACCTGCGTCAGTTTACCGCTTATTGGGTAGAAGTAAAGATGCCTCGAAGTCGGAAGTACCCAACCCGTAATTATCTCATGGTGTGCTGGCGCTCAAAGGCAGCGTCTCACCACATCATGAAATATCGGTCGCAACTGTTTGATCTTCTGATTCTCCCGGCTGGGCCAGGTGCGATTGGCCAGCAACACGACGGCACAACGCTTTTCCAGATCGATCCAGATGGAAGTCCCGGCATACCCTAAATGGCCGATACTCTGCACATTGAACTTCCTTCCGCTCGAAGAGGGATCTGAAGGCGTGTCCCAGCCGAGTGCACGCGAACTGCCAGGCGGCAGGTCGGCTCTTTGGGAGAAAGTCCCGACCGTCTCAGCGGTGAATAGACCCCGCCCGTTCATAAAGACGTCGCCAGGATAGAGAATGGTGCGGGCAAATTGCAGGAGATCGCCACAGTTGCCGAAAAGTCCGGCATGTCCACTCACTCCACCGAGAACAAAACAGTTTTCATCCTGCACTTCACCCTGGATCACGCGATGACGAAACACCAGGTCATCTTCCGTCGGGGGAATGGAGCTTCTTAAGTTGCCTGGTGGCTGGAAGAACGTATTTTGCATCTCCAGGGGAAGAAAAATCTCGCGCCGGCAGAAAACATCCAAAGGCTCACGGGCAATGCGCTCAAGCACTCTCCCCAGCAGGATGAAGCCTAAATCGGAGTACTCCGCCCGTGTGCCCGGTTGCACCTCGAGCGGCATGGCCAGGCAGGCGCTCCACAACTCTTCGGCTGTGCGGTTGTATTCAAACAGCCGCGCGTAACCTGCCAGGCCGGAGCTGTGCGACAGCAGGTGTCGAATAGTGACGCTGGCTCGCTGATCCGGCCGCTCTCCTTGAAGAAACTCCGGCAACCAATCGGCCATTGGCTGGTCCAGCTGGAATTGCCTGCGTTGCCAAAGCAACATGGCCATGGCCGTCGTCGCAGCTACCTTGGTAACACTGGCCAGGTCATAAAGCGTGCCGGGCAGAATGCTGGGCGCATCGGCTGCGTAGGTCTGCCTTCCGACCGCTGCGGTAAAGACCAATCCGTCCATGTCCAGAACGCCAAAGGCACAACCTGGAAATACACCTTCAGCGACGGCCGCCTCTAACAGCGGGAAGACCGGGCCAAATCTTCCTGCCTGTTGCTTGTACGATAACGAGCCAGCCGCTTCTTCTGAATGCATTTACACCCTGATAGTAACGCTAGTCGGGCGAAGATCTGCGCGAATCCGCTACCGTAGCCTTGCGTCTCCGTCTATAAATTAAGGGTGGAGGTCGTATGGGGCAGCATTTGAACAAATACCATCTTGTAGCGACAACTCTAGGTGTCGGCCTCGCGCTGGCAATGCCCGTACTGGCATCCACCTTTGCACCACCGTCTGCCGAGGCACAAGAGGCCACCACTGGCCCCCAGCAGCCGTCCTCGGCTACACAGCCTGAACCAGCCAATGCCGTCGCCCCTGCGCCGCCGGTAGGATTAGCGAACGCACAATCCGCGCTTTCCACTTCCTCCGCGGCAACGCCCGATGCAGCACTGACTGTTCCTGCAGGCACCAAGGTGTTACTGGCAGTGCAAAGCCCGGTGAACACCAAGACCGCCAAGCCAGGGGACGGCGTCTACCTGGTCTCCACCTTTCCTGTGATTGTCGGTTCCCATGTCCTGATTCCAGCCGGCGTTTACGTGCAGGGCGTCATTGACCAGGTGGAGCGACCAGGTCGCGTCAAGGGCCGCGCCAAATTGCTCATGCACTTCACGACCATGATTTTTCCCAATGGGCAGGTGGTGAGTGTACCGGGAGGGGTGAACAACCTGCCTGGCTCAGATGGCGCGCATGTGAAGAATGCCGAGGGTGAGATCGAGCAGTCGAGCAACAAGGGCAAGGACGCCGCCGATGTCGCCAAAGGCGCAGCTGCAGGCGCAGGTCTCGGTGGCATAGCCGGCGGCGTCGATGGACACCCCTATGAGGGGCTGGGTTACGGGGCTGCGGGAGGCGCGGCTGCCGGTCTGATCTACACGCTGTTTACCCGCGGCAACGACATCATGATTACGCAGGGTCAAAGTCTTGAAATGGTCATGCAGCGGCCGCTGGTTCTGCAGCCCGCGCAACTCGTCGGCATCAATGACACGAGCGGACGCCCGCAGTTCACCCCTGCGACAATGCAGCAGCAGCCGCTGCCAAAACCGCAGCACATTCTCTGTCCGCCGGGCGGCCTGGGGTGCGGTTAGCGACC
>CAZZXL010000052.1:0-26538 GCA_964658035.1 uncultured Acetobacteraceae bacterium
GTTCCTGGGCATGGGCAGCGCCGCAGTCGTTGGACTGGGCCTCTACAGTGCCGAATTTGAGCGCCATCATGTCGAGGTTACGCAGCACTCCGTCAGCCTGCCGGGACTGGCCGACAGCTTCCACGGCATGCGCCTGGTCCAGATCAGCGATATCCATTTTCACGAGTTCAGCGAGACTTACTACATCCGCAGGATCGTCGAACAGGTGAATGCGCTCAAGCCCGATGTCGTTATGCTTACCGGCGATTTCGTCAGCGATGCGCCGCGTCCTCACGCCTGGGGCCGCGCCCAGAGCTACCCCTGCGCGGAGATCCTGCAGAACCTGCAATGCCCGCAACGGTATGCCGTCATGGGCAATCACGATGCCGAGGTTGGTGTGGAAACAGTGATCGATGCGCTGGTAACGCATGGCATCCCGGTGCTTGAAAATCAGTATGTCCCCCTTGAGCGGGATGGACGCCGCTTCTGGCTCGCAGGCGCGGCCAACATTACTTCGCACATGGTGCGGCTGGAACTGGCCGTGCCGCCGGCGAAAACCCGCGGAACCGACCCCGTCATTCTCATGGCCCATGAGCCTGATTTTGCCGATCACGTCGCGAAATATGGCGGCGTCAGCCTGATGGTTTCAGGCCATACCCATGGCGGCCAGGTGCGGATGCCCTTCGTCGGGCCGGTGGTATTGCCGCCCCTGGGGAGAAAGTATGTAGAAGGTTTCTTTCAGATTGGGCCAACGCGGCTCTATGTGAATCGCGGTGTCGGGACAGTGGGGTTGCCGATCCGCTTCTTGTGCCGGCCGGAAATTACGGTATTCACCTTGTCAGCCGGGAGCTGACCACCCTACATCTGCAATCGATCCTCTAAATGCCCATCCCGTAATCGGCAGGCAGCTTATCGCCGGCGTGCGCGAAGAAGTCAGAAGGATGGCGATGATTGAATTTGTAGCGAATGCGCAGTTCCCGCCCAAAATAGAGGCCCACGGCGGCTACACCGACGGCCAGCGATGCCCAGCTTGCTGTCTTGAGGACACTACGGTTGGCTCTACGAAACGGCAGCAGGTTGCTCACAGCGCTCTTCCTCACGTGCCCAAGATATCGGGACAATTTAGCGTACGCCATAGGCCAATCATAGCGCAGCCTGAGGTTTGTGCGAGCAGTTACGAGATGGTCATCAGAAATTCAACTTTCCTTCGTGTATGGCGCAAAAGTTGTAAGCCGGGGTAACAGCTTTCCCCCATACGACCCCGCAGCTTCGCACCCATCAACCCGCAGAGGTGCCCACTTCAAACTTCGCAATTCGTCGCAGCCACGCAACCTTTTCCTCCGGCGGCAGGAAACTGGCCTCCAGTGAATTCGCAGCCAGCTCGCGCAGATGCTCCTCTGTAAACTCGAACTGCTCATGCGCCAGCATGTATTCACCCATCAGGTTGCTGCCAAAAAGCGCTGGGTCGTCTGAGTTCAGGGTAATCATCAGCCCCTGGTCGAAATACCGGCGCACCGGATGCTGGGCCAGCCCCGCGCAGGACGCCGTTTTCACGTTCGACGTAATGTTGATCTCAATCGGCACCTGCCGTTCCGCCAGCAGTTCAATCAAGTCATGGTCATACTGCGCGGAGAGGCCATGGCCGATCCTTTCCGCGCCGATATTCAGCGCGGCCCAGATGCTTTCCGGGCCAATGGTCTCCCCCGCATGGGCTGTCAGGCGCAGGCCGGCGTTGCGGGCTTCGGCATACAGCTCCTTGAACGGCTCCGCGCCGATAATCCGTTCATCGCCGCCGATGCCTATGCCGATAATCGACGGCGCCGTGCGGTGCATTTCCGCAGCCTGGCGGAAGACCACGGCCGCTTCATCCACCCCAAAATGACGGGCAGCATCGAAGATCCAATAAACGGTCAGGCTGAGTTCCTTTGCCGCGCGCACCCGGGCCTTTTCAAGGCCTGCAAAAATCTGCGGAACCAGGTCAGGGTTACTGGCCGCTTCCTCTTTCCGCCAGTAGTAGATGACGCCGATGGAGATGTAGACCTCGGCATGCACGACGCCTTGGGCCGCCAGCTGCTCGACCATACGCCAGGCGATCAGTTCATAATCATCGGCTGTGATGAGCCGGCGCGTGATGGCTTTAAATGCCAGCAGGAAGCCGGAGAAATCGGTGTAATTGTAGAGTGCCCGGGCCTCTTCAAGTGTCAGCAGCGGCGTCTCAGGATTTTCGTACGCATGACGCTCGCTCAACGCGATCAGCGTCTCCGGCGTCACCGTGCCTTCGAGATGAAGGTGCAGTTCTGCTTTCGGCAGTTGTCGCAAAAAGGTCGAGAGTTCAGGCTGATCTTCGTTCGCGTCCATCTACTACCAGCTTAGAGCGGATTTGCTGTTGCTGTATTGTTTCTTGCAGCCTGCAGCTTCTCCTCGCTTTTCACCTGCAGCAGGGACATGAGCAGCAGTTCCGGCGGAATCAGAATGAGTGCTGCGCGGCAGCGCTAAAGCAAATTACCTGAAGGTTAGAGCGAAGATACGATGAACACGGCCCTTAACGCCAAGAAAAGGCCAACTGGATCCAGCCAGAAACACCACAGTATCAGGTGATTTGCTCTAATCCTCAAGCGCCACGTCGCCCAGCGGAATGCCGAGATGCGCCGCAATCGCTTCAATCACAAGGTTATGGTCCTGTCTCTGCGGCAGCCCGGAAGCCGTAATCGTTCCAACACAGCCCGTGCCTGCGAGCATCAGGGGAAAGCATCCGCCATGCGTCGCGTAGTCCCGCAGCGGCAGGTCCAGTTTCGCTTCGAGCGTCGCATTCTCTACTTCAAGCTGCAGACCCATCGCGTAGGAACTGCGATGAAAGCGCAGGACAGTATTGCGCTTACGGCGCATCCAGTCAGCATTCATCGGCGTAGTGCCGGGCAGCGCGCAATGGAAGAGCAGGTGGTCGCCCACGCGAATGTCGAAGGCCATCGGTGCTTTTAGCTCGACAGCACGGCGACGGAGATAGCTGCCTACCTCCCACGCAGTTTCAGTATCGAAATGTGGAAAGCGCAGCCGCTCTTCCTGGTAACGAATACGCGCAAGGTCCTGTTCCATGGTCATCTGATGACTCTACGCTGCATGGGGATTTGAAAGAGTGGCAGCGTCAACCGCCTGCGCCGTATGTGCCCGTCCCCGGCAGCTGGGTCACCGGCTCCCATGGCTGACCGTTGTTCAAACCAACGTCTGTCCACCCATCCGGTTCATCCGCAAAGG
Source organism: uncultured Acetobacteraceae bacterium (assembly GCA_964658035.1). GTDB lineage: Bacteria > Acidobacteriota > Terriglobia > Terriglobales > Acidobacteriaceae. The sequence goes on from CAZZXL010000052.1 coordinate 3,232, forward strand.
CATCGATGCCTCGCTGGATCATGCGGCCTGGATGCGAGATATAAATCTCGGTCGCCTCGGCCAGCACTTCCTCAAACCATCGGGTGGAATCAAAGCCGGCCCAGGCCACCTTGCCCTGCTGAATGCGCGCAAGCAGCAACTCCTGCTGGTCGGTCGACAACTCGGTGAACTTTGCATGATATTCGCTGACGGCCGTCTCTTCAATCCAGTCAAGCCCATGCGCCAGGGCTTCTGCGTCTGACGGCAGCGTGCCATAACGCCAGCCATTGCCTTTACCGGTGGCGCGCGATTCTTCCAACTGGGCCGCAATTGCCTCCGACGGCAGGACTGCTGCTTCTTCCTGTGCGCCGGCATGCAGGTCTTCAAGCAGCAATCGCGCAATCACTTGTTGCAGTACTGCAAATGCTGGCTGTGTGATCGCCGTTGGCTCGTAGACTGTGCCCGGCTGCGGCACTGCCCGCAGGCGCGTGCGTAGAACTTTCCGGGTCGCCCCCGACACGCGGGGACTCTCAAGAATTTGCAGCAGCTTTTCCAATTCAACCTCACTCGGGCCCGTAATGCGTTCGTACTGTATCTGACGAGTTGGGATGCAAAGCAGAAGACAAATTGGACGAACTTTGCCTACAACCTTCAGGGGAAGGGAGAAATGCCTGGGCTTTTTGGGCATGCCACGCGGCTTTAGCACTGAGGGGGATGTTCGAGAGCTGGAGTAAATTACCTGAAGGTGTAGAGCGAAGATACGATGAACACGGGTCTTTTCGCCAGGAAAAGGCCAACCTGTATCCAGCCAGAAACACCATAGCATCCGGTAATTTGCCCTGGCACACCTTCTCTAACGAGGACGGGCGCGGTCGGCAGGGCAAAATTCACTGCGATGACGGGAATACAGGAAGTAGATACACAGCCCAATCACCAGCCAGACCACGAACCGGAGCCACGTGATGATAGGCAGCCCCGCCATGAGCAGCAGGCAGAACACGATGCTCAAAATCGGGGTGACCACACCACCGGGGGCCCTGAAGCCCCGGTGACGCTCCGGCTCCCGAATCCGCAGAATGATGACGCCGATCGACACCAGCACGAACGCGAAGAGCGTCCCGATATTCGAAAGGTCAGCCAACGTCCCGATATCAAACAGTCCGGATGGAATGCCAACGACAATTCCCGCGACCCACGTCGCGACGGCGGGTGTCCGGTATTTCGGATGGACCCGTCCAAAAACAGCCGGCAGCAAACGGTCCCGCGACATGGCGAACCACACCCGCGACTGGCCGATCTGGAAGACCAGGATCGACGAGATCATGCCCATAATGGCGCCGCACAAAACTGCGAGCCGCACCCAGTAGAGGGCATGGTGGCCCGGCAGAGCCGAGAGTTTTTTCAGCGCATTCACCACCGGCGCTGCGTCGTCGACCATACTGTCCCACTTCACCAGGCCGGTCAATCCCAGGGCGACAGCTACGTACAGCACGGTGCAGACGATCAGGGTCGCGATAATCCCGATGGGTACGTCGCGCCGCGGATTCTTGCACTCTTCAGCCGCCGTCGAGACCGAATCGAACCCGATATACGTGAAGAAGATGATCGAGCCGCCAGTCAGAATCCCGGACCAGCCATTCGGCGCGAAGGGGTGCCAGTTCGCCGGATGGAAATACTCCGAGGCTGCAAAAACAAATACCAGGATGGCGCCAATCTTCAGCAGCACCATCGTGTTATTCGCCTTTGCCGATTCGCGGATGCCGCGCACCAGCACTACCGTGATCAGCATCACGATCAGGAAGGCGGGAATGTTAAAACCGGGATGCCAGCCGGCCTTGTAGAGGACGTTGCCCTGCAGATCGCTCAGGCCGTCCGGCAGGTAGGCGGGCGAAATCCATTTAGCCGACGGGTGTAGACCAAACCAGTCCAGCAGATCGACGATATGCGCAGCAAAGCCAACGCTCACCGTCATATTCGAGCCCGCATATTCGAGGATCAGGTCCCAGCCGATAATCCACGCGATCAACTCGCCGAGCGTGGCGTAGGTATAGGTATAAGCCGAGCCCGCAATAGGGATCATCGAGGCCAGTTCGGCGTAACAAAGACCCGTGAATCCGCAGACGATGGCGACCAGGATAAGTGAAAGCGCAAGCGCCGGCCCAGCTCCAGGTCGTCCCGTCAGGTTGGCATGGTGCAGCAGAAAGTTGATGACCGGCGAATTCAGGATCGACGAAGTATCGAACTTCTCGCCTGAGATGGCCGTCCCGATTACGGTGAAAATGCCCGAGCCAATCACCGCCCCAATACCCAGCGCCGTGAGCGACAGCGGGCCGAGCGTCTTCTTGAGGGCGTGCTCCGGCGCTTCGGAGTCCGAGATCAGCTTGTCGATCGATTTACGAGCGAAGAGTTGCGACAGGGACGATAGCTCCGAATGAAGTCTTGGCTTTGGTCCCGGCGCTTCGGGGCACCGGCTTGACGGAAGACCATCTTAGAGCATTTTCACCGGGATCGTGTCGGTTTTAAAAGAGCCCTATCGGGCTCTTCTCCAGCAACAACCGGGTTCATCTCGCGTTGACACACCTGCAACAAGTTCTAGCGCTTGTTCTGTCCCTTGGCCGCTTTTTTCAGCTTCTGCTTGGCCGCGCCGCGAGCGCCGGCGCGCGGACCTTTGGGAGCAGCTTTCTTGCGGGCCGCTCGTTTAATTGCTTTGCGTTCTTCCGTGCTTTCAATGCTCTTCGTGTTTGCCATTGGATTCTCTTTGCTTTCTAAATTTGTGCTGCGAGGGGCCGCCAGATGAGATTAGCGGCTAGGCCTTTTCTAAATTCGACAGGCGAACTTCATGCTGACCCAAGCTACGATAAAACTCGCGGATACCGAGCTGGATCTTCCCGATAGCGTCCAAAATCCGATCATTTCTCCGCCCAGCGTCCTGCTCAGCTTTTCGAAAACGATTATCAATATCTTGGCTGACCTGCAAGAGTCGATCGATCCTCAAACTTGTTCATACGCGCGTCTAGTTTACCGATACGGCTATCAACGCGACCAATTCCATAGTGATTCAGCAAAATGCCCACCAACACGGAGAGACTCGGAAGGCCCAGTGCAAGGATCAGCTGAAAAAACTGTCATCCCTGCTCCTTGTGTCTTCCAGTTGATTCATCCCTAAGCGCGTTCCAGGTTAGCAAATTTCTCGACCAGCTTTTTTATCCCGAACTTAGCAAATTGTACTGTAAGTTTAGCGTCGTCGCCGTCTCCCTCGCGCCGGAAGATGGTTCCTTCCCCATACTTGGGATGCCTCACCCGCTGGCCGCTCTGGAAGCCGGTAACCCCGGTCGGCGTAGGCACAGCCAGCTTGGGACGGGCGATCGGCGCTCCCGCCCGTGCACCTTTGGCCCCGAAAAAGCTGGCGATGTTGTCGATTGAATCCGGCTTCTTCGCAACATTTCCCGTGGCCGGGAAGCTGCGGCGCGGCGTGCTATTCGTGTTCCCGCCGCTGAAGCGGGTCGCCGTCTGGTCCTCGTCTTCATAAGAATAATGACGGCTGGTGCCTTCCTCGTCCGAACCGTTTTTGCGGCTTCTATAACCGCCATACGCGCCGCCGTAGCCACCCGACGTAACGCTGCTGCCATACATCCCGCGCGCGTTATTGGAACCCTGTGCGCCGCTCAGGTCTTCCAGCAGGTGCTGTGGAATCTCTTCAAGGAAGCGCGAAGCGACCGAAGCATCCGGCATGTCATTGCCGAACCGGCGGCGGTAGCGCGCCCGGCTGACGATCAACGTATCCATTGCCCGCGTCATACCGACATAGCAGAGACGCCGCTCTTCTTCCAACCCGTTCGGATCATTCAGCGTCCGCGAATGTGGAAAGAGTCCCTCTTCCATGCCAGCCAGCAGCACCAGCGGGAACTCCAGACCCTTCGCCGCATGCAGCGTCATCAGCGTCACCCGCGACTCCGGATTGTATCGGTCCGTATCCGAGACCAGCGCCGCATGGTCCAGAAACTCTGACAGCGACTCGCCCCGTTCCTGCGCATCCTGTGCAGCGTTGGCAAGCTCCTTCAGGTTCTCAATCCGCGAAATCGATTCTGGCGTGCCTTCATCCTCAAGCGCGCGGATATACCCTGAGCGGTCGATCAGGAACCGGATCAACTCCGGCAGCGTCGCCGCATCGCCCAGCGAACGAAACGCCGGCCGCGCTCCTTCTTCTTCATTCAGGCCAAACCCGGGCGCGCTGGCATCGGACCCGGGTGCCCCACGTCCGTTTACCCCATGTTCGGAGGCCCCAAGTCCGGGTGCCCCATGTGCGGTTGACCCCGGTCCGGGAGCCCCATGTCTCGCGTTTGAGACATGGGAACCAGCCTTCACCCCAGCCTCCCCAAAAGGATTGAAACTGGCCGGATCGAAATCCGCGTCGGCTTGATTAGCCATCGGAACAGCCGAAGCCTCCGAAGCAAAACTGAAGCCCGTACCCATTTCCAGCCCAAGACTCCCCTGCGCATCGTCATCGAACGAAAAAGACGTGTCCGCTTCGGCTTCCCCAGGGAACCCGGCGGGCATCGGTGTACCGAACTCGTCCGCCATCAACGCATCTTCCGTTACTTCAAAGCTCTCATCGTCTTCCGGGTCTTCACTCTGCTGGCTGCCCAGCTCGCCGATACCTTCCGGCGGCGCGAGATCAGCCGAAAGCTTGTCGGCAAAATCACGCGCCAGCATGGCATGCGCATCCTCGATCATGCGCCGAAAGCTGTCGAGCGCCGTGAGCGCACGCTGTGGCAGAAGCCGGTTCCTGATCGCATGGCCGATGGCCGTCCACGTACTCGCGCCCGTTTCCAGGGCCAGCCGCTCCAGCGTCTCGAGGGTCGTGCGCCCAATGCCCCGCGTTGGCACATTGATCACCCGTGCCAGCGCAATCGAATCATGAGGATTCTGTACCAGCTTCAGATAGCTGAGCAGGTCCTTGACCTCGGCACGGTCATAGAATGAGAAACCGCCGACCATCGTGTACTGGATGCTGTAGCGCCTGAGCGCTTCTTCTACCAGCCGCGATTGCGAGTTGGTGCGATACAGCACCGCCACCCGCGGCGATTCAACATCCTCGCCCGCTTTGCGGAAATATTTCTGGATGTAATCGGCTATGTAAAGAGCTTCATTCTCCCCATCCGGCGCTTCGTAATAGCCAATCAGCGAGCCGCCGACCCGCTCCGTAAACAGGTTCTTGCCCTTGCGCTGCAGATTACGCGCGACCACCGCCGAAGCACCTTCAAGAATGTTCTGCGTGGAACGATAATTCTGTTCCAGCCGGATCACTTTCGCCTCGGGAAAATCCTTCTCGAACTCAAGAATGTTCTTGATGTCCGCCCCGCGCCACGAATAGATGCTCTGGTCTTCGTCACCCACCACGCAGATGTTGTGCTCTTTACCGGAAAGCAGTTTCATCAACTCATACTGTGGGCGGTTGGTGTCCTGGTACTCGTCAATCAGGATGTACTTGAAGCGCCGGTTGTACCGTTCGCGCACCTCTGCCGACGACTTCAGCAAGCGCACCGTTTCCAGCAGCAGATCGTCGAAATCCAGCGCATTGTTCTTGCGCAGTTCCTTGCGATACGCCTCGTAGATATGCGAAATCCGCTCCGTCGTCGGGTCAGAGGAGTTGAGGTAGAACTCCTGCGGATCGAGCATGTGGTTTTTCGCCCATGAAATCCGGGAAAGCACGGTGCGCGGCGTTAACTGCTTGTCGTCCAGGCCCATCCGGCGCATCGCCTGTTTGACGATGGCCTGCTGATCGCTTTCGTCGTAAATCGCAAACGTCCGCGTCAAACCCGCATCGGGGCCCGTGCCGATCCGCAGTGCTTCGATATCCCGTCGCAGCACGCGTACGCAGAACGAGTGAAACGTTGCCAGCAGCGGCTGCGCCAGCGTCGAATTCACCAGCAGCTTTTCGACCCGTTCGCGCATCTCGGCCGACGCCTTATTCGTAAACGTCACCGCCAGGATAGCGTCGGGCGAAACGCCGCGCACTTCAATCAGGTAAGCGATGCGGTGCGTAATGACGCGCGTTTTCCCCGAGCCGGCTCCGGCGAGAATAAGCACGGGACCATCCACCGCCTCGATACCGGCGCGCTGCTGGGGGTTCATTTTTTCAAGGAGACGGTGCAAGGGCCTGCTGCTTCCTGGTGGATTCTGTTACCAGTATATCGACCCCGCTGCCTCTTTACGGATGCTCCGCAAGGTGCTGCAGAAGTTCAGCAGCAACAGCCTCCGGCGCCTCGCGCTGCACAAAGTGGCCAGCAACTTCGATCACTTCCCGTCGATAGCCGCCCGTGAAGAATTCCTCCGCGCCCTGTGACGGCTCGACCCCGGCGAAACTGTCAAGCGCGCCGTGCAACATTAGCGTAGGCGGCTGCGCGACGCGCGGCGTCTTCGCATCCATGAACTTCGTCTCGCCGAACCCCCTCAGGCAGGCCGCGATCGTCCGATACCCGCGTCATTGAGCTTCGCCGCTACCGCCCGGCGCATCCGGCCAGCCATGCAGAAGAATCAGCGGCCCTTCGCCAGCCGGACCACTCTCTTCATACGCAACTTCAAGCAATCCAGTCGAAACCCTCTGCACGGCTCATCTCTCGAATTGCTAGGCACAACCTGTGAGATGCCGTTGCGAAACTCGCATAGCGATCAGCCAAAGCCATCGCACCATTATTGCTTTGTCGCTGGACATTGTCTCGTCGCTGGACCATTGCTTTGTCGCGGACGGGCCTCAACGTACTGCATCGCTTCCGCAATCTCCAGCAGCTTCAACACTGTGTTCCAGTTTCGGCTCGTCCCGGAAGTGCCCAGCGCTTTCTCAATCGGACTAAAGCGCAGCTTCGACAGTCCCTGCCCAGTCGGATAGTAGATGTAGAGTTCGCGCCCTTCGACCTTCACCTCTTCCGGTTCAAACGTCATTGAGCGCAATGCCTTCCGTCGCTCTACTCCCGGATCGTCATAAAGAAAGGTGACCAGCATCTTCGAGGCCTCGGCCTCTACCCGCTCCGGAAAAGGATTGGTGGCAACCACCTTCCGCAAATCTTCAACCGTTCGAAAAACAGTCGGCACGTCAAAGCCAAAACTGTCAGCCATCTGCTCTTGCATCTGGATGCGCAGTGCTTCCAAGTTCTTCGCACGCGTGCGGAAAACCACGTTCCCGCTCTGCAGATGCGTCACGGCATCACTGCACTTGAGCGAAGCGCAAAGCGCGCGGAGCGTTTCCATCTTCACCTGCCGCTTCCCTACAATATTTACGCCCCGCAACATCGCGACTACCACGCTCATTCCTGCCTCCTGCCCGTCGGGCAGCCGTCGCTGCGCCAGGCCTCATTATCGACCTCCAACCGGCAGAGCGATCATCTTAACCCGCTGCCGAAAGTATGAGCCGGCACGGGGACCGCGGCTTCGCCGAAGCGGCTGCAGAACCGAGGACCGAAGCCGCCTGACTTCGCTCTTTCCTCAGCATTCATGCAACGTTTGCCGATTGATTTGGTTACATCCGGTACACTATGAACAGGGTATAGAAGCAGGAATTGACGCGCCAAGCGCCACGCTTATCAGGCAAGCAACGCTAACTTGTTTGTTTGCAATATTTTGCCGCTAACCCAATGTTTTGAAATATTTACGGACCAGTCCCAGCCTAACCTCGCTGTATGCAATATTTTAGGGAAAACCGGCATAGCCGGGGGCAGGGGGGTATCCCTCCGCGCCAGGCACCGTAACAAAGGAAAACCAAGAGCTTTGAGCACACCGATTCGCAATATCGCCATCATTGCCCACGTCGATCACGGCAAAACTACTCTCGTCGATGCAATGCTTCGCCAGGCCGGCACCTTCCGCTCCAATGAAGCCGTCGCCGAGCGCGTCATGGATTCGAATGAGCTCGAAAAAGAGCGTGGCATTACCATCCTTGCCAAGAACACTGCTATCCAGCTGCCGGGCGCCAAGATCAATATCGTCGACACCCCGGGTCACGCTGATTTCGGCGGCGAAGTGGAGCGCGCTCTCAAGATGGTTGATGGCGTCATGCTGCTGGTCGATGCTTCCGAAGGCCCTCTGCCGCAGACCCGCTACGTGCTCTCAAAAGCGCTTGAAGCCAAGCTGACGCCGATCCTCGTCATCAACAAAATTGACCGGCCCGACGCTCGTGTCCAGGAAGTGCTGAACGAGGTCTATGACCTCTTCATCGATCTGGATGCACAGGAAGACCAGCTCGACTTTCCCGTCGTCTACACCAACGGCAAAGCCGGTCTGGCGACGCTTGACATGGCCGTCCCGGGCGAAAATCTGCAGCCTCTGTTTGACACCATCCTCAAGACCATCGCGCCCGCTACCGGCGATCCTGAGGGCACTCTGCAGATCCTGGTCACCAACCTCGACTACTCTGACTACCTCGGCCGCCTCGCCATCGCGCGCGTTTTCAACGGCACCCTGCGCACAGGTGACACGGTCAACATCGCCAAGCTTGACCACAGCATGCAGCCGGTCAAGATCACCAAACTCTTCTCCTTCGCCGGTCTGAAGCGTACGGATATCGAAGCGACCGAGACCGGCGATATCGTCGCCATTGCCGGCATCAATAACATCACCATCGGCGAAACGCTTTGCAGCCTTGAAAATCCGCAGCCTCTGCCGCAGATCACCATCGATGAGCCGACCATTGCCATCCAGTTCTCGGTGAACAACTCTCCCATGGCCGGCCGTGAAGGTCAGTACGTCACCTCGCGTAACCTGCGTGAACGGCTTGACCGCGAACTGCTCACCAACGTTTCCATTCGCGTCGAAGACATCGGCTCGCCGGACAGCTTTAAGGTCCTTGGCCGCGGCGAACTGCAACTCGCCATTCTCATCGAAATGATGCGTCGCGAAGGCTACGAACTCCAGGTCGGCCGTCCCGAAATCGTCACCAAGTCCGTCGACGGCAAGACCATGGAGCCAGTCGAACTGCTCACCATCGACGTTCCTGAAGAGTTTGTCGGCAAAGTGATTGAGCGTCTCGGACCACGCAAGGGCGAGATGCTCAAGATGCACAATCACGGCTACGGCCGCGTGCGGCTCGAGTTCCGCGTCCCTTCGCGCGGCATCATCGGCCTGCGCTCGGAAATGCTGACGGAAACCCGCGGCACCATCGTCATGAATGCGCTCTTCGACGGCTACATCGCCTACCAGGGTGAGATTCCTCAGCGGCAATCCGGCGCACTTATCGCCGACCGTACGGGTGTCACCACTGCGTATGCGCTCGACGGTCTGCAGGACCGCGGAATCCTCTTCCTCAATCCCGGCGCAGATGTCTACGAGGGTATGATCGTCGGCGAGCACTCCCGCGACAACGATCTTGACGTGAACGCCGTCCGCGAAAAGAAGCTCACCAACATGCGGGCCTCCTCCGCCGACGAAGCGATTCGCCTCGTACCGGTAAAGCCCTTCAACCTCGAACAGGCCATCGAGTTCATCGCAGAAGATGAACTGGTTGAGGTCACGCCCAAGTCGCTGCGCCTGCGCAAGAAGGTCCTGCAGGCCAACCGCCGTCCCAAGCGGAATGCCTTCACCACGCAGTAGATCAAAGCAGGGTTGCGCGGTTCCCGTGGCGCGACCCTGCGACCGTGACCGCTTCTGGTACTGTTAAATCAAGGGACCAGAAGCGCTTTTGATGGATACATGCGACAGCCGAATCTCTTTTCGTCGAGTGCCGAAAGTGGCTCGGCCTTGACCGCCCGTGGCGCCTATCCGGCAGGCGAGAACCGCGACGATGACGCTGTGAGTAGTGGTCCTCCCCGGCCTTTCCGGAACAATGCGCCAACCCTCTTAACGCCCCGCAAACGTCGGCTCTGGGTCACTGCGCTGTTGCTGGCAGAATTCCTGCTCGCCATTACCGTGCGCATCTTCATCGGCGTGATCGTGCTGGTGTTGCCCTGGTCGCCCCTGTGGGACAACAACCATCTGCTGCAGGCTTTTCCGCACCTCGCTACGCTCCTTTCCTATGGTGCAACGCGCGGCGTCTTTTCGGGCGTTGGACTCATGAACCTGTGGATCGCCGTCGACGATACACTGCACCGGGATGAGCGACATGTGTGATTCCGCCAACTAAGAAGGCCTTCTTCATGACCCAGATATCCGATCCGCCCCGGCTTGAACGCGCCCCGCTCGCGTACGAAAACAAGGAGTTCATCGATAGCCCGGAAGGCCGGCTCATCCGTATCTCGGCCGAATATTCCGAACCGCTTGCGCGTTTTCGTCGCGAGAAAATTCAGGACACCGTCGTCTTCTTCGGATCGGCCCGCTTCCACGCCCACGAAGACATGATCCGCAAACTTCAGCAACTTGATCCGTCCGTTGCCGACGAGCCGCGCAGAGAAGCAGAGTCGGCCGTCGCCATGTCGCGTTATTACGAAGATGCTCGCACCCTGGCGCATCGCTTGACCGCCTGGGCCATGACCCTCAAGGTCCGGCGCGAACGCTTCGTCGTCACCTCCGGCGGTGGTCCGGGCATCATGGAGGCAGCCAACCGCGGCGCGCATGAAGCCGGCGGTAAAACCATTGGCCTCAACATCAAGCTGCCCTTCGAACAGGCGCCCAATCCGTACGTCACACCGGCGCTCAACTTCGAATTCAGCTATTTCTTCATGCGCAAATTCTGGTTTGCCTACCTGGCGAAGGGGCTGGTCGTCTTTCCCGGAGGCTTCGGTACGCTCGACGAAATGTTTGAACTGCTGACCCTCGCGCAGACCGACAAACTCGCCAAAAAGATCGTCATCATCCTCTACGGTTCAGCGTATTGGAACGCAGTACTGAACTTCGATGTGCTGGTCGAAAACGGAGCTATCTCCGCGAAAGATCGCGAGCTTTTCCGGCTTACCGACAGTGTCGATGAAGCCTTCACCCTCCTGCAGTCCGGTCTGACCGAACATCATCTCGACGCCACCAGCCGGTTCTCTGACGATGACAATTATTACGGTCCCGAAATCGCCCACACCCGCTGAGTCTTTCCCGCTTTCATCAAAGACAAACAACGGCGCCTATCCAGCGAGAACTACCAGACAGTCCGCGGGTAGTTCCGGGCGATCTCTTTATCCGCAGAGATTAAAAAGGCAAGCCCATTTGCCTTCGCATTGGCAACGATAATGCGGTCGAAGGGATCTCGCGTCCAACTCTCATGCACAGCAATCTGCGCGATCGCAGAAAATGGCATCTCGCAGACGCGGACTGCCGTTTCATGGGCGAGTTTTAACTGCACGTCCCTGGCGGGCAGCTTGGTGCGCCGTATCTCATGCAGGAATTCCAGTTCGATCAACACCATCGGCGAGATGAGCAAGTCTGCACCGCGCAGTACTCGAAGGGCCTCGCTACTGAGCCGGCTTAACTTGTTCTCGGATAACCACGCCACGATGTTCGTATCAAGGTAAGCGATCAAAGATCAGCCCAGTCCTTCTCCCATTCCGCTTCCATCTCTTGTTGGAGGGAGATGGCTGGTTCGACGTAATCTTCATTGATCAGGTCCATCGGCGTCAGGCGATCAAGCCAGCTGCCCGGCTGCTCTTCAGGCACCACTTTCAGCCGCTTGCCCTTGTGCGTAAACCAGACATCCTTACCCTCCAGCGCCTGGTTGGTCAGCTCAAAGATGTCCTTACGGAAGCGGGTGATCGTGGTTTCCATCATCCTATTGTACGCAATGTACGCTGTAGCATGTACGAAATGTACATTAACGTTCTAGTCGCGCCGCGCTAGCTCTGATGCCCCGGTTTCTGATCAGCCTTCAACCGGCCCATGGACGACCGACAACTGCTGCATGAGCGATGTATAGTCTGGCAATCCAAGTTAAGGCCAGGTGGAGAGCGGATGGATCAACAGATCGATGGATAGACAGAACGAAGCTGAATCGCGGCAGCCAGGTCCTTTACAAGCTCGCCAGCCCCTGATCGTCGGCATTGGCGAGTTGCTCTGGGACATGCTGCCGGACGGCCCGCAACTTGGTGGCGCTGTGTCTAACTTCTGTGTCATGGCTTCCCGACTCGGGGACCATGGCGTGATCGCCAGTCGCGTCGGGGACGACCCACTTGGCCGCCAGGCGCTTGCTCTTCTTGGAGCAATGCCCGTGGACAGCAGCTACATTCAGCAAGACGTTAGTCATGTAACTGGATCGGTTACTGTTACTCTCGTGGAAGGTCAGGCCCGCTATACGATCCATGAGCCGGTCGCGTGGGACTACCTGCAGTTCACTCCTGACTGGCTTAAACTAGCCCAAACAGCCGATGCTGTTTGTTTCGGTACGCTGGCGCAGCGCAACGGGGACTCGCAGCGAACCATCCAGGGATTTCTAGCTGAGACCAAACCACAATGCGTCCGGATATTGGATGTCAACCTACGCGAGCCATACTATTTTTCGCGCACGCTGGAAGCATCGCTTGAAGTAGCAACTGTTTTAAAGATGAATGATGGCGAGGTGCCGCAGGTACTGGAGCTGCTGAGCATGCCCCACAGCAAGCGAATTACACCGGACGCATTGGTCACAGGTGCTCGCTCGCTGATTGATGAATTTCAACTTGCGCTGGTATGCATCACCATGGGCAGTAGCGGCAGTCTGCTGGTTGGTCCGACCCAGGTAGATCGGCACCATGGCGTAAAGTGCAAGGTAGTGGACACGGTGGGCGCAGGCGATACGTTTACGGCCGCCCTGACACATTACTACCTGCAGGGAGCTCCGCTTGTTGTAATGAATGAGGCGGCAAACCAGTGGGGCGCATGGATGGCGTCGCAGCGCGGGGCCATGCCAACACTCAAAGACGCACAGCGTCAGGCGATCGACGCGGCTATCGAAAAAGTTGCTGTCCCTCGGCCGTAATGAACGAGAGATGAAGAACGAGGAGCACGGCAATGAAGAGCAGGGACACGCCGGAAGAACGTCGCAGGCAGGGCCAGGCGAGTCGCAAGAAACTGGCTCGTCAGAAACACGCCTACTGGAAGCCTTCAGTTGACCGCGCTTCTCCTCTGAAGCTTATCTCCGCCTCCATGGCTGGACGTCTGTCATCGCTGGTCACGCTGAAGTATCAACGCATGATGACGTCGCCTTTCGGCTTCTTTCGCGGAGCAGTTCCCGTCATGGCAGCAGACCTTGCCGGCATGCCTCATACCGGCATCATTAACCAGATCTGCGGCGACGCGCATGTGCGTAACCTTGGGGCCTACGCCGCACCCGATGGCCGGGTCGTCTTCGACATCAACGATTTCGACGAAACCACCCGCGCGCCATTCGAGTGGGATTTGAAGCGCCTGGTCGCGAGCCTGGTACTAGCCGGCAGGGAAGCGGGCGCCAAGAATAACGACTGTGAGGAAGCGGTTCTTTGCTGCGTCGCGAGCTACCGACACCTGATCCACTGCCTGGCGGATTTGCCGGTGATCGAGCTGGCACATTACCAGGTGCACCGCATGCAGAAGGTGGCGCCGGTTTCGGAAGCGCTCCAGAAGGCGCAGCTGCAAACGCCCCAGGCAACCCTCGTTTCACTGACAGAAACCAGGATAGGCAAATCACATAGCACCAGGGAAGGCGGAGGGCGGCACTTCAAACATGAGCCACCACTCCTGCGACGATTGACGGGAAAGAGCGCGGAAGCAGTGCTCGCAGCACTGCGAGGGTACGCGAAGGATCTATTGCCGGAGCGGCAGCATTTTCTGGCACAATACCGACCCTGCGATGTCGGCTTCAAGGTTGTTGGTACAGGAAGCGTCGGATTGCGCGATTATCTAGTCTATTTCGAAGGCAATGGGTTGGATGACCCGTTGTTTCTGCAGATAAAGGAAGAAGTCCACTCGGCATATGCACCCTATCTTGCTGACAAGCTTGCTGCCAGGCATCAAGGCCAGCGAGTGGCCGATGGCCAGCGAGCCATGCAATATCAGTCCGACCCGTTCCTGGGATGGACGCGCATGGGTGGCCGCGACTACCTGGTGCGTCAGCTTAATGACCATAAAGCATCGGTTAACCTTGCAGAATTGAACGGTACGGCCTTGAACGAGTACGCGCAGCTCTGCGGCGAACTGTTGGCCCGCGGACACGCCCGCTCGGGCGATGCGCAGGTGCTCAGCGGCTACCTCGGCAAATCGGGGAAATTTGATGAAGCCCTTTCATGCTTTGCTCATGACTATGCAGACCAGACCGAAAAGGATTGGAAGCAACTGGTACGTGCCCGCAAGAGCACGGCGCAGGTCAGGAAGGCATCAAGCCGATAGCATCACTCGGGGATGCGACAATAGCAACAGCAGCTTGTTCGCTGCCTACCTGACATGCTCCAGTTAACCGCGGCCGGCAAGCGCTTTGGCCCCCGACTCCTTTTTGAAAACGCAAACTGGCTCGTGACTCCGGGCGAGAAGACTGCGCTCGTCGGTGCGAACGGGACCGGCAAGTCGACGCTGCTGAAGGTGATGGCTGACCTCGAATCCCTTGACTATGGGACGCTTGATGGGGCGCGCAATACGTCCATTGGCTACCTGCCCCAGGATGGTCTTGCGCTATCCGGCCGCAGCGTATTTGATGAATGCCTCTCCGTCTTCGATGAACTTCGCGGTATGGAAGCCGAGCTCGAGACGCTCTCAACCAAGCTCGCCGAGCTGAATACGGAGAGCGCGGAATATCACTCGGCAGCTGCCAGGTTCTCTCATCTGGATTCTCACTTCCGTGCACACAACGGCTACGCACTGGACTCGCAGGTGGGCGCTGTACTCGATGGCCTCGGGTTTACCAAGCAGGACTGGGCACGGCAGACACAGGAGTTTTCCGGCGGCTGGCAGATGCGCATCGCCCTGGCGAAACTGCTGCTGGCCAAGCCCAGCCTGCTGCTGCTCGACGAGCCGACCAACCATCTCGACCTGGAGACCCGGAACTGGCTGGAAAATTATCTCCGCAGTTATCCCAATGGCTTCATCCTGATTTCGCACGACCGGTATTTCCTCGATGTGACCGTCAACAAGATCGTCGAGATCTGGAACAAGGGCCTGCACTTCTATTCCGGCAATTACGAACAATACTTGAAGCAGAAGGGGGAGCGCCGCGCGCAGTTGGAAGCTGCCTTCAAGAACCAGCGCGACCAGATTGAGCACCTCGAAACCTTTATCAATCGCTTCCGCGCGCAGGCTACCAAGGCCAAGCAGGTGCAGAGCAGGATCAAGGAACTGGAGAAGATCGTCCGCATTGAAATTCCCGACGAAGAGCAGGCGATCCACTTCAAATTTCCGCAGCCGCCTGTATCGGGGCGCACCGTGGTTGAGGTGCAGGGACTGGCCAAAAACTACGGGGCAAAAAAGGTCCTCGGAGATGTCAGCTTCACCATCGAACGCGGCGACCGCATTGCCCTCGTAGGTGCGAATGGTGCGGGTAAATCGACCATCGTCCGCATGCTGTCCGGTGAAGAGTCGCCGACGGGCGGCGTGTTGAAGCTGGGCCATAATGTGAGTGTGGAATACTTCGCGCAGGACCAGTACAAGGTGCTGAACCATGAAGCGCGTATGCTTGACGACCTGAGCGGCATTGCCCCGCGCATCGCCACCACGGAACTGCGCAGTCTGCTTGGCTGCTTCCTGTTTTCCGGTGATGATGCCTTCAAGCCGCTGGGTGTGCTGTCAGGCGGCGAACGCAACCGGTACGCCCTGGCCCGCATCCTCGTCAGCCCGGCTAATTTTCTACTGCTTGATGAACCGACAAATCACCTTGATCTGCGCGCGAAGGAAGTGCTGCTCGAGGCCGTTCGCAACTTTACCGGCACCGTCGTCTTCGTCTCGCATGATCGCTATTTCATCGATGCACTCGCAACCAAGGTCCTCGAAGTCGAGGCAGGCCATGTGCACGTTTACCCCGGCAACTACGAGGATTACCTCCATCGTAAAGCAGGTGCCATCATGCCCCCCGTAGTCGAAGCGACTGTCTCCCGCAACGGACATACCCTTATAGCCGAAGCCATTCCGACCAATGGAAATACGGATGCTTCACAGAAGATCCGCAAACTGAATCCCATCAAGCTGAAGCAGATGCGCGAACGGCTGACCTTCGTTGAGGAAGAGATTCCGCGTGTCGAAGCAGCCATGGCCCACACCGAGAGCTCAATGGGCAATTACGTCAGCGCAGAAGAGACGCAGCGGCTGACCGTACTGCTCGAAGACCTGCGCGAACAGCATTCTTCGCTGAATAGCGAGTGGGAAGAATTGATGATGCAACTGGAAGAGCAGACCAGCGTCTAAGTACTCTGCTTATGTCCAAGAAAAACAAGATCGAGTCCTCTGAGTTGGTGCAGCTGCGCAGTTATCCCGCGCCCTGGAAAGGCGAACTGCTGCTTGTCTGCACCAAGTGCACCAAGAAGTTGAAGAACAACTCTGTAGTTGCCAATGTACGCAAGTGGCTGAAGCACCGGGCGAAACAGTCTGAAAGTGGGCAAAAGATGAGGGTCATCGGCATCAGCTGCATCAAAATGTGTCCCAAGGGTGGCGTCACCGTGTCTACGCAGCAGCAGTTGGGCCATGAGCCTGCGCAGGTTTCCATCATCCGCTCGGAAGTTGATCTGGAAGCGCTCTACCGGCAGATGTCCGGTGGCAGCGCGGCCTGAAACCTTTGTCTGCAGGCAGCAATTCACGGACAATGGCATACTGGTGACAATGTCTGCACCCCTCTGGAAAGCGGAAAGCTGGTCGGCGCGTCTTGTTGAACTGGAAGCGCGCACGGGCGAAATAAAAGAGGCGCCGCTGCGCCGCGATGTGCGTTCACTCGGCATGCTGCTTGGCGAAGTCATTCGCGAACAGACGGGCGATCGCCTGTACGAACTGGAAGAAGAGCTGCGCCAGATTGCCATCCGCCGCCGCGAAGTGGATGCAGCAGGCCAGCCCGAACAGGCGCAGTCCCTGATGGATGAAGCGCTCGCAAGCGTTCATGCCCTGGACCTGGTCGATGCCTACCATCTGACCCGCGCTTTCGCCTTTTATTTTGACTTGATCAACCTGGCGGAGACCAACCATCGCAAGCGCCGCCGGCAATCTGCGCGCCTCCGCACCCATGATCCGGCGAGCAGTGAAGTGGCTCGCGGAACCATTCGCGGCACCCTCCGGGCCATGCGCAACGCGGGCATCTCGGCGGAGGACGCGCTGGCCTTCCTCAGACGTGTCCAGGTCATCCCGGTCTTTACTGCGCATCCGACCGAAGTGGCCCGGCGTTCCGTGCTCTACAAGCGTCGGCGCATTGCACGGTTGCTGGAAGATCTCGACCGCATCCCGGTGCCGGACGAAGATTTGGTAAGTCTTGAAGCAGCGTTGACGGCAGAGATCACTGCGCTATGGCAGACCGATGAAGTACGCAGCCGCCGTCCTACTGTCGGCGACGAAGTGAAGATGGGCCTTGATACGTATGGGGCGTCCATTTTTGAAACGTTGCCCGTTTTGTATGAAGAAGTGAGCGCGGCGCTGGCGGACGAATACGACATTCATCTTGACCTGGCGAGTCTTCCATTGCTGCTTACCTTTGGCTCATGGATTGGCGGCGATCGTGATGGAAACCCGTTTGTGACCCCGCAGGTGACGCGCGACTCGATTGCGGGCGCACGATCGTATCTGCTGGCGTATTACGAAGCCCAGGTGCAGCATGTATTTGACCTGCTGACAAGTTCTGCGCAGCAGACGCCGGTGAATGGCGCGCTGCAGCAGCGCCTGGATGCATACACACGCGAGCTTACCGTCGCAGGATCGCCCTCGTTTGGGGCAAACTACGAGTTCGAACAGTATCGCCGCTTTATGCTCTGCGTTGCTGGCCGACTCGCCGAAAGCAGCGGCGAAGCGGGGCAATTGCGCGGCCTGCAGCCGTACGCAACAGCAGCTGAATTTCTGGACGATCTTCTGCTCGTGCGTACCAGCCTGCTCGAAAATCGAGGGCCCCGCCTGGCCCAGGAACTACTCGATCCGCTGGTCGTGCTGGTGCGGACCTTTGGCTTTCATCTGCACACACTTGACATTCGCCAGCATGCAAAACATCACGCTGCCGCTCTTGAAGAAGCATCGGCATGGCGTTGCGATCCTGATCGTTCAAGCACAGCGGCGCCGCCGCTGACCGCCCAATCCGCAGATGTGATCGATACCTTTCGTGTCGTCGCGGAGTTGAAAAAGACAGCCCCTGAAGCGATTCGACAGTACGTCATCAGCGGCGCCGGTTCTGCTGCGGATGTGCTGAACGTGATCTGGCTGGCGCGTCTCGGCGGCGTGACGGTTGAAGCAAGTGGCGTTGCAGGCAAAGACTGGGATCCCGGCCTGATGCCCGTACCGCTTTTCGAATCGATCGAAGACCTGCAGGCAGCGCCGACGATCTGCCGGGAGTTGTGGACGGCGCCGGGCTACAAGAAGCTGATTGAAAGCTGGGGTCACCGGCAGGAAGTAATGCTGGGCTACTCCGACTCGAACAAAGACGGCGGTATGCTGACCAGTACCTGGGAAGTCTTCCGGGCCCACCGTGCGTTGCACGACGTAGCCCGTGAATGCGGCGTAAAACTACGGCTCTTCCATGGTCGTGGCGGGACAGTCGGACGAGGTGGCGGACCCACGCATCGTGCCATTTATGCGCAGCCGTTCGGAGCCTTTGAAGGCGAGATCCGAATCACTGAGCAGGGCGAGGTACTGAACTGGAAGTACTCCGACCCCATCCTGGCCGAGCGCAATCTTGAACTGATGATCGCTGCTTCGCTCGACGCATTGGCACGGCCGAATCAACATGTAGCCAACGGCCATTACGCCGGCATCCTTCTGCCGGAATGGGAAGCGGCGTTCGACGAATTGTCGGCCAGTTCCTACAAGTTTTATCGCGAGAGCATCCTCGACGATCCTGAAGTTTTGCAGTACTTCGAAGAAGGTACACCGATGGCTGAGCTTGAGCATGCACGCATCGGTTCCCGGCCATCGCGACGAGGCGGCAAACGGGCGCTGGCAGACATGCGCGCCATTCCGTGGGTCTTCGGATGGATGCAGAGTCGGCACCTGGTGCCTGCCTGGTTCGGTGTGGGCCATGCCTTTGAACAGTATCTGCAGCGGCCGGATGGCCTGAAAACTCTACAGCATATGCTGGCTGAGTTTCCTCTTTTCTTTGACATGCTGCGCAACGTCGAGATGGCGCTCGCCAAGTCGGATTTCGGTATCGCCCGCCTCTACGCGTCGCTGGTGAAGGATGAGCGCTTGCGCGACCGTGTCTACAACAAGCTGCTGCATGAATTTAACCGAACGCAACAGACGCTGCTGGCTATCGCCGGGCAAAAAGAATTGCTGGAAAAGAACCAGGTACTTGCGCGTTCGATCCGGTTGCGCAATCCTTATGTCGATCCAATGAGCCTGATCCAGATTGATCTGCTGCGGCGGAAGCGGGCGGGTGACGAGTCAGACGCCATCAATCGGGCATTGGCTGCAACCATCAACGGTATTTCCGCCGGATTACGCAACACTGGCTGAGCTGAATGCGTGTTTTCCTTTCAGGGTGAGCATGGAAGCCCAACAACTTTCGGCGGTCGCCGCCTGCCGCTGGGCCGCGGAAAGAGAACCCGGCCGCTCTGATCTGCAAGTGACCCTGGGCGTAGCTTTGCAGCAGGCGGGTGACCTGCCGGGTGCTGTCGCATGCTTCAAACAGGGGATCGCCATCGATCCGCAATCCTTCGCGGCCTACAACAATCTTGGAAATTTATTCGCTTCACTCCGTGACTGGCAAACGGCACTGACCTTCCTTCGTGCCGCCGTCACCATTCATCCAATGGCCCCTGAAATTCATAACAACCTCGGTGGTGTGTACTTCGAGCAGGAGGACCTGCCGCGCGCCATTGCAAGCTATCGCCAGGCCATTGCTCTCGAGCCTGCGACGGCCACTTACTACAACAATCTTGGCAATGCCCTGCGCCAACTGGAAGACTATGCGCAAGCCGAAGAGTGTTTTCAGCATGCCTTGACCCTGCGGCCGGACTATGCAGAAGCGTATGTCAATCTCGGCTACACCTGCTATGTGCAGGGTCGAACAGCGGAAGCGGAGGCACATTACCGTACCGCGATTTCCATCAAGCCGGATCTCGCGCTCGCCCACTGCAACCTGGCGCAGGTGCTGCTGAAGAGGAGCGCTTTCGCCGAAGGTTGGAAGGAGCAGGAATGGCGCTGGCAGTGGAAGGACTTTCCGTCGCCGAAGCGACACTTTCTGCAACCGCAATGGGACGGCCGAGAGATCACTGGCGCGACCATCTTCGTGCACGCCGAGCAGGGCTTCGGCGATACCATCCAGTTTCTTCGCTATATCCCGTTGCTCGCTGAGCGAGGAGCGCGAGTGGTCCTGGAGGTCCATCCGGAACTGACGCGATTAGCTGTGAGCCTTGCCGGTGTAACTCAACTGATCGCGCGTGGCGACGCCATTCCGAATTGCGACTGGCATTGTCCCATGATGAGTTTGCCACTGGCTTTTGCCACAGGCATCGGGAGCATTCCGGCGGATCTTCCCTATCTTCGCGCACCTTCCGCAGCACCGGCGTGGTTTGCCGCGAAGAATGATCAACAGCTGCACGTCGGCCTGGTCTGGGCCGGCAGCAGGAAGAACCGCATCGATGGCAAGCGCTCGGTATCGCTGGAAGATCTTTCCGCCCTGTTCGCGGTCAAGGGGATTGCCTTGTACTCGCTGCAGCAGGGACCGCCTGCGCAGGAGATCGAGTCGAAGCCGTCGCGCTTCGCAGGCGTTCTTCCGGTCGATGCAGATTTTGTTGAGACTGCCGCTGCGGTCGCGCATCTCGACCTGGTTGTGAGTGTCGATACATCTGTCGCGCATCTTGCCGGGGCGTTAGGGAAGCCTGTATGGATACTGTTGCCGCACATTGCCGACTGGCGATGGTTGACCGGTCGAAACGACAGCCCCTGGTATCCCAGCGCCCGACTTTTTCGTCAACAGGCAGCAGGGCAGTGGACAACAGTGATCGAAGAGATCGCGGCTGCGCTGACTGAATTGGTCAAATTTTGAAATGGCTGCTGAAAGCCGCGTGATTTTCCGGGCACTTGCTCTATAGTGAACGCGAAGGGTCATGGAATGAATCGCAGAAATTTCGTTGGGCTGGCAACGGCCGCCGCACTCGCTGAAGTACTTCCGTCTACCCGGGCGTTCGCCGATGCGCCGCGTCCTGTCAAGCCGATGGAACTGGGCCTGGTCATCGTTCCGTTCAGTGATCCGGAGAAGCACATCCGCACCGTGCGCGACCTTGGCTTCACGAACTGCTTCTTATCGCTGGATGACTACATCGGTAAATTCACGCCGGTGGTCGTCAGCCAGTATCAGGAGCTGCTGGCAAAGTACGGCATCACGGTAACGACGGTCGAAGTGGTCGGGCCGGGTGTCCGTGAATGGAACTTCACGCGCGGTCCGGCAACCATCGGTGTCGTGCCTCCTGCGAGCCGCGCGGCCCGCATCGATGCGCTTAAGCAGGTCTCCGATTTTGCGAAACAACTGGGCGTTGGCCAGGTGCAGACGCACTGCGGTTTTATCCCGGAAGACCCTGACGATGCTCTCTATGCGCCGGCTGTTGAAGCGATCCGCGAGGTCGCCAGACATTGCAACGCCAATGGGCAGCTCTTTCTGATGGAGACCGGGCAGGAAACGCCGACGACCATGGCGCGCGCCATCCGCGATGTAGCCATGCCGAACCTCGGCGTCGGCCTCGACACTGCCAATCTCATTCTTTATGGCAAGGCGAACCCGAGCGATGCGGTGGACATCCTTGGCCCACACGTACGCAGTATCCATGCCAAGGATGGCCGCTGGCCTACGGACCCGAATGAGCTTGGGGAAGAAGTGCTGATTGGCAAAGGCCTGGTGAATTTTCATGATGTCTTCCTGAAGCTGCATCGCCTCGGCTATGCGGGAGCCATCAGTATCGAGCGCGAGACTTCGGGGCCGCAGCAGGTAGAAGATGTTCGTCAGGAAAAGATTTATCTGGAACGCATTCTTCGCGAAGTGACTGCTTAATTAGAGAAAAGAACGAGGCTGCATGAACCGTCGTGACTTTATCAAGACCGGAACCGGGGCTGCGTCTGGATTGCTGCTTCTCAAATCCTCCACTGCCTTTGGCTATCAGGCTTACTCCGCCGTGCGCATCGGGCTGCTCGGCTGCGGCAATCGTGGCACCTCTGTTGCGGCCTCATTCACGCACAGTACGACGGCACAGGTGGTCGCACTCGGCGATCTGTTTCCTGACCAGCTGGCTGCCGGTCGGGCCCACTTCGACGAACTGAATACGGGGATGGGCAAGTCAAAAATTGATCGCCAGCAGCTCTTCCAGGGGCCGCACGCTTTCGAAAAACTGGCCGCTTCAAAAGACATCGACATGATCCAGATCTCGACGCCGCCGTTCTTCCACGTGCAGCATCTGGAAACAGCGGTCGCCTCAGGCAAGCACGTGTACTGCGAAAAGCCGGTCGGCGTGGATGTGGCGCAGACCCGGCACGCACTTGAAATCGCCAAGCGCGTTAAGCCCACGCAGAGTGTCGATGTCGGCTTCCAGTGCCGCAGTGCGCCGCCGATTGCAGCCGCGGCAGAAAGAATTCACGGTGGTGCGCTGGGCAAGATCGCCAGTGTTGTCGGCAACTATAATGCTCCCGCATCCCTCGAGAAAAAGCGGGATGGTGAATCCGCGGATGAGTATCGCCTGCGCAACTGGCTCTGGTTTCGGGCGCTTTCGGGAGACATCCTGGTGGAGCAGAACATCCACATTATTGATCTTTGCAACTGGCTGCTGGGCGCGCATCCGCTAAAAGCTACGGCGACAGGCGGACGCAATATCCTGACCCACGCAGGCGACTGCTGGGACAATTACGAGGTCGACTTCACGTACCCCGGCGATGTCCACCTGTCGTTTACGTCCACGCAGTTCGGGGCGGACAACTCCTTCGATGCGGGCCTGCATTTGTATGGCGCATCGGGGATGGCGGACGTTGCCTACTCGGGCCAGGTACAGATCACAGGCCCCAACGCCTGGGCATGGAAGGACCCGGAAAGCCCCGCAGCAACTCCTTCCGGCGTCGGCAAGTTTGCGGCAAACGGAAACTTCTCCGACAACCTCGCCTTTGCGGACCGAGACAAAGAGCGCACATTCATCGACAGCATCACCGGCAACAAGCCGCACAACCAGATTGCCGCCGGTGTCGACACCGCACTTAGCTGCATGCTCGGGCGGATGGCTGGATACCAGAAGCGCGAAGTGACATGGGACGACCTGCTGGCCCATGGCGAGAGCTACGAACTGGGCATGAACCTGGAGCAATTTGCCTGAGGTCGCAATTTGC
>CAZZXL010000053.1:0-1319 GCA_964658035.1 uncultured Acetobacteraceae bacterium
GAAGGGGCGGGACTTCAGTCCCGCCATCACTGCAACAAATGGAGGCCGGCTTTAGCCGCTGAGGGGCTGGTCGGCAATTCCCAAAGCCCTAAGGCTTGGCTTCTGGATCGACCTGCTGCCTGGTGATTTCATCATTACCCGGCACCGCGGCCTTGGCGCGCTGCGCAATCGCAGCCTGGTGCAACGACTGAAAGTGGGACAGCGCCTCTTTCTGCGCAGTTGCATCTCCCAGCGTCCGTTCTGCCTGCGACAAGCGATACCATGCCACTTCATCCCCGGCGCGAAGGGCAATAGCCGCGTGTAGATGCTCGACAGCTGCCGCGGGCTTACTCTCAGCCATCAATACCCCAGCCAGCCCGACCTGCGCTTCTTCAAAGTCAGGATAGCGTGCCAGCACCTGCTGGAAGGACTGCTCCGCGTGCCCGTAGTCGCCGGCCTGCCGCTGCATCTCGGCAAGTTCGTAGGCGGCATTGCCGTTGCCGGGGTCTGTCTGCAGCTCCAACCCAAATTCATCCTGCGCACCTGCCTGGTTCGCTGCGTTTCCTGTCTGGTGATATTGCGCGAGCAGCGTGCGCCCCATGCGGTAATGAATACCGCGCCGATGAGCATCAATCGCGAGCACCGCATGGTACTCACTGAGAGCTTCAATTGCTGAGCCCTGGCTTTCATAAGCCTCGGCAGCAGCTAAGTGTCTCCAGACGGAGTTGGGCGCATCTTCCGCCAGTTTGCTGATAGTCAGAAATGCATAATTACCAGACACTTTCCCGGTGTTATAGAGAACTTCTGGATCACTAGGGAAATCCTTGTTCAGCTTAAGTGCCACTTCCACGGCTTGCGCGTCCTGATGCAAACCGGTATAGCTACGCATCAACTGCAACCCGCACATGCGCTTCACTTCAACGTCAGAGGAATGCGCGAATGCTGTCTGCAGCCCCGGCAAAGCTTCTTGGTACTTACCAAGTTCGGAGAGAGAAATAGCCAGCAGGGATTGCAGTCTTACGAGGCCAGGCTTCAGTTTCAACGCCTGGTGTATCTCCTGCACGGCTTCGTCAAACCGCTTTTCCTCAAAATAGATTACTGCCAGGGAAGCATGCACTTCCGCCATGCGCGGAGTTAACTTTTCTAGCGCCATGAAGTTGCGCTCTGCGACATCATACTGGCCGGCCGCAAGTGCTCTCTGCCCTTCATCGGAGTAGCGCTGAACAGCATCTACATCGGTCGTCTGCCCAAAGCCTGTAGCAGAGAAGCGGAGAACCAAAACACTTAACAGAAGTGAGAATCGCAGTGCCGTCATGGTTCGAAGTCTACAGTCGCTTACG
>CAZZXL010000053.1:1329-26156 GCA_964658035.1 uncultured Acetobacteraceae bacterium
GGCGTGGCGGAGGGATAGAAATACACGTTATAGCTAGAAGACAATCTTTCCACTGAGTTGCAGAATACGAGAGGGAGAGGAAGCAGTGACTTGCCCAAACAGCGAATCGCCGACACCGTTGTCAATAGAGGAGCCGCCACCCGAGCCGGATGTTGCGAGGCCGCCGACGTTTACATCGTACTGATGATGGTTGAAGGCGTTAAAGGCATCGAATTTGAATTGGAACTTGGCGCGCTGAGTGATATCAAAGAACTTGCTCAAGCCCATATCAAAGTTATTAATACCCGGCTGCCGCAGAATGCCGCGCCCCGTATTTCCGTAGACGCCAATCGCCGGATTGCTGAAGCAGGCGGAGTTAAGGCGCTGGAGCTTCTTGGTCAGGCTGCCGTGGATGTTGCAGCCCGGAACGTAGTTGGCACGCTGATTGTTAGTGAAGAGCAGGCCGTTCGTATCGTTTGCGCCGATGGCGAAGGGGAAGCCAGTCTGGAAGGTGGCGATACCTACCAGTTGCCATCCACCGACAGCGACATCCTCAACACGGCTCACGCTGCCCAGGTACTTCTTGCCACGTCCAACCGGCAATTGGTACACATAACTGGCAACAAAACGGTGATTGACGCTGAAGTCGGATGGTCCGTAATCGCGGTTCGGATTGTGGTTGTCCTCAAATCCCTGATAACCGCTGCCGGTAGCACCGACACCAGCTGCCGCTGACTTATCGTCGAGGCTTTTCGCGTAGGTGTAGATTCCCGTGACCGCCAGGTTGGGCGCGCGATGCTCGAACTTCACGTTCATCGCGTTGTAGTTGGAGTACCCCGAGAAATCGCTATCGATGTAGTAGCCCGTAAAATTCTTGTAGGGTAACCGGGTTGAAGTCGGGCAGAAATTAGTTGAATAAGCAGGATCTGAACTGCTATGGGTCTGGCAGTAGTTCAGGTTGGCGGCGGGAATGCCATACGGCTGGGCAATGTTTCGCCGATCAAGCAGGTGCGTACCCATTGTGCCGATGTAGTTCACTTCGAGCGTCGTATTCCTAGCCACTTCACGCTCGACAGAGAAGGTACGGGACTGGATATATGGATTGCGTGGATTTTCAGATTCGATCACCGCAATAAACGAGAGTGTGGACGCCGGGAATGCTGACAGGGTTGAATAGGGTGTAAAGAGTTGATTGGTGAACTTTGCAAGTTTCGGGTCTGTCGTCGGGCTCAGGTTGTTCCGGATGCTGTAGGGGTAGATATCTCCTGAGTCATCGATCTCGCGACCTTCAAAGGAGTCGAAGAAGATGCCATAGCCCCCGCGAACGACAGTTTTTTCATCAACACGGTAGGCAAACCCGAGGCGCGGCGCAAAGGGCAGCTTGGAGCCTGCGTGCGGCACCTTTCCGCAATAGCGCAGGATGGGACCATTGTTGTATCCCACGCCAGGTGCTACGCCATTGGTTGAAAGAGTCTTGTCGGCGTAGCATAGGCCGCCGTTTGCGTTAGTCGTATCCAGCCAGAAGAAGTGGTTCTGTTTCTCGTAAGCGGCAGCGCGGTAGTCCCAGCGAAGGCCTGCATTCACCGTTAGTTTAGGAGTGGGTTTGAAGTCTTCCTGAACGTAAGGTGCGAAGTAGCTGAAAATATGCGTCTGTGGGTTGCCGGCAGTAGTCGTCGGGCTCAGTGGGCCGGGAACATAGCCTGAGGCGTTCGAATAATAGCCAAGCAGCAAGTCGCCGACAGCATTGGCTGTTCCGCAGAAGCTGCGTGATGGTTTCGGGTCTTGCGGCGTACTGGCTGCGTCAGCCACTGCAGCATTCGGGCAATTTGCCGAGTTGTTTGCGAAGTTGTTCGAACTGAAGCCGAAGTCACCGTAGAAGTCATCGTCCAGGTTACGGATCAACTGCCAGCGCCGGTAGTCAAATCCCATCTGGACAGTATGGCGACCGTGAATCGTGGAGAACGAATCAGCAAACTCCCACGAAGGATTGTCAGAGCCGGTATAGGCATTGCCCGGACCGCCTGTTCCCGAATACGTGGACAGGCCTAATCCAGACCAGGACTGCTGCAATGCGGAAAACTTCTGGAAAACGCCGGTTTCGCCAAGTGCTGCAACGGCAGCAGCCGGCGGCGCGGGCGCTCCCTGGGGAGCCATCGAATCCAAATAGCCGAAACGGAAGTTATTCACACTGGATTTGCCGAGACTGATGGTGTGTGAGATCGCCCAGTTCTTTTGTGTTTCATACTGCGTCAGGGTTCCGTAGGCGAGAGTTGCCGTACCCAGCGAGCTGTTTTGATACTTGGAATACGTGTAACGGCCGAAAACCGCTCCCAGTCTTTTCGGGAGCGCCTGGTCCACACGGTAGGTCTGCTGATTGGTGGTGAGGGGGAGACCCAGGTTCTGGATATAGTTTGTTACGCCTTCCGGCTGGTTGGGAATCGTAGGCGTCGCGAAGTAGCCATATTTGATCACCGTATTGGCAAACCGCGAAGTGAACAGGTTGGCAGGAATTTTGTTTCCCGGATAAGCCTGCCCGGTCAATGGATTGACCGGCATGCAATTTTTATTGAGGCTGAGCAATACCGTGCAATCCGCTGATCCGTATTGCGGCAGCGGTCCACCAGGAAGGGTAACGCCGCCGTTGGTGAAGGATTGGTATGTTTCCCCGGAGAAGTCGCCCGTCAAGACGGCCGGGTTAGGCAGTGTGGCTTGTTCACGGATGCCGTTGTTGATGCGCCAGCCCTCGTAATTAGCCATGAAGAAAGTCTTGTCGCGGCCATCATAAATCTTGGGGATATAGACAGGTCCGTCAGCCACAAAGCCGAACTGATTCTGGCGCAGTACGGCGTTTGCAGTGTTCGTGCCGGTACTGTAATCATTTGCGTTGGGAAACGGCTTCGCATCAAATGCGTCGTTGCGCAGAGTCTCAAACAAAGCACCATGGAGGTTATTGGTTCCGCTCTTGCTGATGAGGTTCACCTGGCTGGCGCCAAAACCGTATTCAGCGGAATACGTACCGCTTTCTACCTTGAACTCCTGGATAGCATCCTGAGAGAGAATCACTGCCGGCGTGACCAGGGCCTGGTCAGTATTGACCAAACCGTCAAGCGTAAAGTTGTTACCTTCCGGCCGGCCGCCATTGATGCTGACCGCGTTGCCGACACCCTGCCGCATCGTGCCCTGCTCACCACCCACCGTAACGGCGCCGGCGCCAAGCGTCAGCAATTGCATAAAGTTACGACCGTTCAGCGGCAGCTCCTTCACCTGGGCTTCACTTACCAGCTGCGACAGCGCCGAGTTGTCCGTATCGAGGGTCACTGCCTGGGCGGTGACCATCGTCTCGGTGTTGAGCGCGCCCAGTTTGAGCGAAATGTTCACGCGCACCTGCTGATCGACCGCGAGTACAAACTGGTCCGTCTGCGCTTTCGAAAATCCCGGCGCCTGCACCGTAAGCGAGTAACTGCCTGGGTTTAACGACGGTGCGTTGTAATCGCCGGCTGACGTCGTAGTCGTCTTATAGGCAATGCCGGTGCCGACGTTCGTCACCACTACCTGGGCATTCTGGACGATCGCCCCCGAACTATCCGTTACTGTACCCAGGATCGTCCCCGTTGCGCCGCCCTGCGCAAACAAGCGCACAACACTCACTATCAACAGAAAAGCTAACCAGTACAACTGCTTCAATTTCATCTAAACCCCTCCAGGAGTGTCGGCCCATCTAGCCCCGGCCGCTCAGCAAAAAGTGACCCTTATCTAACTCACCTCGGCCGGCACGGTCGCCTTATGCATGGCCGTTAAGTTTGCTTATATTTCTGAGAGAAACCATTTCCCTATTGCAGCCGGGAAGTTAGCGGGTGGTGACAGCGACTGTCAAGGGAAATTTGAGACCTATGACGAACGGGTAAACGGCAGCAGCAGTGTCGGCAGGTTTAACCGGTCATTATGAACCTGTCGAGCATCACGGAATCACCCGTGCCATTGAGGGATTCACCACCCGCTCCTCACTGCGCGGCTCCCAAGTTAACTACTTGAGTAACGTCTGCCAAGGCAAAACGGTGAATGCAATGGGGCAGGAAGGTTGCCGTACTACGGAAGGTAGAAAACCTCTTGCAAAAAGGGGAAGCGTTCGCCCGGGGCCGTCGGCTGCACTTCTTCAAAATATTCCCCCATCGCCGTCTGCCACCGCAGGTTTACCGGATCAGCCTCGATCCTGGTCCAGGTAGCTTCGAAGTCCTCCACATGCATAACAAGAACCAGCAATTCATCCCGGCGAAAAATGGAGTACTCGGCGACACCCGCACTTTTTAGCAGCGCAAGCATCTCCGGCCAGACTGCCTGGTGGGATCGGTCGTACGCTTCACCGGTGCCTTTTTTCAACTGCAAAAGAAATGCAACGCGCTTCACTGTTTCATCTCCATGCCGGTCGTCGAAAGCGGGCTTAGCGGTTCGGTGTGGCCGGCCGGGTTGATAGTCGGCCACGCCTGCATCCACTTCCATTCAGGTAGCCCTGCAGCAGCTTGTCCTTCTATCTTTGCCCCTACTCTACGACAGCCACCGCGACGGCAAACGGCGCCAGCGTGATGGTAGAACCAGGCGCCGCGACAGCACGCGCAGCGCTTTCGCCGCTGGCTTCATCGACGACGGTCATTGAATGAACCACTGCCGTGCCAGGTAGTGTTACGTCGATCGGGCGAGCTCTCTTGTTCAGCAGCAGCAGCTTCTTCTTCCCGTCATTTGTAACAAAACCCTGCACCTGCGCATCCTCGCTACCTGAGATAGACGATTCAACCAGCTTATCGCCGGGGCCGAAGTTATCCTTAATAAGCTTCAGTACCCAGTAGCGCGCGTTGGGTTTTCCATTGGTCCAGTCCATCATCGACACACTCGGAAACTGCGAAGGATAACCAACCAGCTGCGATTCACCAACCACATCAATTCCCTGCTTTGCTAGCGCAATGTACAGGTACGCATAGAGCGATCCCGCAGCATTCCAGTAGAGCTTCGGGATATGATCCGGATTTGCTTTCGATGCTCGTATCTCGTCAACATCCGTCGGCAAGATAACGCCAAGTTCATCCGTGTCGGTCTTCGTAGCAGGCGAAAGTCGTTTGCGAATACTCTCGATATAGCGCGTGGTCGCAATAAACCGATCTGCCTGGTTAAAGAAGCTGTATTGCCAGTTTGAGATATCTTCCGATGGCGCTGGGCTCGCGTAGAAGTGATAGGAAATATAGTCAAGCGGTATCCCGGGCTTGTGATTCGCAGGATTCAGGAAGTATTCAAACATGCGCGGGTCGTTTGACGGATCGGCCAGCGCCAGGCCCATGAACTTCGTCTCCGGGCTCACCTTGTGGATAGCTTCAACCATCGCATCATAGCGCTTCGTATAGTCTTCCGGCGTAGTTTTATGCTCGGCCTCAACTTCGTTCAGTACTTCCCAGATGGCAAACTTGTAGTGATAACCGGAGTTATGCATCTGGCCGTTTTCATCCTTGAAGCCGCCCTTCGTGTACCAGCTCACCAGGCGCGCAAAGTAGTCGCCAAGCTCTTTGCCGGAGGGATCTCTAAGTTCACTCCCCTGGGTGTAATCCCAGAACACCTGCATCGGGTCTGCGGGATATTGGACCGGTTTTTCTGTCTTGAACATCCATGCCGGTATGGTGCTGAAGTTCATCACCGTCGAGTGGCCTTCCGTCGCGTTCAGAAAGTCCAGTGTTACCGGGTCGATCTTCGAAAAGTCCCACGAGGTTTTCTCTTTCATCGGCGCGTCCAGTTCAGCGACGGCCAGCTTCGGATAAGGTTCCCATGGAACATAGCGCACATAGTCGGCGCCAAGGTCTTTCAACGCACTGAAGGAACCATCATGGATCAACGCTCCGCGTATCAACATGGGATTGACGACGACCTGCAGCGTAGGTGTTGACTTTGACACTGTAACCGTCTTTGTCCAGTCAACGGCAACCGTCTTTGCCTGCTCCTGCTGCGCTTGGGCCGCCATCCCGCCCGTCATCCCTGACGATGCCAGCAGTGCCATGCAGGCGCAGCTCCACTTACCCATCGAGCAGCCTTTTTTGATTCCCCGCGTTATCGCCAATATCATTTAGTCTCCGTTTCGGCTTGATGTCAGCCACAATTGAAACAGTTCCTCAATTGATGTTATGAATCGCAGGAGACTATAGCACGGCAGGTAGAGGGCAGGCCACACTTGCGTTCGTCAGCAAAACACTTAGACCCGATCGATGAGCGACAGCGCCATGAATCCGGCATCTGCTGGTCCTGAAGTTAAGCATGAAAGCTACGAACCAAGATAAGCCGAAGCTCCCGCAACGCCATCCCAGTCATACAGTTGTTCGCTGCTGCCGCTCGTCGCCCGCGATCGCCAGCGTGCCGGCGCGCTCGTCTCCATCCAGTCCACCGGCTTCGCCTCCAGGCCGCCTGCTGCCGCAATCTTGAACGCTTCGCGAATCGCGTCGCGCTGCTCCTGCCCATGTGCCGGCGCTCCTGCGGCGATCATCGTAGAAGTCCCACTGCGGGCCAGCATATCCAGCCATTGACGATTCAGTTCCCACGGGATCGCCTCTGTAATGCCAACCAGGTCAGCATCCAGGCAGAAGAACGTGCCATGCTGCGGGAGCCGGAACGCAGCAGTATTAATGCCCATCCGCCGCGTGCGTTCCCATTGCCGCCCGCTGGTATCGTCGCCGGTGCGCTGCATATCGAAGAACCCCTGTCCCAGGTGCCCGATCGTATTGCATCCGTCAATCACCACGCTCTCACCTGCTGTTTCGCGGATGAGCGCATACAAGTCTGTAATCACTTCGGCATTCGTCCGGCTACGGTCATGCAGCGCCCAGCCGGGAAGCGCCGGCAGCGGTCCCATCTCGAATCCCCACTGCCCCAGCAGGTCATAGGTGCTAAAGTCATGCTTCACCATCTCGTATCCCCAGCCGGCAACCTCGCGCACCTTGGCACGGATTTTCTCCTGCGCCTCAGGCACAGTCGGATCATAGGCAAGCTCAACGGTACGGTCCTTCTTGCCACCAAAGCGTGAATCAGGAATC
The DNA here is from genome assembly GCA_964658035.1 of uncultured Acetobacteraceae bacterium. Classification (GTDB taxonomy): domain Bacteria; phylum Acidobacteriota; class Terriglobia; order Terriglobales; family Acidobacteriaceae. Next base: position 8,370 of record CAZZXL010000053.1, read on the forward strand.
AGGAGGCGGCTCGCCGCAGTTTCAGGAGCTTCCAGCGGTCGGATCCAGATCCCCGGTCGCGCGCTCCTTTGCCTGATACCTGCTGCCAGCCTGCCCATATCCGGCCACGCGCGAGTTTTATTCTCCCACCCGCCATCAATGACAGAGAAAGGCCGTGGCCCAGTCGTTGGCGACAATTCGGCGATAAATTCCGTATCCCGAAGAATAGATTCGGCCGTGCTGTTGCCGTAGCTATAGTTCCAGTCATTGGCGCCATAAATCGGCTGCAGGGGCCGCGAGGGACGCGCGCACATTGCTTTACATAGCTCCGTCACCGCATCCACGGCTGCTTCCTCAGCGTGGCCACGCCGGGAAACGACCGTCGCCATGGTCAACCTGCGCTTTCCCGGCAACACTCCCTCTCCGCCATTACAAGTATTCATCCAGAGCGAGACACCGTGCGCATCCACCTGCCAGAAGCACAGCGCCCGCGCATCTGTTTTCACGCCGTAGCCATGGCACATTCTGCCGTCACAGGTAGCGAAATACCAGGGCAGCACGCGCTCCGGCATCAAATTCCGCCATCCTAACTCGCCGTAACTGCGCTCCCACGCATCCCCCAGCACTCGCATGTTCGGGTCCACTTTCGCCTGCCAGCGAACCTGCACCACTGCCACCGCTGTAGCAGGCGCACTCAAGGTAAAGCCGACAGAGTTCTGCCCAACCTCGCAAGCCACTTCGATTTGCGAGCTCACCCAGTTCCCTGCCTTCCGTTCAAGCTGCATCGGTTCCTGCGGGAGTGTCTTCACGAAAGAGCCATATGCCGCTACATCATCAGGCATGCGCAACAGATCAATGAAAGTTACCGCCTTGGCTGCGCTTCCTGCAGAAGCATCCGTAGCAGCGTGCACCAAAGTTGCATCCACCAGCGACAGGCTTCCCAGCGCACTCGCACCGACAGCTAAAAAGGACCGCCGCGAGACCGGCTCACAGGTTGTTTCAGCACCAGGTTTCATCATGCCCCTCATCATCTCCCCTCAAAGATGGACGTGCCTCAATCTGCATCTCATTCCATGACAGTACTGCTGCGGGAGGGAGCGCATCGTGCTTCTTCGCTGCCAGCGCAAGCCGAGACTTGCTTCCAGCAGGTCCGTCCAAGATACAGCACTCCGCTCAGCGAAGTGCATGAAGAAGCGCGTGAAAATAAGAGGATTCGCACTCGAAGCGAACCCGGACAAAAAACGAGGCTACATGTTCCTACACTCCCGAATCACTACCCTGCTGCTGCCTTCGCTTCTCTGCCTCGCTTCGGCTGTCGCGCAGCCACCCGCTCCCAGTCCTGCAATCCCCGACAACAAGATCCATCTGGATGTAGTCGTAACCCCCAAGTCAGGCCAGCCCGTAGGCGGTCTGCAGCAACAGGACTTCACCGTTATCGATAACAAGACGACCAGCCCGATCACTGGCTTCAAAGCAGTCAGCGGCACCCAGGACCCGGTCGAGGTCGTGATCGTCATCGACGCTGTCAATACGTCGTACGAAAGCATCGCCTACGAACGGCAGCAGATCTCTAAATTCCTCCGCACCAATGGCGGGCATCTGCTTTATCCAACAGCGCTGGCAGTCATTACTGACACGGGCAACCAGATGCAGCAAGGGTTTTCAACAGACGGCAACAGTATTGACCAGGCTCTTGCGAAGTACGCCATCGGTCTTCGCGATCTGCGCCGCTCCTCCGGTTTCTATGGCGCTACCGAACGACTGCAACTGTCGCTCACGGCCATCCGCCAGCTGACGGCGTACGAGGCTGCGCGCCCCAACCGCAAGATCATTCTGTGGGTCTCGCCCGGCTGGCCGATCCTGAGCGGCCCCGGCATTCAACTCGATCAGAAACAGGAGCAACAGATCTTTAACAACATCGTTGAACTGTCAAAGGAGATGCGCCAGGCGCACATGACGCTCTACGGCCTGGATTCCCTGGGCGTCAGCGAAAACCTGCTGCGCGCTGACTATTATCAGGAGTTCCTGAAAGGCACCAAGAAGCCCAGCGATGCGTCCTTCGGCAATCTGAGCCTGCAGGTACTGGCGGTGCAAAGCGGCGGGCTCGCGCTCAACTCCAGTGACCTTGCCGGACTGATGCAGAAGTCACTCGACGACTGCAAACAGTACTACGAAATCACCGTCCAGGCGCTCTCGGCGGAACGAAAAGACGAATACCACGAGCTGGAAGTAAAGGTAGCTAGACCGGGTCTCGAAGCCCGCACCCGCACCGGCTACTATGCCGAGCCGACCGCTGAACACCAGTAGCCTCGTAAGGGAATGACCACTCCTCGTTACCGTGCGTCCGGCAGCAATCCTTGTTCGACCAGTACCGGCGGTCTTCGATGGTGAGTTGCCTGTTCGTAGGCATAAGCCCATCCCAGTAAGTCGCCATCCCGCCACGGACGCGTTGAAATTTCCAGCCCAAAAGGCAGCCCATCAGGATAGAAGCCGCCCGGAACCACCACTGCCGGCACGCCCAGAGTATTGACCCATCCCGTATCGCTATGGGGGCCGCCACTGATCTGCCCGTTCTGCGGCATCGTTTCATCCGGCGGCGGCATCTGCGCCGCTGGATACACATACCCATCCAGGTGCAGCCGGTCAAGCGTCTCGCTATACATCGCCATCGCCCGGTCGCGCGGCTCAAACAGGTTCGCCTGGGCATGCGGATCCTGCTCCAGCAGCACTTCTGTCACGCGGGGCCTCGGCCTCTCCGGATCTTCATCCATGCCATCGATAATGGTCGACGGCACCGCTGCCCCAACTGCTTTCCTGTATGCCTCCACCGAGTGGTACTCCGCCGGTCCGTACGCCGCCAGAAAATTATTGGTCCCTTCAAGCACATACGGTTTCGTGCCGACACGTCCAATCGCCTCCGGAAAACTGTCCGGCAGGATTCCGTCATCCATAACGACGGTCGCGCCTGCGGCCCGCAGTCCTTCGATCGCTTTGAGAAAAGCCGCACGTGTTTCCGGCCGCAACGGAATCTCGGCATTCTTTACATCAGTCGCCATCTCGGCCGGTGTTTCGGAAATCGGCATCCCCTGAAAAGGAACGCCTGTCCCATGCAGGATAAAAGCAGGCACACCGAAGCGTTTCCCCTTTAAGGCATCTGCCTTCAGATATTGCTTATAAGGCGCAGGCTGGGCTTTCGCCGCGGACCCCAGCGTCCGAGGATCAGCAGCGTCTTCCCCTGCCATCACGCTCAAGGCAATCGCCGCATCGGTCACAGTACGGGCAATTGGTCCCGTGTTATCCAGCAGCCAGTCGAGCGGCGCAATACCCGCAATACTCACCAGTCCACGTGTCGGAAATACGCCGACCACCGCGCTGGTCGCTGCCGGCATGCGAATGGAATTGCCGGTATCCGTCCCGTTGCCGAGCAGCGCCAGGTTGGCCGTCACTGCAGTGACCGTGCCGCCCGAAGAGCCGCCGGGACTGAAGCGAACGTCATACGCATTCCCGGTGCGACCGAAGGCAGAACTGCGGTTGGTATCGCTGGCGGCAAAGTCTGGCATATTGGTCTGCCCGATCAGGATGGCGCCCGCAGCCCGCAGCTTCGCGACAATCGTTGCGTCTTTCGGCGCTACCAGTTCATGACCGGGAAGCTTGTAGCCAATCCATCCATCCGTAGTTACCAGTCCCTTCACACTGGTATTCGCCTTGGTCACAATGGGCACTCCCCACATGGGTCCCGGCTGAAAGCCATCGCCTGCTTTCGCAGCTTCGGCATCCTCCCGCGCCGCCGCCGCGAGAGCGCCCTGCGCATCCACATTCTGGACCGCCCGGTAGATGCCGTTGTACCTGTCAATGCGTGCCATGTACCACCGGACTACCTCAACCACGGTGTACTTGTGGCTGCGGTAAAGGGCCTGCAGTTGCGGGATCGTGATCTCGAGCAGGTCGTCATCCATGGCAGCCTTCGAAAACCTTGCCGGGCCACTGCCTGGCGCAGCTTCGAGACTCGTGCCCTGTGCCGGCAGCCATCCCGCGCCACAAAAGACTGCAGTCACCAGGAGGCGACTCGTAAAGCTAAAAGTAAAACTTTTCTGACGGATGGCGGCGACGCTTCTAAGCTGCATGACAGCAGTCTACCGGCAATCCCCTAAGACCCTGTTGCCCAGCGGGCACTCTCCTGCTGCTGTCCTGCTGCTCACGTCCTGCGAACTGCGAAAATGGCCGCCTGCTATCCTGCCGCTATGTGGAATGGCCTGCTTGGCGGCGAAAACGCTCTTCTGATTACGGAAGAGCTGCTGGTCTTCGCGACCGTCGTCGGCTCGGTCGCCGCATTGCCTGCCTTCATTGAATTTGTCTCGGAATTCCGCAAACGCAAGGAACGCATTCACCTCAGCCTGGAAGAAGAGCCCGTCAGCGCCCTCCATCCCCGTCTGGCTGGGATGGACGACCTGCTCGAATCGATCGCCGACCTGGTCGATCGCGCCCGTCACCCTGCCGCCTACCAGGACCTGAAAATCGGTAACGAAGTCTTGATCATCGGCCCCAACCAGAGCGGCAAAAAGAGTCTTGCGCAAACCATTGCCAAGCTGGCCGGCATGGAACACATCATCACCGTCTACAACACCCGCGACTCCGACGCCCTGGCCAAGGCCAAGAGCATCGTCCGCAGCTACCGCCGTCAGAAAGTGATGCTGCTGCTGCCCAGAATCGATCTCGCCTACAAACACAGCGACCCCGAACTGCTGACCGAACTCGACGCCTTGATTGAAAGCACCTCGGAATTGCAGAACGTCCTGGTCGTGGCAACCGCTGTCTTCTTCGAGCCGGACAGCGACCTCGACAACACCTTCGGCATCAAAATTTCTCTGCCCGGCGCGAACGTCGTCCAATCCGACCGGCTGGAACTTTCAGAAGATGTGCAGCGGGTCCTCGCCGAAGTGGCCCGGTTCTATCTGAACGATGCCTTCCGCCGCGGCTTCGCCCTGCAGGACATGTCTGCCGATCACTTCTGCGCCCGCGTGCTCGACTCCGTCGCCAATCCAGCCGAAATTGAAGACGTGGTCGTGTTGTGTGAAACCACCGCTCTCTATCGCAAACGCACCAACAAAGCCGCCACCCTGATCATCGATCAGGGCATCCTCGAAACGGCCATCCAGCGCGTCGTCGTCGGCTAACAATCTGCCGTGCGCACACCCGGGTGCCCCATGTCTCGCCTTTGAGACATGGGTCCACTCTACTGCGGCGGCTTCGCCGGCTGACCAGTCGGTGCCGTCGTACCGGCAGGCGGCGCGGCAGTCTTCCCGTCTCCAATGTCCTGACCATCAAACGTGATCTTTACCGAGGATCTGAAACGCTTGTAGTCGGTATACCGCACCACGTAGCGGATACGCACATCCTGCGACATGTAGCCCGTCCCGCCGGAAAAATGCAGGGTCGCATCTGACTTGGTATACACCGGAAACCAATACTGTCCATCCACCTGTTCGCGGTAGGTCGTGAACGGTGGCGACAGGTCTTCATGCCCCTTGCGTGTATCGTCCGGGACATTCTTCCCATTTACCAGCACCACTTGCAGATCCTGCTGATCGACCCAGATCCTTCCCTGCAGATACCGCCGACCCTTTTCAATTTTCTTCGGCACGACATCAAAGACGTACGTATTGAGTTCGTCTACCTTCTGCCGGCCGACATAGGTCACGTTGTAGGCAACGATATCTTCTGCCGTCAACACAAACGGCAGCCTGTGCTCGATATCCGAAAAATCAGCCGGCGACATGATGATGCGCTGCAGAGAATTGGCAGGTGCATAGGTCACATGCTCGAGCTTGCGGCCATCCGGCGAATAGGAAATATCCGCAACCTCTTCGTACCGGCCATCGACCTTCCCATCGTCATCAATGGTCTCGACGCGCACATTCCGCGTATAGGTGTACTGGTCGAGCGCCTTACGAAATTCGCTTTCCTTTGCCGCGAACTTCTTGATGATCTCCTCCGGCGGCATCGCCGGCGCTGTGACGTCCAGCGGCGCAAAGCCCTGGTCCGTCGTCTGGGTCACCGTGTAATTCACCTGCGCCGACAGCGCGGCCGACATGCCAACCAGGCAGGCAAGAGCAGCGGCCGTCATCCAGCAACGCGTTCTAAAACCAAACTTGTAAAATCCCGACACTGTGTCTCCAGATCAAAAATCGTTTGCGAGCGACCAGGCTGCCCGCTGGTTCCATTCTAAGTAGACGCCATCCTTTCCCGAAAAGACACCGGCAACCCCTCCGCTTCAATTTAACGCCACCCGCTCGGGTCGCCGCCAGTAGACTAAGGGGTCATCGGCACAGGGAGAAATGTGGACATGCATTGCCAGCAGCACCTCGCGACAAGACCACCAGGCGCCGCCCGTACCTCCATCACCCGGCTCATCCGCTGGCTCGCGATCCCTGCACTCTGCTGCTTCGCGAGCCTCGCGCTCTTTGCAGGCGGCTCCTGCCTGGCACACGCAGCCGACCATCCGCCCGGACGCCCCATGCAGTTCACTGATCTGGTGAAGATGCGCCGCCTGGGCGATTCCACACTCTCGCCTAACGGCAAGTGGATCCTCTTCGCCGTTACCGATATCGATCTCGACAAAAACAGCCGCACCTCGCATCTCTGGGTTATCCCCGCAGCGGGGGGGCAGGAGAAGCCCATTACCGCCTCCAGCGCCGGTGAAAGCCGCGGCCGCTTTTCACCTGACGGCAAACAGCTCCTCTTTGTCAGCAGCCGCGAAGGCTCATCTCAGCTCTACCTTGCGGAGTTTGACGATGCCAGCGGCAACGCCGGTGAAGCGAAAGCCCTTACCAGCCTCAGCACTGGCGCCGACGGGGCCCTTTGGTCGCCCGACGGCCGGTATATCCTCTTCCTCTCCAGCGTCTATCCAGACTGCGCATCCAACCCCGACCCGGCAGCCTGCAACAAGCAGCGCGATGAGCAGCAGGAAAACTCCAAGGTCAGGGCCCAGCTTTTTACCCACCTGCTCGCGCGCCACTGGAATACCTTAACCGGCGACAAACGCTCGCATCTCTTCCTCATCCCCGGCACCGGCGGCACGCCGCGCGACCTCACTCCCGGCGACCATCACGACATTCCACCCTTCTCTGTCGGTGGAGCAGATGGCTACGCCTTTTCGCCGGACAGCAAGGAAATTGCCTTCGAAGAAAATCTCGATCCCGAACCTGCCACCAGCACCAACGCTGACATCTTCACCCTGCGGTTGGACGACCCGCAAGCCAGGCCAAACAAGATCAGCACCAGCCCCGGCGGCGACTTCAGCCCTGCCTACTCGCCCGACGGCAAGTACATCGCCTGGCGCTCGCAAGCCCGCGCCGGCTATGAAAGCGACCGCTTCCGCCTTTTGATTTACGACCGGCAAACGAAGCAGATCAAAGAACCGCTGCCGAACTTCGATCGCTGGATCGATGAGTTCGCCTGGTCGACCGATGCGAAGACCATCTACTTCGTCGCCGCTGACCAAGGCGAAGCGCCGGTCTTCGCGATCAATATACCCTTGGACGGTAAAGACCTCTCCAAGCTCTATAGCCTTCAGGCCACTTCCGGAACCGTCCAGCTTACCCGTGAAGGTGAGTACAGCACGCTGCTTCCATCGCCTTCAGGGCAATATCTCTTCGCCACAAAGATGACCGTCAGCAGCCCGGCGAAGCTGGTTATGCTTGATACGAAACTGGTTGGCCATGACATGACTGCGGTAGTCCGCGGCGTCGCCCCGTCGAAGTTGATCGCTCTTCCGGCGAGTGTTCCTGAAGTCCGCCTCACCCACCTGAACGACGAAACTCTCGCCGATCTCGACCTGCCTAAAATGACCGGCTTCTGGTTCCGCGGAGCCCTCGGCACCCGCGTGCAGGGCTTCCTCATCCGTCCACCCCGCTTTGACCCTACGAAAAAGTACCCCGTAAAATTCCTCATCCACGGAGGCCCCGAAGGCGCATGGGGCAATGCGTGGAGCTACCGTTGGAACCCCGAACTTTTCGCCGCCGACGGCTATGTGGTCGTCATGGTGAATCCGCGCGGCTCTACTGGATACGGTCAGCAGTTCATCGATCAGATTGACGGCGACTGGGGCGGCAAGCCCTACCTCGACCTGATGCGCGGCCTCGATTACGCCGAGCAGCATTTCCCCTTCATCGACAAATCCCGCGAGTGCGCACTTGGCGCCAGCTACGGCGGCTACATGGCCGACTGGATCCTTGGCCACACTGACCGTTTTGCCTGCGTCGTCTCGCACGACGGGATGTTCAATACCGAGTCGGCCTACGGCGAAACCGACGAACTCTGGTTCCCCGAATGGGAGTTCAGAGGAACTCCATGGACCAATCGCCTGGGCTATCGCCGCTGGTCGCCTATGCTCTCAGCAGCGCGCATGAAGACGCCAACCCTCGTCATCCACGGTCAGCTGGATTACCGACTCGAACTGTCACAAGGACTGCAGCTCTACACCACGCTGCAGCGCCAGCATGTTCCTTCGGAAATGCTTTACTTTCCCGACGAAGGACACTGGGTACTCAAGCCGCAGAACAGTCAGCTCTGGTACTCAACCGTCAACGCCTGGTGCAATCAATGGACACACACCAGCCAGCAGGCCACGGCCGGACAACAGGCACAGTAAACCATGGCGTGGGCAAAAAAGAAGCCGAAGAAAATAGCCGGGCTGCTCGCGGAACCGCTGGACGAAAAGCAGCTGTTTGACTATGCCGTGGCCTCGCTTGGCCGGCGCATGCGTACCGTCATGCAGCTCACCCGCCTGATGCGTGCCAAGGTAGAGAAAGAAGAAAGCGGCCAGGCGAAGATAGATGCAGTGATCGCCAGGTTGAAGGAATACAACTTCCTGGACGACTCCGCCTTCGCAACGACCTTTACCCGCTTAAGGCAGGATAACCAGCACTATGGCCGGCGCCGCGTTCAGCAGGACCTGCTGCAGAAGGGCATTCATCCCGAACTCGCCACGGAAACCCTGAACACTGCTTACCAGGACATTAGCGAAGAAGCCATGGCCCGCCAGCACCTCGCCCGCAAGCGCTTGAAACAGCCCACGACTGACAAAGAATCCAGGCGCATCATGGGTCAATTGATCCGCGCTGGATTCTCGCCTACGGTTATCTTCAAAATACTCAAGCAATGGAATGTGCCCGAGGATCTGTTATCCAACCTTGAAAGCCTTGATTCCTAAACAAAGCTTCGCGGCTGTTTTCTCAAAAGTGATAAATCACGTCAGTCGCCGCTGTAAGCTGACTTGATTTCGTCGGCGATCCAAGATAGGGGCTATCGTACGCTGGCAGGTTATAGGAGTGCTCAAACCGCACTTCAGGACGCACAGTAATGGTGCTGCCTACCCATAAATCCAACCCAACCAGGTGCTCGCTGTACCACGTCGGCGTTCCTGTCCGCTGGCCCTTGATATCGTTCACGAATTCGTTCCTGATGTTGAGAGAAGCATGGTGATTGTTAAACTCGTGCTCAACGTAATTCACCATGGCGAAGTCCGGAGCAAAGCAATGCGTCACCAGGGTCGATGAGCAATAAGCCCCGTTCGCTCCCTTGATCGGCGAAGGACCGACAATTGCCGAGTAGCCCCCGGGCCCGGCATAGCTTTCATTCGGAACATCTCTTTCATACTGATACCAACCCTCCGTATCCGTATGCCAGGTGGCGTTGATTTTATGGTAATAGGTCAGGTAATAAGCAGATAGATTGTTATACCCGTACTTACCGGAATTGACCGAGTTCGCACACAGGTACAGGTTATTACCGCCATCTGTCCAGGTATAACCCGCGCAGAAATCTCCTGTCAGCTTGGCCCCTTTCACCCAGGGCGCTATCTCACACCCTCCCGACACGCCAGCCTGTACGGTCCAGTGATCAGAGAGCTTGGTGGTCGCGTTCACACCATGCTGCGTATAGCAGTCGTAAGTGTAAAGAATGGAATGGCTATAGGTGTAGTTATTCGGCGCAAGCTGCGCTTCAATATCTGGCAGCGAGATATAACGACCGATGCGCAGATCGGTGCCCATCCCAATATGCGGAAGGTACAGATCCGCGTAGTACATGACCGGGTCGGCTCCATAAGTCTGGCCGCTGTTGCCGGATAGCAGCTGCTGACTGAAAACGCCTTTCGCTGTTGTATAGCGATAATCCAGGCCATACAATCCGCTCAGGCGAAAACCCCAGTCAATATGGTCTTTCTGTACTGTGTTCGGCAGCCGTTCCAGGTAGAGCACCGCCTGGTCGAGTTGAATGGAGTTAGGAATATTGTCATAAGCCGTCTGATTATTGCCGTACTTACCCTTATTCGAAGTACTCGCATTCGCGCCGATATCGATCCAGCCGTAGGCCTTCAATCGTGTCTTATTCTGGTTGATTGCCTGCATCAGCGGGTAGGTCTGGTAGTCGGGCGCACCAATGACGACGGTTCCGCCAATCGGCCAGTCAGCACTCGGAAAAGGCGGTGAACTCAAGGGTGCCGGAGTTCCCCGCCGTTCAGGAGCGGGTGCGGCAGGAGCACTGCTCGAGCTTGCTGTCCAGTCGTCGATATACGCATGCCCCCATCGTGTGAAAAAACCTGCCTTCGAAGCGGGAAGCGGCTGCGCTGTCGATGAAGAAGCTGGGCTGCTGCTGTCCCCGGCCTGCTGCAAGGTAACATCAGCGGTCGCATCCCTCCCGGCCGCCAGCTGAACAGGGAGCCACGCCCCATCTGTTGCATGCAGCGATTGCGCGCGCACCTGGTACACACCTGCCTTTACATCGGTAAACCCGTACTCTCCTTGAAAATTGCTGAAGGTGATCTGCTCGTGACCAAATTTTGATTCGAGCGTGACCAGTCGTCCCTGAGCCGGCCTGCCATTGAAGGTTTCAATCGTTCCATGAATACTGCCGGAGCGCGGCTGTGACATGACTGCGCTGCTTGACGAAACGTCCGGCAAAGCAGCCGGTAGTGCATTCAGAATGGACGGCGAAAACGTGGCAATGCCGCAGGCAACGATGCTGCAGCGTAAATTGAATCCCATTGGAACTTGCACCTTTCAGAGCGCACCACGTGCGTGCGCTCATCTTTCCACTTTTAACGTTAGTGGTCGGCGCATAAGGCTGGACTAAGCCAGCCATAAGGAATTCGTATGAAGGCGTTCGCTGCAGATCGAACTGGGACTTGCCGCAACTCTAAAACTTGAAGATAAGATCGCTGGCAACCGTGAACTGGCTGCGATCGCGCCCAAAGTCGAAAGCCTTCACGTCATAGGCATGATCGAAACGGAGCTCCGGCCGAAGCATCACTGTGCTGCCGAAGTAGCGCGCCGCTGAGAGCGTGTTATCGGTATACTTCGTCGCGTAGCCGGTCCGCTGGCCCTTCTTGTCGTCCACAAGTTCCGTGCGGAATGACACGATCAGCTTGCTGTTTACTTCATGCTCCACGTAGTTCTCAATTGCATATTCAGGAGCGGTGCACCTCGCTACCAGGCCATAGCACTGCGCACCGCTCACGCCGCTCTGCACAAACGCTGGATGCACAACCTGGGCGCCGGTATTCGGCACGTCCCTCTGGTACATGAACCACCCTTCACTCGCCACGTGCCAGGTTTTTGAAAAGCGGTGATACCACGTAGCGTCAAATTGCTGCACATTGTCATACGCAAACTTTGCATTGTTGATACCGTTCGCGCAGACATACACATTGTTGTTTACGTCTTTTGAGGTGTAATCAACACAGGCTGTTCCTGATGCCTTGGCATCGGAAGTCCATGGCGCCACGTCGTGGCCTGCAATGATGCCGCCCTGCACCAGCCATCGGTCGCTCAGCTTCACCGTCGTGATCACGCCCGTATCCGTAAACGGGTCAATGTAGTAAAGAATCGAATGGCTGAAGATATAGTTATTGGGCGCCAGCTGCGCTTCAATGCCGGGCACTGAAATGAAGCGCCCCACCCGGATATTCATCCCTTTCGCCACCCCGGGATAGTACAGATCGACATACTCGATCGGCACATCCGCACCATACTGGCGGTTATGCTTCAATAACTGTTTGCTGAAGATCCCTTTCGCAGTTGTGTAGCGATAATCCGTGCCGAACAAGCCGGTAAAGTGGTAGCCCCAGTCAAACTTTTTCGTTTGAACCGTATCCGGCAGCCGCTCGTAAACCAACACACTCTGGTTCAGTTCCAGGCGGTTCGGCGTCGCGTCATACACCTCGGGCGCGTTCGTTTTGCCGGATGTACTGAAGTCCAGTCCCGGGGCAATCCAGCCGTACAGTTTGGCACGATGATTTTCAGCCCCCAGCGCCGTCATCGCCGGATAAACATTCCCATCGGGCGCACCGATGTCGACGGAGCCGCCATAACTCCAGTCCCCGCTTGGAAACGGTGGCGAATCCAGTGGAGAGTCAGGGCCGCGACGAGCAGTCGCCGGCGAGGATGACAACGTTCCCTTCCAGTCCTCCCGGTAGAACTGCATCAGCCTCTGCGCGAAATTACCTTTCAACGGGTCTGCAGTCGGTGCGGACGTGACAACTGGCGCAGCTGCGGCTACAGTCTGCGCCTGCAAAGGAAAGACCCCCACCACGCCAATCATTCCCAGGGCGAAGACAGCCTCGGCCACTCGAAGCAACTTGCGGCGCTTCATCTTCCATCCCGCCAAAGCAATTCTCCCGCGCTGCCTTCTTTTGGCAGAATCAACCGCAATCGACTGTTCTCCCGTAGCTTATAACGAGAAGATGCACGCACATGCGTTTCGGTTCATTGCCATTGACTGGTCAGGGGCCGGCTCGACCGCTGAACAGCACCGACGCATCGTCGTCGCTGACTGCCACAAAGGCAGCATCCATCTGTCCTCCGGCCGCACCCGGGAAGAAACCACGGCATGGCTCATCGCCCAGAGAAGCACGACGCCTGCCATGATTGTCGGTCTGGATTTTTCATTCTCTCTGCCCGCATGGTTCGTGCAGCAATGCGGCGCGGCGACAATCGACCAGTTCTGGAGCTGCGCTACGCAGCATGCAGAGGAATGGCTGCTGGCCTGCCAGCCACCTTTCTGGGGCAGGCCCGGCCGACGCTGTCCACCAGGGCATCGGGCCCCCGACTGGCTAGGCTACCGATTGTGTGAACAGCCCGCGATTGGATGGAACCCGAGTTCCACCTTCCAGGTCGGCGGCGCCGGTGCAGTCGGTACAGGCAGCCTTCGAGGTTTCTCTACCCTGCTTGCCCTGCACCACGCAGGCTTCTCCATCTGGCCGTTTCACCAGCTGACGCTACCGGTTGTCGTTGAAATCTATCCCCGGTCGTTCACCGGCCCAATCCGCAAGAACCGACCGGCAGAGCGAACAGCTTACCTGCAAAAACATCTTGGCGGCCAGCTGACAGTCGAGACCTTCGAACAGGCTGCTGCTTCAGAAGACGCCTTTGACGCTCTCTGCTCAGTGATCGGCATGGCAAGGCAACATGAAGACTTTCAATCCCTGGCCCGGACCACTCACCGACGCCGACTGCTCGAAGGCGATATCTTTCCCGGCAGGCCAATCTCTACCCGGCAGCCGTAAGTCACCGCGAGCAAGTTACTGCGGGGGCGCGCCGCCCGCCAGGCTCCAGGATGCCAGCACCGCCGCGCTGGCACTCGGCGAAGCACGCAGCAGCGGCTCAACCCCCGTCACCAGCGTCACCGCTCCCATCTGGTTATCTGCGCTGCTGGAGGCCACCACCATCACCAGGTCGCCCCGCTTCAAGTCGGCAAGATGGATCGCGGGCGCATGCGCCAGGGCCTGCTGCATATCGCCGCCACCCGGGCCTGCTTCAACGCCCGGGCCGCCGCCATGTCGCCCGGCGCCGCCCGGAGCACCGCCATCACTGGGAGGAGGGCCCCCACCTAACGGCGCAGCCGCACCCCCCGGAGGTCCACCGCCGGGGCGCCCTTCGCCCGCAGGTTTCATCTCCGCGGCCAGCTTGTCAGCCGTCGCATCATCCAGCTTCCGCAGCTGCGAATCTGTCGTAACCTTCAACGCCACCGGCTGTTTCGTAGCCAGGTCACTCAGAGTAATCAGGCCGGCCGCCGCATCGATAGCCGTAATCTTCCCCGAGAAGTTACGGAACGAGCCGGCCACAACTTCGTCTGCCTGGAAAGTCGTCGCATCCGCACCAGCGGTTCCGCGTGCCCGCAGCTGGTCGCCAACCGCAATCTTGTCGAGTGACGATGGCTTCGCCTCACTGTACTCAACCGATCCCGCAGCGTAGCGCTTCACCACGGCGGTCGGTCCCAGCTTGACGGTCACACTCTTGCCCTGGGCCCCGCTGGCGATCTGGATTGACTTCCCATCCGCATCAACAGACTTCACCAGTCCACCCACGCCATGCTGCCATGCCGTCGTCTCAGTTGCCCGGTGCTGCGCAATGTCCGCCTGCTTCATCGCCACCACCACGGCCGCCGTCTTCCCGCTGCCATCCGGGGTGGGCTGCACGCGCAAGACAAGCAGCCGGTCACCTGGCTGGATATCGGTCAACTGGATCGGCGTTGACCCAGCCAGGCTGGTCTGGCCCGGGGCAATCTGGACCAGCTTCGTTGCGTCCGTCACCACAATTGTTGTCTCGGTCCCCTGGGCATCTTTCAGTGTGATCTGCTTGCCCTCCACCTTGACCAGGGAGCCGCTCAGCCGCGAACCCGGGGCGTTCTGCGCAGTCGCCGACGCAGTCTGCGCTGACAGTAGATAAGGATTAGCCAGCGCACCCGCGGCTACGCCAAGGATTGCTGAGTACAGAATTCCGTGCTTCATGGATGCTCCTCGGCCTGCGACTTCGCAAAGCCTGCGCCCTACCTTACACGCAGCGCCATGCCTCTGAACACTTTCCTGCAGGCAAAACAAACCCGGATACTCAGACGGAGTATCCGGGTACGAAGACGCCGGGTACCACGCCGGTTGTCTCGCCTACCTGCTTGCTTTGCTGCTTCTAGCTATCTCGCTCCCGGCTCCCGTCACTGCTTCACCAGGGGCTCCCCAATGAACACACTTGACGGACTGTTTACCTTGGTATTCGGCACATTCACCTTCACCTTCAGATTTTGCAGGCCGTCCCTCACCTTCGCCGGGACGGTGAGCCCAACTTCATACTGGTTCTGCAGATTGCGGGAAATCTGATCGAAGAACGGAATGAACGATACCGGGTTGTCGAAACCCTGGTAGTAGAGCTCACCCCCCGTCGCCTCTGACATCTGGATCAGGTAATTCTGCCCGCTTTCGACGCCCGCGCCCAGCCTGCTCGCGATGCCGCGATCTTTGTAGTAAATGGAATAAATCACGACGCCGGCCTTCTGCGCTTGCTGAATCGTCGCGTTCACATAAGGATCTTCCGGGTCATAGCGCAACCCGTAGTAGCCATCCACGCCATTGCTGACCATCACGACTTCATGACGCATGCCGTCACCGGCATTTGGCCACGCCTTGATCAGCGCGGACAGTGCAAAGTACGGGCTGGCATTCGCGCCGGGAAATCCCGCCGGCAGCCGCAGCTGCTTGGCAGCCTTAGCATGGTCCAGAGTGAACGGCTGCACAAAGCGCGCCCCCCCGTTGTCGATATACGCGATACCAATCTCTACATTCGGCGGCAGCGCATTGATGAATCCGCTGATCTCTTTCAGATAGAGTCCAAGACTGGTGCGGGCCGAGTCGTCAATCAACATCACCAGCTGCAGGTTGGCCTTGTCCACGCCATAGTGGCGCAAAGTTGCAACCGACGCTTCCTTGTTATCCACCTTTACCAGCAGGTTTGGGACTGCCACGGTGGCCGTCGCTTCTTTGCCTTTCGGCAGAACAGTAATGATCGTGTGAGCATCCGCGTTCGGAGGAACGGCTTCCTGCGCCAGAGCAGAAAACAGTGACAGACTTCCAAGCAATACAGCGGAAGCGGTCAGCGCCGTCCGCCTGATTCCAATTAAATTCCTCATAATTTTCCTTTTGACCCTTCCGGTCACAAACTTCATCCAACCCGCCTCTACCGGCGATTCTTAACGCGCCAGACAAGCGGCAGACGCGCAAGTACGCGCAACGTGGATACGCGGGCTGAAAAGCATCAGATACACATGCTCTATTTGACGCACTCCCGTACTCTTTTGATCCAAACCCGTTTTGGTATCCTTGAGTTGCAGCACTTTGCGGCGGACCGTGTGTCCGCAACCCTCGAACACCCAGGCAGAGAAGACCATGGAAAGCGCGGCCATTCTCGAGGTAGCGCTACCGCTGTGTGTGGACCTTGACGGCACCCTGGTCAAGTCCGACACGCTGGTTGATTCCCTGCTGCTGCTCGCTCGCCGCAACCCCGCAGCCTTGCTGCAAACCCCGGGATGGGCTGCCAAAGGCAAGGCCCACCTGAAGGAGCAAGTGACCTCCCTCGTCAGCCTGAACGTCGAACACCTGCCTTACAACCGTCAACTCCTCGAATACCTGATGGTCGAGCACGGTTCCGGCCGCAAACTCTACCTGGCCACCGGGGCGGACGGCCGCATCGCCCACCGCGTTGCCAAACATCTCGGCATCTTTGAAGACGTCCTTTGCAGTGACGGCAAAACCAACCTGACCGGCAGGAACAAGCTGGCAAGCTTTCAGGCCCGCTTTGCCGAGGGCTTCGACTACATCGGCAACGCCCGGCCCGACGTACCACTGCTGATTGCCGCCAACGAACCCATGCTGGCCAATCCCGACCTCGGCCTGCGCCTGCTGCTGCGGAAACACAAACTTCCCATCGCCCGCGTCTTCACCGACCGCGCCAGTTCGCTCAAAGTCTTCACCAAGGCAGTGCGCGTCCATCAGTGGGCCAAGAACGCGCTTATCTTCATCCCCATGCTGCTCGAGCACAAGTTCCGCGCGGCGTCGCTTCTTGCCGCCTTCCTGGCATTTTTCAGCTTCTGCCTTTGCGCCTCGGCGACCTACATCATTAATGACCTGCTGGACATCGAAGCCGACCGCCAGCATCCCAAGAAGCGCCTGCGCGCTTTCGCCTCGGGGAACCTGTCTGCCTTCAGCGGCCTCGCCATCTCCTTCAGCTTCCTGCTCACGGCTTTCGTTCTTGCGTGGATGGTGCCCCACGCCTTCCTCGGCTGGCTCGGCATCTATCTCGTCACCACCCTCGCCTACTCCCTTGTCCTCAAGCGGATCGTCATCCTTGACGTGGTCATCCTCTCGGCGCTTTATACGCTGCGCCTGCTCGCCGGCGCCGCTGCAACGCATACGGCGATCTCCCCCTGGCTCTCCGCCTTTTCCATTTTCATTTTCCTGTCGCTGGCCATGGTCAAGCGCTTCAGCGAACTGCAGAACCTGAAAGCCTCGGGCTCCGCCATCGCCAACGGCCGCGGCTACCTGCTGAATGACATTGAACAGGTCCGCTCCTTCGGCACGTCCAGCGCCTACGCCTCGGTCGTCGTCTTCGCCCTCTACATCAGCAGTCCGGAAACCGTCAGTCTGTACCACCACGGCGCCCGCATGTGGCTCATGACGCCGCTCATGATCCTCTGGCTCAGCCGGGTCTGGCTGCTCGCCTCGCGCGGTGAACTGGACGAAGATCCAGTGGTTTTCGCCCTCACCGATCGCCTGAGCATCCTTATGGGTATTGCGGCAGTCGGTATTGCTATGCTCTCTTTGTGACATCGTTCTTTTTCAGGACACTTCCCCGATTCTGAGTTCGCCCATTTGGCATCCCCGCGTCGCTTTTTACATCGAACTGCCAGCCGTTCATTCAAGAGGAAACTGTGAGCATGTCCAGCAGCCCCGTCGTCCAGCCAGAGTTACAGTACGACCCCAAG
>CAZZXL010000054.1:0-26029 GCA_964658035.1 uncultured Acetobacteraceae bacterium
GCGATATACAGTGTCCTGCGCCTGCGCATGCCCGGCAATAAACCTACGACAATTAATCCCGCCAACGCACATTTAGCGCACTGCGTTGCCGTTTGAGGTTGATTCGATGCCGTCGTGGCATTCGTTGAGCCAATCACGCTGCTCGCTCCCTGCACGTTCCCACTCAGGTAGGTTTGGGTGCTGGTCAGAGAGCAGCTCGGCTGGCTAGATGGCGTAGCATCGCCCTGGTAGACGACGCTACAGGTCAGATTGACACCCATTTCGGGTGCATCGATGCTGTCGAACAAGCTTCGTCAACAGAAAAGTCCGGGTACATCTTTCGTGTCTCACCATTCATCGAATTTTCACGATACATTCAACAGCAACACCCGCGTTCTTTGTGGCGGATGGCTTGAAGCAGGCAAGAGGCCGACCGTCGAGGCACTTCAACCCCCAAAGCTTCACCGGAGGTGAATGTGATTCCGCAGCAACACTCTTTACGACACCTGTTTCACGGGCTGGTGGATGAATGCTATGGCAACAAGCTTGGCATGCATGATCCTGAAGTCTCTGCATACGTTGCCGATCTTCTCACTGACTTTTCCGAATCAAACCGCATCTACGCCTTGCGCGACGAAGCCGGTAAACCACTGCAGCGTCTCAGTGAAATGCTGACTGCCTCCGATCCCGTGCATGGGACGGCTACCTCCTTCGACGCAGAACGGGAAGCCCGCAAGCATATTGGCAACTATGCATTGTTTTTTACCGGGATGTACCCGCGCAGCCAGCCGGAGAACTTTCTCAACTTGATTGAGACCGGGAAAGAAAGCTTCTACATCGTTTCGTCTTTTAACCTGTTCGAATACGCACGCGAAGCCCCGCTGTTTGAGCGCCTGGCGGAGAAGTTCGAAACCTGCGTCCACGGCATCAACCTGGTGCGCAGCGAGTTGGATAAACTGCACGCCTTCCCCATCTCGGAATCCAAGCCGCAACAGCGCCTCATGTAGGATTTGCCATCCGGGCGGACACGCCTTCGGCGTTAACGAGATGCTTCCGTTGGTCGCACCCTGTCGTGCGGCCACAACCCCCGGCTTGCCTTTGAGTGCCGATCGGCGAAGGAAGTTTTGTCAGCCGGCGAATGCCCCGACGCTTTATCACCCGACCAGGCGTACCACATGGTCGGGTTTGTCATCCTGACCGAATTGAAGCGTACTCTGGCGACGTGCTTTATTCGAACCGGCTGTCCCGTCGCCTCACTCTGCTGTCTTGAATCCATCGATCTGGGCGAATAGCCAATCGACATCCAGATAGATCTCAGTCCCCGCAGCCTCAAAGCGTGTCACTTCGATCCAGTTGCCGTGCTTCCAAACCTTCCCTTTGCGTCGCGCCGGATTGATGAGCCAGATGTTCGGAATGCCCATCGCTTCATAGGCATCACATTTTTCTTCCAGCTCTGCCATGCTGTCGCCGATGGAGAGAATCTCTAGGACGATCATAGGTGGCTTGACCAGGACCATCGGCCACTCGCCGATCTTGTCAATCACAACATCCGGCAGGCGGACGCTGGTCGCTGAGGTTCTCATTCGCGCTTCGACCGCGCTCAGAACCTTCCACTCTTTCCTGTGTGAGATAAACCAGCCGCAGATTTCCGATTGAAGCAGACCATGCAAGGTTGAGACCACCGGACGCTCCTTCAAATAGCCATCGACATACTCGACATCCGGATCGGGAATCTTCTTGAGATACTCTTCGAGCGAGATAAGCGTCTGCGTAGCCATGGAGCCATTCTAGTCCGAACCGTCAAGCTGACCGTTCAGGCTCTCACGCCCATGGATTACGTAGATCCAGGAAGACGCGCGACCCACGGGAGCATGCGCTGGCGCCAAGGGCGCGTCCGCTTCGATGGCAAATCGTTAAAGAATGTACCGCGACAGGTCCTCGTCCTTCACGATGGCCGCCACCATCTGCTGCACATACGCCGGATCGATAATCACGACGCGCTCTACACCTTTGTCTGTCTTGCGTTCCACGACCGGCACCGGCACGGTTGCGCCATTGTCGGGAATTGAAGCAAGCAGATCGACGACACCTTCTTCGTTCTTACCGGCTTTGGAAAGATCCGGCGCCAGGAAGCTGATCTCATCCAGCACCCGCTCCATGATGGTATGCAGACGACGCGCGCCAATGTTCTCCGTCGTTTCGTTCACGCGGAAAGCAAAACGCGCCATCTCTTCGAGGGCTTCCGGCGTGAACTCAAGCTTCAGTCCCTCGGTCTCGAGCAGCGCAATCGATTGCTTGGTTAACGATGACTTAGGCTCAGTCAGGATGCGCACAAAGTCTTCTACCGTGAGCGATTGCAACTCGACGCGAATTGGAAAACGCCCCTGCAGCTCAGGAATAAGGTCGCTGGGCTTGGTGACATGGAAGGCGCCGGCCGCGATGAACAGGATGTGGTCAGTCGACACCATGCCGTAACGCGTGTTCACGGTCGTGCCTTCAACGATCGGCAGGATATCCCGCTGCACGCCTTCGCGCGAAATATCGGGCCCGTGACCACCTTCCCGGCCGGCAATCTTGTCAATCTCATCCAGAAAAACGATGCCCGCATTCTCGACGCGTTCAATGGCAATGCGCGTCACCTGCTCCATGTCGATGAGCCGGGTTTCTTCTTCCTGCACCAGGTATTCAAAGGCTTCGGCCACCTTCATTTTCCGCTTCTTGGTGCGACCGCCAAACAGGCTGGGCAGAACATCTTTCAGGTTGATGTCCATGTCTTCCATGCCCTGGTTTGAAATAATCTCAAACGACGGGGCATTGCGTTCGCGCACATCAATTTCAACCGTGCGCTCGTCCAGCCGGCCTTCGCGAAATTGCGAACGAAGTTTTTCGCGCGTCTTCTGGTGACTCTCAGCGCTCGGCGCTGACGGAGGGGGGACGAGAGAAAGCTGGGTGTCGTCTGCAGTAATGGCAGCGACGCCGATTGCCGGGCCGGTCGGTACCGCGGTCGCAGACGGCGGCGGCAGTAGGAGGTCAAGCAGCCGCTCTTCCGCGTTTAACTCAGCCTTGTCTTCAACTTCTTCCAGCTTTTCTTCGCGCACCATGTCGATGGCAATATCGGTCAGGTCGCGCACGATCGATTCCACATCGCGGCCTACGTAGCCGACCTCGGTGAATTTCGACGCTTCCACCTTCAAAAACGGGGAGTTGGTCAGCTTCGCCAACCTGCGCGCAATCTCCGTCTTGCCCACGCCCGTAGGGCCAATCATGATGATGTTCTTCGGCATGATGTCTTCTGCAAGTTCCGGCGGCAGCTTCTGCCTGCGCATGCGGTTGCGCAGCGCAATCGCCACGGCCCGTTTTGCAGCCTTCTGCCCGATCACGTACTTGTCCAGCTCCGCCACAATCTGTCGCGGCGTCAGCTCATCAAGAGCCAGTTCCTGATCTTCAGCAACTCCAGGTAAATAAATAGCCATACTATGCGGCTCCTTTCGAGCCTTGCTTACAAATGTCGAATGCAGCCTCCGGCGGCGCCCTCTTCCGAAAACGGGCGGGCAGCGATACTCGCCTTATGTGCAAGGATTTCAAGAAAGAGGGAAGTAGTACCACCCTCTTTCTTGAAATAAGCCCGTGTGGCAAACATCGCCGCCGCGCAGGCGCCGCAGGAGGCTATCTTGTTACATTACGTCGTCAATTCTTCGATCGTGATCTGGTCATTGGTATAGATACAGATCTGTCCCGCGATGCGCAGCGATTTTTCCGCGATGTCGCGCGCGGACAGCTCCGAGTTTTCAATCAGCGCACGGGCGGCAGCCAGTGCATAGGAGCCGCCGCTGCCGATGGCGGCGATGCCCTCATCCGGCTCGATCACATCGCCGGAGCCGCTGATCAGGAAGGTCTGTCCAGGGTCGGCAACGACCAGCAGGGCTTCCAGGTTGCGCAGCATCTTGTCGGTGCGCCAGTCCTTTGCCAGCTCAACGGCGGAGCGCCCGAGATTGCCGGCGTATTGCTCCAGCTTGTTTTCGAAGCGGCTGAAGAGCGAAAAGGCATCGGCCGTTGATCCGGCAAACCCGGCAAGAATCTTGTTCTGATACAACCGTCGGATCTTGCGCGCCGAGTGCTTGATCACAGCATCGCCCAGCGTCACCTGGCCATCAGCTGCCATCACGACGCTGTTGCCGCGGCGTACGCAGATCACCGTCGTGGAACGAATACGCAGCCGACCCGCTCCGGCAACACCGGGCTGGTCTGGAGGAAATGTAAGGAGAGGATTGTCCGGTGCCGCAGGCCGTACCGTCGATGCACCGCGGACGGAGGAGAACTTCACTTTTTTCATGCTTTCTTCAAGTATATCGCAGTAAAACCGCAGGTCGCCGCCATCCCTACCCGACAAGCTTCACTCCATCATTGGACATGTAAGGTCGTCATCTATCTCGTTTCAGGCAGAAGAGAATTCCCACCTTCTCTTAACACTGCACGCATGGGTTGGGACAATGCCCTTTTCGATACTCCCGTTATGGATGGGGCTGCGCTATCCTGTGGGTGAATTGGGACAGTAATTTTCCCGGGAGCAACCATGCACGGCCTGCCATTGCGAGGATTCAGCGTTTTCAACACCCTTGCCGGTGTGAGCGCCCTGTTGGCCGGCGTCGCGGTGATGATGTTGAGCCGCAAGGAAGAAAGTGCTGACGAATTGGAGCGCGAACGCCGCAAAGCCCTGGTCAAGGCCGGCCGCATCATTGACGCTACCGTGATTGACATCTCCGACCTGACCCCTGAAGAAATCGGACGGCCGATGGGCATGCAGTTGATTCTCTACAAATACGAGATTTCAGGCGTGGTGTACGAGGCGTCTCAGGACGTGACACTGCTGAAGAACCTGGTCAATATCTACGATTGCCGTCTCGGTTTCCCGGCGTCTGTCCGCTACGATCCGCATCAGCCCACCAACAGCATCATCATCGCGGAAAGCTGGAGCGGGCTGCGCGATACCGCCAATTCCGTGCCGATCCATCCTGCCCGTCGCGTTGCCCGGACTGCGATCCATTAGACCTGGTCCCGGCATTTTCTCTGTGTCGGACTCCCGGCGAACCATCCTTCCAGCGCGAGGTTTGAGGAAACTGCCCGAATCCTGTGCAGCAGGATCAACCGGTATGTTTGTATGCCCGCAAAACGACACGTAGACTAAGCGCAATGCACACGCACGAGCATGGCCCGTCAACCGGTCCGTCTACAGGCCCCACTACGGGTAAGACGCAGAGAATTTTGCGTCTCTCCCTGCTGGCGACCCTGGCCTACGTGCTGCTCACCTTTTTTGCCGGCCTGCGTGCGCATTCGCTCGCGCTGATCTCTGAATCCGGCCACAATGTCTCGGACTTCCTGGCCCTGCTCCTGTCCTTTATCGCGGTCTATTTCCAGGCGCGTCCGGCAACGGATGAAAAGACTTTTGGTTACCAGCGCGCCGGTGTGCTCGCCGCCTTCCTGAACGCCCTGACGCTGGTCCTTATCTCAGCATGGATCGGCATCCAGGCGGTCCATCGTTTCGGTCATCCCGTCAGCGTGCAACCCAAGTTGATGATGATCGTCGCGGCCTGCGGACTGGCCATGAACGGGACCATCGCCCTGCTGCTTTCAAAGGCCGGCGATGACGTCAACATACGCAGTGTCTTCATCCACATGCTGGGCGATGCACTCTCGACCGGGGCCGTGATCGTGGGCGGCCTGGCCATCCTGTTTACCGGGCAGAACTGGATTGACCCGGCCCTCTCGCTGCTCATCGCCGCGCTCATCCTGTGGAGTTCGATCGCGATTGTCCGCGAAACGCTCAACATCCTGCTCGAAGGCACACCGCGCGATGTTTCCCTGCCCGCTATTCGTGTCTCGCTGCAGCAGATTGAGGGGGTACAGAATGTGCATGATCTGCATGTCTGGTGTCTTGGTTCACAGACACGGGCACTCGCGACGCATGTGACCATCGCGGATATACCGACTTCGGAAACCAGCCGTATCCTGACGGAAATCAACGCGACACTGCGGACCCGTTTCCGCATCCATCACACAACCATCCAGTTCGAAAACTCGGATTGCGAAGTAGCCCACGGCTGCGCCATGCCTGTCGAAACAGTGAGCGCCCACAGTCATCATGGCCACTCGCACGATCATTCCCACGAAGGGCATTCGCACTAGTGCAAATTACCTGAAGGTGTAGAGCGATACGATCCTGTTGAGGACGAAGCGATCGAGTTCAGCAGTCAGGTTCACGTTGTGTGTTGGCATGGATGCTCCTAAAACTTAGACGGCTACCCCATAAGGCTACTCTCTATGGCAAAGATGCCAATGCCAGCCGAGGGTTTGTCATTTCGACCGATGCGGGAGGAATCTGCGTTTATGACTAACCATCAACCGGTTTGTCCGGTTGACCGTGATAGATAGCCTCTACCCGCTCCAGCGTATCAATCTCTTCCACCGGCTTGTCGTCGCGGATACGCAGAATGCGTGGAAACCGCATTGCAAACCCGCTCGCATGGCGCTCAGAACGCATCAGGTTATTGAAGGCTACTTCGAGCACAATCTTCGGTTCGACGGCCCGCCAGCTGCCGAAATCTTCAAGAGTATGTTCCAGAAACCACGCCGTCAGCTGGGCAATCTCGACATCCGTCAATCCCGAATAAGCTTTGCCGATGTTCCTGAGATCGTCACCGTCGCGGATAGCAAACGTCACGTCGCTCAGGGTCTGTGCCCGCCGTCCGCTGCCCCATTCGGCAGATGTGACGACCACATCAAGTGTCGCCAGTTCGCGCTTGAGCTTCAACCAGGCAAGGCCGCGGCGCCCCGGCTGATAGTGGCTGTCCTTCGCCTTCAGCATCACGCCTTCATTGCCGCGGGCGCGCGCTTCGCCATAGGCGGCATCAAGCTGTTCCGCCGTATGCAGATCAGTCGCCGGCGCCAGCACCAGTCGTGCGAACGCATCATCCGGCAGCGACGCTTCGCCAAACAAGCCACTTTGCAAATTACTTAACGATGAACGCGGCATGCTGCCTGCACTTACGCGTGGCTGTACCTCGTTGACCAGGAGCGTCAGTAACCTGCGCCTTTCATCGAGTGTTCGATCCAGCAGCAGTTCGCCTTCTGCATACAAGACATCGAACGCCATGAAGACGACAGGCGTCGACGCCCGCATTGCCGTCGTGACTTTCTTACGCCCAATCCGCGGCTGCAAGGATGAAAAGGGAAGTGCGCGGCCGGCTTCTTCGTTGGTCGGAGGCACCCAGGCTAGTAGTTCGCCGTCGAGTATCAGCGGACGATCAATCACGGAAAAGGCTTCGGCGATCTCTGGAAAGCTAAGTGTCATGTCGTCTCTCGAACGTGAGAAAAGGGCCACCCGCCCCGGCTCGCCCGCATCGCCGCAATGCAATTGCGCTCGGATACCATCATACTTGTCTTCCATCTGGGCCCGTGCAAGCGCATCCGCAACCGGTACATCCTCTCCTGCTTCAGCCGGCGTTTCTTCAGCCGGCAAGTCTTCCGGAGAAGCAGCCCCACCGCCGCCTTTCTTCTCTGCCTTTACCTCCTGCTGAAAGCGTTCTACAGCCTCTTGTACTGTCTCGACGGGACTCGCGAGCATAAAGCCCAGCGGATGGAATAACCGCATCCTCGCTTCCGCCAGCGTATCTGCAAAGGCCATGGCGACTACCTGGCGCAGGTCGCCAAGCAACATCACAGCATGACGTACCTGCTTCAACTCGCGTCCGCACGCCACGCTTATCGCTTCTTCTACCTGTGCCTGCTTCACGCCGATACGCATGTCGCCAATGATCAGCTTCACCAGGTATTTCGTCTCAATCGCCGTTGCCTCTGCAATCAGCGTGCGGAGTACCTTCTGCTTGGCGGCTGCGACCTGGGGCTTGCCAGCCGGTCCGGCGATGGTATCGAATGCGTCATCCACCTGTGCCAGTTGAATGGAAGGTGCAGGCTGTCTCTTTAATTCAAGCAATTCAAAAGCGGCTCCGCCGAGGTCCCCATGCCGAAGGTAAGCAGCATGCAGCGCACGATCGTCGGCGTTCGTGATCTCTTTCAGCACACGCTGGATGCTTGCCCCGCCCAGGTTCAACGCACGCCGGTCAGTAGCGGTAAAGGGCTCACCTGTCAGCCATTGTGCCGCGCGCGCGGCATCCACCACCTCAAGCGTACGTAGGTAGTCAGCCATGATCGCACGCTTCTCCAGCTTCTTGGTGGTGTCGGCCAGACGCTGGCACACCTGAGCAAATTCATGGAAGAAAGCAGTCATCAAGTTAAAACCCGGGTAGCACTCAATTGAACAGCAACTCTTGCGTAGATGCATTGCGCCGAATGCCGGCTAGCCGGCGTTCCGCCCGGAGGCATGCATGCTGCGCTAAAATAGCGGTGGATGCACACCTCCGGCCAAGCCGAATTTCCCGCGCGCGCCCTGCTTTAGCGGCGTACGCCGACCTGCTGCCTCCTGCCTCTATCCAACTGAAATACTTCCGCATCTTGAAGGTCAGCACCCATGTTTGAACGCCTGGAACAAATCGCCGCTCGTTATGAAGATCTTGGACGCCAGCTCGGCTCAGACGAAATTGTCAATGACCACCTGGCCTATCAGAAAATTGCCAAGCAGCATCGCGACCTGCAACCCGTTGTCAACAAATTTCTTGAGTACAAGAAGATCCAGGGCGGCATCGCGGAGAGCAAGGCGATGTTGACGGAAGAAGATGCTGAAATCCGTGCCATGGCAGCAGAAGAACTCGCCGGTCTCGAAGAGCGTCTGCCGAAAGTGGAAGAAGATATCAAGCTGATGTTGCTGCCCAAGGATCCGAATGATGAAAAGAATGTCATCGTCGAAATTCGCGCCGGCACCGGCGGGGATGAAGCCTCGCTCTTCGCTGCAGAGATGTTCCGGATGTATTCTCGCTTTGCCGAGCAGCACCGCTGGAAGGTTGAAGTTCTTTCAACCTCTGACTCCGGAGTAGGCGGCATGAAAGAAGTGATTTTCCTGGTTGAAGGAGACCGCGTCTTTTCGCAGTTGCGTTATGAAAGCGGCGTCCACCGCGTGCAGCGTGTGCCCGCAACCGAGACCCAGGGCCGCGTGCATACTTCCGCGATCACCGTCGCCGTGCTGCCGGAAGCTGAAGAAGTGGATGTAAAGATTGAAGCGAAAGATCTCCGCGTGGACACCTTCTGTTCCTCCGGTCCCGGCGGTCAGTCCGTCAACACCACCTACTCCGCCATTCGCATCACGCATCTGCCAACCGGTACGGTAGTCAGCTGCCAGGATGAAAAATCGCAGATCAAGAATCGTGAGAAGGCGATGCGGGTTCTGCGTTCCCGTCTGTATGAAGTGGAGATGGCGAAGCAGCATGACGCCCTGGCCAAGGAGCGTAAACAGCAGGTCGGCTCCGGCGATCGCTCAGAGAAAATTCGCACGTACAACTTCCCGCAGAACCGACTGACGGATCATCGCATTGGCCTCACCATCCATCAACTGGCACAAGTAATGGAAGGCCAGTTGCAGCCAGTCGTCGACGCAGTCATCGCTTACTTCCAGTCGGAGCGCCTGAAGTCTGAAGCCACAGCCGCTTAACGCGATCGCTTCGGTACCGCGTCTAAGTGGCCTCTTGCATCACCGGCACCTGGACGCGATCGGTACGCAGTGAAATTGAAAACAGGATCAACAGTGCGCCCAGCAAAGCGGTATACAGGGCGATTTCGGTCGTCATGGTGTGCATCTCGATCAAGCGCCGCGCCATGAACCGCCAGCCTGCCGCCACGGACACGATACCCGCTGCAACCAGCAACAGGCGACTTAGCGTCTGGTGCCTCATCCTTAGCGAAATGACGCAATAGAAGATGCCAACCGCCATCGAATGCAGCGAGAACAAGACAAGGATCCACTGCATCGAGAGCGTAAGCGTGATGAAGAAAATGATACCGATGGCCAGGTTCACCAACGCATCCGCCAGCAGCACCTTCCGATGCCTCAGCTTCGCATCGAAGCCATACAGCGCCCCTGTCAAGAGGATGAAGCCCGTTGCGATTACGTAGAAGCTGAAAAGTACCTGCAGCAGGATAAAGCCGGCAGGCCGCAGCAGCAGGGTGGTCATGGAAGAACTCAGAAAAAAGCAGATGCCGGAGAAGGTCAGTGTCAGCAATCCACGAATACTGAACATCCACCACAGCCGGGGCAGTTCGCTGATCAACTCTCTTCCCTCCGCGAGAATTGCAAAGGTAGATCCATGTTTAGCCGTCACGCGTTCACTCGCCCGTTTGCCAATTTCATTTGAGACCTGCCTGGGTGTGCGACTACTCCACCAAATTCTGGAATCCCTGCAGCAGATCATCATCATGCGCAAGAATATTTTCGTTGGCTTCCGGAAACATCTTCGCCAGCGAGTCAAGCAGCCTGCGCGGATCGTAATTATCTAGTGCCAGGTCAACCGGCCCACAGTCAAACAGGTCCTTAGCTGAAGTGAGGATAATCTTCACCCCGGGAGAGATCTCTCGATACTGCCGGATCAAGTCGGCGCAGTCCAGGTCATGGCCGGTCGCATTCATCACCACGCCATCCACCCGGGGAAAGCGTTTCAGCAGTGAAAGAGCTTCTTGCGCACTATACGCCGTGATCACGTTGTATTTAGCGGTCTCTAACACCAGCTTGCGGGTTGAGATAGAGCCGGGGAATTCCTGATCGATCACCAGAAAACATGGCCTGAACATGCTTAAGTTTAACCTGTAGACTGTAACTTCCGCTAAGTACAAGCAACCCAAGGAATAATGCTGCCATCAGCGGCAAATACCGATGGAAGGCGCAGCGCGTACGTTTGTCAAATACTCTCCAGGAAGTACACCGCCAGGCAACGACCCGGCTGGCGATCTCCCCACAATCGGTGACAGCTCGCCGGGATGCTGAGCTGCTCCTGTTGCAGATCTGCAAAATCTCGCGCACCGATTTTCTTACCCACCCGGAGCAACCACTTTCGCCTGCCCAGCTTGAAGCGTACTTCCAGGCAGTGGAAAGGCGCGCCCAGTCGGAGCCGATCCAGTACATTACCGGTGTGCAGGAGTTCTACGGCCTGGAAATCCAGGTAACGCCCGCCGTCCTCATCCCAAGGCCGGAGACCGAACACCTGGTGGAAGCTGCCATCCGTCTTGCCCGTGCCTCGCCAAAGACTTTGCGCATTTTAGACATCGGCACCGGCTCAGGCGCCATTGCCGTCGCGCTTGCCTGCAACCTGCCGGAAGCTACTTTCCTCGCGACCGATACTTCATCGGCTGCACTGCTGGTCGCCGCCCGCAATGCAGCGGAGCACGGCGTAGCCGAGCGCATTACCTTTGTCGAAAGTGATCTGCTTCCGCCAGACGCCGGCATGTTCGACATGGTTTGTTCCAACCCACCGTACATCGCGGACGGCGAGGTCCTTGAAACCCAAGTTGTCACCTTCGAACCGCACGCTGCGCTGTTCGCCGGGCCGACTGGACTGGAATTCTATCAACGCCTTCTGCCTCGCGCTGCCTCCGTACTGCGGGCTGGTAGACATTTACTGCTCGAAATTGGCTTTGGACAGAGCGTAGCGATCAAATCGTTGTTCGCTGCATCAGATTGGAAAGGCCCTACGTTTTTGGACGATCTTCAAGGGATTCCGCGCGTCGCTATCGCTCAAAAGGGATAGCGCACCGTGGTCAACCACTTCGTCACGCCACCAATCACTTGTCCTCTAGAGTCAATCTTGTTTTCAGCAGCGCACCAGGCGCAAATTAAACATTTTGTAAGGAGAACTTCATGTCCCACGCACTCGGCTACGCCGCGCAGTCAAGCACCACCCCACTCGCACCCTTTACCTTCGAACGTCGCGAGCCGCTGCCCGATGACGTAGTTGTTGAAATTGAATACTGTGGCGTCTGCCACTCCGACCTTCATCAGGCCCGTGATGAATGGGACGGTTCGCTATACCCCATGGTCCCCGGCCACGAAATTGTCGGCAAGGTTACGGCCGTCGGCAGCAATGTTACCCGCTTTAAAGTCGGAGATGCCGCGGCAGTTGGCGTCATTGTCGATTCCTGTCGCGTGTGCGAGCACTGCAAGGCGGGACTCGAGAATTACTGCAAAGACGGTATGACCGGCACCTATAACGCGAAGAGCCGCATCGACGGCACTCTTGAACAGGGCGGCTATTCCAACCACATCGTGACCGATCAACGTTTCGTCCACAGCATTTCGTCCAAGCTCGATCCTGCGGGCGTGGCCCCGCTGTTATGTGCCGGCATCACTACCTATTCACCTCTCCGTCACTGGAAGGTCGGCAAGGGACACAAAGTTGGCGTGGTCGGTCTCGGCGGCCTGGGCCATATGGCATTGAAGTTTGCGCATTCGTTCGGCGCCAGCGTCACGCTCTTTACCACCTCTGCCGGTAAAGCAGAAGACGGCAAACGCCTGGGTGCCGATGAAATTGTGATCAGCAAAGATTCCGAAGCTATGGCGAAACAAATCGGCCAGTTCGACTTCATCATCGACACCGTCTCGGCTGCGCACGACGTGAATCCCTACGTCAGCGCCCTCAAACTCGACGGCACTTATTGCAGCGTCGGGATCCCTGACAAGCCGCTGACCATCCAGCCCTTCAACCTCATCATTCCCCGCCGCAATATCTCCGGCTCCGCCATCGGCGGCGTCCCCGAAACGCAGGAGATGCTCGACTACTGCGCGGAAAAAGGCATCACGGCCGACGTCGAGATTATCCCCATTCAGAAAATCGAAGAAGCCTTCGAACGAATGTTGAAGTCCGATGTCAAATACCGCTTCGTCATCGACATGAAGTCGCTCACTAACGACAGGTAAACGAACGCCTGCGCGGCGAGCGGTACTTGCCGTACGGGCGGTCCTGTGTGGAATAACGTAGGCAGAAAAGTCCTACCCGAAATGTTGGGTAGGGCTCTTCTGCCTGTGCACCACTCACTAACGACTAACCTCATGATCTTATTATCCAGATCGAAGCGTAGCGATCCGTGTTGCGAGAGCAAATTACCTGATGCTCTGGTGTTTCTGGCTGGACACAGGTTGGCCTTTTCTTGGCGGAAATGCCCATGTTCAACGTATCTTCGCTCTACACCGTCAGGTTATTTGCTCTCACGGTGGAGAAAAATATCTGCAGAGACTTTAAAGCGCTTACAGAGCCGTTGAATTTGAGTGATATTCAGTTTTCGCTGCCCGGATAAAAACATCGACACGGCGCTTTCTGATCCGAATTCAGGAATCAGGTCACGCTGTTTCAGTTTGTTTTGCTCCATGAGGAATCGAATCATCGAGAGCGGGTCGGCCCTGGGTATCGCGTAATGCCCCTCTTCATACTGCTCGATGAGCAGAGTCAGCAGTGCGATTGCCTCCCTCTCATGTACGGAAGGTTCATCGATCGCGGTGAGTTTGAAGAGCTCCTTTGTGTAACTCTCCAACTCGTCATCTGAATGAATGACATGCGGAGCGCCCTGCTGCATCATCTTTACGGGATTGGCTAATACTGTGCTCATTGTCCAAACCTCCGATCCCAGCTTTGAGGATCGTCGTACTCTCGATGTGTCAGAAACGAGCGGATGTAGACGTGTCCGTCTGTCTCATTGGCCAAAGTGGTCTTCGCGTAGTGCATCACAGTAACGAGCCGGTATCGATTCCGTCGAATGTTGAAGATCACGTAGCCACCTACACTATCGGCGGTGTTGATGCTCCCCCTGACCTCGATGAAACTGTGCCATCGTACCGACTTCACCAGCGTCGACCAGGCCTTCAGTTCGCTGGCGG
This sequence comes from uncultured Acetobacteraceae bacterium, assembly GCA_964658035.1. GTDB lineage: Bacteria > Acidobacteriota > Terriglobia > Terriglobales > Acidobacteriaceae. Next base: position 13,784 of record CAZZXL010000054.1, read on the forward strand.
CATCTTGATATTGGGCTACTGCTTCCTGTAAATGCCGTTGGGTGACGATGTGCACAGACAAAGATACTTCACAAATTGTGAAGTATCAAGTGAATTCTCTCGCAGTATGTAAGTAAGCCTCCGGCATCGCCTGCGCTACGAGCGGTACTCGCCGTATGGGCGTCCCTTAGAAGCCACGCAAGCAGAAAGGCCCTATCCCAAACGGCGACGTTATGCCGACGTCTCCCTGCCGCTTCTGGCATGGAGACCTTGGCAAAGTACGCCCGTACGGCAAGTACCGCGCCGCGCGCAGTGGCCGTCGGAGACTTAGACCGTTAAAGCCACAACTGCGCGTTCAACCTCGAACAACAGCTTCCCCGCCAGTGGATCGGCGTCGATCTTGACATGATCGCCGTGGAGCACTTCGCCATCGAGAATCTTGATGGCCAGCGGGTCCTGAATCAGCCGTTGCAGAGCGCGTTTGAGCGGGCGAGCGCCGTAGGCGCGATCGTAGCCGGTGAGCAGCAGCTGGTGACGAGCACCGGACGTCAGCTCGATGGTGATCTTGCGATCGGCCAGCAGAGTCTTCAAGTCGGCGAGCCGCAGGTCGATAATGTGGGCAAGCTGTTCTTCGCCCAGCGGCCGGAAGATGACAATGTCATCGACGCGGTTGAGGAACTCCGGCCGGAAGCTGGCCTTGAGCACCTCCATCACGCGATCTTTCGCTTCATCGAACGAGGCTTCGTCAATGAGCGCTTCGCTGCCCAGCGCCTGGGCGCCAAGGTTCGACGTCATGATCAGCACAGTATTCTTGAAGTCAACGGTGCGACCCTTTGCATCCGTCAGACGGCCATCATCAAGCACCTGTAAAAGCACGTTGAAGACATCCGGATGCGCCTTCTCGATTTCGTCAAACAGCACGACCGCATAAGGCCGTCGCCGGATTGCTTCCGTCAACTGCCCGCCTTCCTCGAAGCCGACATAGCCCGGAGGCGCACCGATCAGGCGTGCCACGGCATGCTTCTCCATGTATTCGCTCATATCGATACGGACCATCGCCTGCTCGTCATCGAACAGAAATTCTGCAAGAGCCCGCGCGGTTTCCGTTTTGCCGACACCCGTCGGGCCCAGAAAAATGAAGCTGCCAATCGGTCTTTTAGGATCACTCAAGCCCGCTCGCGAGCGGCGGATTGCATTCGCAACCGTGACGAGTGCTTCATCCTGGCCGATCACGCGCTCTTTCAAGCGCCCTTCCATGTTGACCAGTTTGTGCACCTCGCCTTCCAGCATCTTTGACATCGGAATGCCCGTCCATTTGCTGACGATGGATGCAATATCCTCTTCATCCACTTCTTCTTTCAGCATCCGCTTGCCATAGCCGTCACCTGCTCCATCGGCAGAACCGGCGGCATCCTGTACAGCGTTCAAACGGCGTAGTTCATTCTCGAGCTTTGGTAATTCGCCATACTGGATAGCAGCGGAACGCTCAAGATTGCCGCGGCGCGTCTGCTCTTCTGCTTCAAAGCGCAGTGCCTCGATCTTCTTTTTCACTTCGCTCAGCAGTGTGATGGAATCGCGTTCCTTCTGCCAGCGCGCCCGCAGTCCACTGCTTTTTTCCTGCAGAGCAGCCAGTTGCCGCTCGACAACCTCGCGCCGGTCCTTGCTGTTCTGATCGGTCTCCCGCTTCAACGCAGCTTTTTCGATTTCCAGCGACGTCGCTTCGCGATCTAACTGGTCAATCTCCTCCGGCACCGAACTGATCTGGATCGAAAGCGCAGCCGCTGCCTCGTCCACCAGGTCAATCGCTTTGTCCGGCAGAAACCTGTCGGAGATATAACGATGCGATAGCGTTGCCGCTGCGACGATCGCGGAATCTTTAATGCGTACCTTGTGGTGCGCTTCGTAGCGCTCTTTCAGCCCGCGCAGAATACCAATCGTGTCTTCAACATTGGGCTCGCCCACAAACACAATCTGGAAGCGTCGTTCAAGTGCCGTGTCTTTCTCGATGTATTTGCGATATTCATTCAGCGTGGTAGCGCCGATGGCACGCAGTTCACCCCTTGCCAGGGCGGGCTTCAGCATATTTGAAGCATCAATCGCGCCTTCAGCAGCGCCGGCGCCGACCAGCGTATGCAACTCGTCGATAAACAGGATGATCTGCCCCTGGGCATCTTCGATTTCTTTCAGCACCGCCTTGAGGCGGTCTTCAAACTCACCGCGATATTTCGCGCCCGCGAGCATGGCACCCAGGTCCAGCGAGATCACGCGCTTCTCGCGGATCGTCTCCGGCACATCGCCTGAAACAATCCGCCTCGCCAGGCCTTCGACAATGGCCGTCTTACCCACACCCGGCTCGCCAATCAGTACCGGATTATTCTTCGTCCGACGCGACAGCACCTGGATGACGCGGCGAATTTCTTCATCACGCCCGATCACTGGATCAAGCTTGCCCTTGCGCGCCAGTTCCGTCAGGTCCTTCGCATACTTTTCCAGCGACTGATATTTCGCTTCGGGATTCTGGTCCGTCACTCGCTGTGTACCGCGCACGCCCTGCAATGCTTTCAGAATCGCATCATGCGTCGCGCCGAAGGATGCCAGCAATAATTGCGCACCATCATTTTTCTGCGTCGCCAGCGCCAGCAGCAGGTGCTCGGTCGAAACATATTCATCTTTGAAATTCTCTGCTTCTTTGAATGCCTGCTCCATTACCTTGGAGATGGCGCCAGACGTTCCCGGCTGCGCATGCGATCCGCTGATCTTCGGCAGCTTGCTCAGCGCATCCGTCACCTTCATCCGCACCTGCGGCGCCGGCACCTCTGCGCGTTCAAGCAGTGGCGTAATGATGCCTTCCTTGTCCTGCAACAGCGCTGCTAATAAGTGCAGCGGCAGTACTTCAGGGTTGCCGTGTTCAACGGCGAGCGAACTGGCGGTCTGCACCGCTTCCTGCGACTTGGTCGTAAATTTGTCCCACCGAATGGCCATGCTTGTCGCCTCGTACTACTGCTTTGGATTCTTGTCTTTTACCTTGGCACCAAAATAAGTGGCGGCGGAGTCAGCCCCAGTCTAGGGAAAACTCCAGCCGCCTGCTGTGCTCAACGTCACAGTCGTTCAACCAGCGTTCAGGCTGCCTGGTGCGTGTTGGCTTCCACTGTCTTGTTCGAGGATGGACCCGGCTGTCCCGCAGCGATGTTCACTTTGATCTGGCGTGGTTTTGCCTCCGCCTTCTTCACCAATTCCAGCCGCAGGACGCCAGCATCGTAAGACGCCTGGATGTTCTCCGTATCAACCGTCGCCGGCAGTGAGAAGCTGCGGTAGAACGTGCCGTACCGGCGCTCGATCCGGTGGAAGTTCTGCTCTTTCTGGTCTTTTTCAAACTTCCGTTCGCCGCGAACGGTCAGCGCGTTCTTCTCTACCTGCACGTCCAGGTCTTCCTGTTTCACGCCCGGCGCCTCGATACTCAGCACCAGTTTGTGCTCATCTTCATACACGTCAACAGCAGGGGTGAAGCTTGCGGCGGTCACATCCGCATTGCCTTCCTGGCCGCGACCCTGCTCCTGGAGCAGCGAATTCAAACGTTGTTGCAGCGATACCACTTCACGGAACGGGTCCCAGTATTGAATAGCCATGGTTTAAGTCTCCTCATACCAAATATGGGTGGCTGGAGAGGTGCTTGCCTCGACTGCCACACTAGCTTAGACGCAAGTATAGCGCAAGGGATGCATGAAATGTGAGTGATTTACCATCACATTCTAAGCAGTGGCTAAGTGTATATTTTCTAATAACTTGCGAACAGGCCCGTTCTTGGTTCAGGTAAAAGGGCAGAAAAAAGAGGGGTAGCCATTGCCACCCCTCTCTCAATTACCCTTCTTTCTCGGCTAGAAATCGTAACGCAAGGAAAACTGCATTCGACGCGGCTGGGTTAATTCTGTACTGGCGATTCCCAGGTTGCCGCCAGTCAGACCGCTGCCGACCGATTGAGGATCAAACCGGACGGTATTCGTTACGTTGTAGACCTCCCAGGCGAACTTCAGGCTCCCCAACCCACCCAGCTTCCATGCTTTCGTCAATCCATCATCCAGGTCAAAGTAACCATCGCCGTTGAACTTGTTGCGTTGCCCTGCCTCCCCTGGGTAGGGCAGCCGTACAGGCGTGCCGCTCGCAATCCCCTGGTTGATTCCCGTCGCATTGTCGAAATACTGCGGATTCCCGTTGGCGTCGAAATGTCGTCGCAGCTTGACTTTACCGGTCACGACGCCGAAAGATTCGATCTGCCAGTCAGTGGTCCATCCGGGTTCAAAGAAAGAGAAGGGTAAACCGCTGGTGGATCGAAGAATCCCGGAAAGCTGCCAGCCCCCGATCACGGCATCCGTCAGGCGATTTGCGCCGCCCCTAAATGCCATCCCGCGGCCCACTGGCAGTTGATAGACAAAGTCAGCTGTAAGCAGGTGGGTGGTGTTGAAGTCTGAAATTGCGCGATTCAGGTACGGCCGCCACGTGTTGATAATGTCACTCGAGGTAGCACCAAAGCCGTTCGCCAGTTCGGACGTCCGCTCTGTGTCAGACCCCATGTCGATCGAGCGCGAGTAGGTGTAGCTGATGTCTGTCTGCAGACCGTGACTCATCGGGTGCCGCAGCGTTACCTGCCCCGCATTGTAGTAGCTCATGCCAATGGTGGACAGGGCGTAGAGCGAAGAAAACTGGTCCTGCCAGAACTTCGATTTGTAACCACCCGGGCAGCCGTAGGCACAATAAAAGTCGATATCTGCCAGTGCGGTGGTCGCCCCGTACTGTGCGCGGTAGGGCGCCCATTCGTTGGAATAGATGCCCTGTGTTGCGCTCGGTCCGACGCTGCTGGTACCTGCCATAAAGGGGAAAACATGTTCGAAGTACGGAATGGGCGTAACAATCGCATTTGGATCGCCACCATTCTGATCCACCGTCTTCGATAGTTCTGCTCCCGCGGTGTAGTAGTCGCCCCCGCCCGACGGATCGACAAAGTCTACCGGCTCGGCAAGATCAAGGCTTTGTAGCAGGTGCCGGCCCAGGCGCCCTACATACGCCGTTTCAATGGTGAAGCCGCCCTTCAATTCGCGCTGAACCGAAAAGTCGATGGATTCGGAATAGGGCGTCTTCAACTTGCTGTCCAGGCCCCACGTGATCGCGAAATTCCCAACCGGCGCAGTGAACGGGAAAGCCTGGGTGGCCGGCGCTGCTCCCGGGATCAACGAAGTTGGCAGCGCATGCCGTCCCGTAAAACGCGGAGACGGCGAGCAGACTGACGGAGATGAACCTGCCGGGCAAGCATCGATTGTCTGTACGCCCGCCTGGTTGGTCACCGCAGTCGACAAGCCGAACGATCCCTGCTGGTCGAACGTATTCACCAGACCTTCGCCATAGTGGTCGTAATAAATCCCGAAACCGGCACGGACAGAAGTCTTGTTGTCGGGTGAGTACGCAACAGCAAAGCGCGGTGCAAGATTGTTCTTCGACTTTGGCCAGAAACCAGGCTTGTGATAATAAGGGCCGCTGGGGGCAAACTGGAGGTCAGGCTCATACACCTGCCCCTGCAGCGCTGAAGCCTCGCGCTGGGTATACCAGGTATGTGTGTCGATGGTCGGCTGCACCTGCTGACCTTTCGTCTCATAGGGAGTCTGCAGAAGAGTGTGGCGAATACCAAACGTCAGCGTCAGATTGGGAAGAGGCCGCCATGAATCCTGCACGTAATACTCGAATTCATTTGCCTTGAAGTGGCGATCGATCCCAACCCCATCCCCCAGCAGCGCCCCCGTCGTTGGACTTGTCACCTTGTAATTGGATACCTGTGTGACGGACGGAACCGTACCCACAAGGTTGGCATAGGCGATCTCATAGGAGTTGCTGAAACCCCCATCCACCGGGTCCAGCCCCGGGATCGTGGACGGATCAGGAGGGTTTCCCTTTAACCAGTAGGGGTTCGAACTCGCACCATTATACGAATTTGAGTTCGAACTGCGGTTCTGGTGAACCAGCCGCCAGTTTCCACCAATTTCAATGCTGTGCTTACCCTTTGTCCAGTTGAAATTATCAACGATATTATTCACCGGGTTGCTGACGATCGTGCTTCGCGTTTCAGCCGTCGCGGTATCCAGGAATCGGAAATCCACGTAGTCCCCCGAACCAATACCGGAAGTACCGTAACCCTGCCGGATGTACCCGTACCGGATGTCATTGACCATGGTCGGCGAAAGGGTCCAGGTCTCCCCAAACGTCATGCCCTTGGTGTTGTCGATCTGCACTGACTGCGGCCCTTGGCCGGGATACTGCTCGACGTTTGCCGTGGTGTCCTTTTGCAGGTTGCCACGCGCGAAAATCCGATGTCGTTCTGACGGAATGTAGTCGATACGGGCGATGGTGGTGTTGAGTGTTTTCGGATTGGGTGATGAGAATGAAAAGGAACCCGTGTTCAGGCCGTCCCCCAGGTTCGTCCCATTCGCGGCTGGAATCGAATTGAAATAGGCCAGCGCATTTGGGTCCGGCCCGGCGGGAGACGGGTAAGCAGCCGTGTTGCAAACCTGGCATGAAGAATCCAGCGTCTTCACCTGGCCCGGCGTAATGGATTCATTCTGGACTGTAATGGATTTATCCGGGTTGGTATGGTCCGCCTGGTACGTGATGATGCCCTGTTGGTAAGAAGCTGTCGGCGCAGTCCTGCTTACCTGCGCATTTTCCGCAAGACGGCTGCCCTCGTAGTTTCCGAAGAAGAACAGCTTGTCCTTGATAATCGGGCCGCCAAGGTCGCCGCCAAAGATGTTGCGAATCAGTTTGCCCGGTGTATTTGGCAGGTTGCTGTCCAGCTCTGCCTGTTTGTTGAAGAAGTCATTGGCCACGGTAATGGTGGGCCGGTTGTACTCATACAAAGCACCGTGAAACTTGTTGGTGCCGGACTTGGTCAGCAGGCTGACCTGGGCCCCGGACGACCGTCCCGCGTCAGCATTCGCATTGCCGGTCGTCACGCGGAACTCTTCCGTCGAATCCTGGGTTTCCCGAAGAACCCCGGTAAACGCAAAACCGCCAACCTGGTCGTTGTCGTCAACCCCGTCCAGGGTAATGTTGCCCTGGTCGGATCGGCCGCCATTCACCGCCCCAGACCGGCTGTCCTGCATCAGCGGATTTGTGCTCGGCGGAATCGGGATGAAGAACACGCCCGGCTGCAGCGACAACAGGTCGGGCACGTTGCGCGTCTCGCTTGGCAGCGACTGGATGGTGACATTGTTCATCGAGTTACCTAGCGAGGCGTCCGACGTGTTCAGCGTCTCAGTCGCGGCGGAGACGTTGACCACGACATTGTTGGCTCCAAGGGTCAGCGTAAAGTTCACCGTCGCCGGCTGATTCACCAGCAACTCCGCTTCCTTTGACTGCGTGCCAAATCCTTTGGCCTCGACCGAAATCGCATACTTGGCTGGAGGAATCTGCTGCAGCTGGTATTCACCACCGGCCTTGGACGTAGTCGTGAGCGACTGGCCTGTCGCACTGTTCAGCAGCGTGATGGTTGCCCCGGCCACCACTGCGCCGCTCGGATCTTTCACGTCGCCGCGAAGCGACGTCGTCGCATTCTGCGCCAGGATCGAGGTCGGTAAGAATGCAACAACTGTGAAGATGGACAAAAACAGAAACAGGGCGAGTGCCGGGTAGCGTCTGGTCAAAGCTTCCTCCGAAAAGTAAGGGGCGTGCCGTGCCGACGGGGGCGTGCTCGTCCTTCAGTTTCGCTGCGTATCTTGAAGGCTGGAACGAGCGGGAGGCGACAGGACGGGGTCACCGGGTAACCTCATTGTGTGACAAGAGAGTAACGATTGCAAGGAGAAAGCCGTCCTTTTGCATACAGGCCTTCTTCGGCCGGATGCCTGTGCCAGGCGCCCAGTCAAGCAGGCGCCAGGCGAATGAAAACCGGGGGCACCGCCATCACCGGTAGAATGCGAATCTGGAGGGTTGCGTGACGAAAAACGAAAAAGGATCGCGCCGGAAGTTCCTGGCGCATGCTTCGCTCAGCGTCGCCGGCATGCTGACGGTAGCAACAGGTTGCGAGAGCGGCACGAAACCGCAATCCCCGCAGAAAACCGCTGCCGGAAGTCCACCACCCTCTGCGCCTGCGCCTGCAGGTACGCCCTCGGCGTTTGGAACTGCCCCAGCCGTCGGACCGGATGTATCTGTCGGCACCTTTCTCGAGGCCGAAAAGCTGGTGGACGTCACGCTCAAGAGTGCGGAGCTTGGCGAAGCGGCAGGCAACTGGCGCAGCGCCATGGCTCCCTTGTACGAGCGGCGTGTGGGTCCGCGCAAAGTTGCGCTTGAGGCTACGCTCGCGCCGGCGACCGAGTGGCATCCCGTACTTCCCGGCCAGTTCAGCGGCCCGACACGCGACGTCTTCGTCCGCAGCCGCAACGACGCAGGACCGCTGCCGGCCAGTGATGCCGACATCGCCTTCGCCCCCGTAACCAGGCTATCGCGCTGGCTCGAAGCAAAGAAAATTACGTCACAGCGTCTGACGCAAATCTATCTCGACCGCCTGCAGAAGTTCAATCCCACCCTGCGCTGCGTCATCACCCTGACCCCTGATCTCGCCATGGACCAGGCAAAGAAAGCCGACGCGGAAATCAAGGCCGGGCATTATCGTGGCCCGCTGCACGGCATTCCCTGGGGCGCGAAAGACCTGCTCGACACTGCCCGCATTCCCACCACCTACGGCGCCGAACCCTACCGCAATCGCGTGCCCATGACGGATGCCGTCGTCGTCGACCGTCTTGCGCAGGCGGGAGCGGTACTGGTGGCAAAGCTCAGCCTCGGCGCATTGGCTTTGAACGACGTGTGGTTTGGCGGCCAGACCATGAATCCCTGGCTGATTGAAGAAGGTTCATCCGGATCAAGTGCCGGACCAGGCGCCGCCACGGCCGCGGGCCTCGTTGGATTTGCCATCGGCAGCGAAACCGGCGGCAGTATCGTCAGCCCCAGTATGCGCTGCGGCGTCAATGGACTGCGTCCAACCTTTGGCCGCGTAGCCCGTACCGGCGCAATGACACTCTGCTGGTCGCTCGATAAACTAGGGCCCATGGCGCGCAGCGTTGAAGACACCCTGCTCGTCCTGAAAGCCATTAGCGGCCCCGACCCCGGCGATGTCGCCAGTGTCCCCAGCCACCTTGAGTACAACGCCGAAGCGCCGGTCAAAGGTCTCCGCGTCGGCTATTTTCCAGGCTGGATGAACGGTCCCGGCTCGACCGACGTCGATCGCCACGCCCTCGATGTCGTGAAGCAACTCGGAATGGTGCCAGTAGAAGTTACACTTCCAGACTGGCCCTATGACTCGCTGAACCTGATCCTGTTTGCCGAAGGCGCGGCGGCCTTTGAAGAACTGACGCTGAACGGCGGCCTGGCGGAATTAAAGTCGCAGGAACCTGACGCGTGGCCGAATACTTTCCGCCAGGCACGCTTTCTCTCCGCAGTCGATTTCGTGCAGGCTGACCGATTCCGTCGCAAGGTCGCGCTCGAGATGCAGCATCTTTTCGCGAAGGAAGGTTCGAACGTCGACCTGCTGCTCGTGCCCTCTCTACGCGATGAAATGCTGGTTATCTCCAACTTTACCGGTCAGCCTTCGCTCACCCTCCGCGCCGGCTTTGTGGAAGTCAGCGAAGCGCGGAGCGACTGGGCCCCTGATCCGAACCGCCCATTGCCCAGGTTTTCGCCACCCCGCCGTGTTCCCCATGGCGTCACGCTGATCGGCCGGCTGTTCGATGAGGGGACGATCGGTCGCGTGGGCGTCGCCATGGAAAAAGTCTTCAATGTGATGAACGAACGTCCCGCAGGCTATTAGAGCGCATCGAATCCTGCTCGAATGGCGAAGCTGTTGTAGAAAAGGCTGTAACCTGCATCGTAATCACAGACGCATCGAATAGTGGGGTCAGGCAATGGTAGCGAGTGTGGCATCGGATCTGCGGATGGAAGTACAGGACGAACAGAAACTGGCAGCAGCAATCGAACTGCTCGAGCATCATGGACTGGCCATGACTATTGCCGCAAAAGTCGGCATGCCTGTCGAAAAGCTGATGGGACGTTTGCCGGCCGTCGCCCAGAACGCTGTCCACAAGGCCGTGAACCGCGCGCTCGAACAATGCCTCAAAGCCGCTCTTACCGGGCTGAACAGTCAAAGCATCACCCTCCCCAGCAATCGCATGCATCAACTATTCGCCGGGGCGGCAGGAGCGGCCGGCGGATTTTTCGGTTTACCGGGATTAGTAGTTGAACTTCCAGTCTCGACCACCGTCATGCTTCATTCCATTGCCGAAATTGCCCGCAGTCACGGCGAAGACCTGAGCGACCCGGCCAACGCCCTGGCATGCCTGGAGGTATTCGCCCTGGGCAGCGGGGCGCCAGGAGCAGCTGCGGTCAGCGAGAGCGGGACGCATACACTCGAGAGCGCTTACTACGCCACCCGTGCAGCCCTGGCCCAGGCCACGCGCGAGGCTGCAAGCTATCTCGCCCAGAAGGGTGCCGTAAAAGGTGGTGCGCCCGTACTCGTGCGCTTCCTTTCAGGCATCGCTGCACGCTTCGGCGTAGAAGTGGCAGAGAAGGTCACCGCCCAGATGGTTCCGTTGATCGGCGCAGCTGGCGGTCTGGCCCTGAATATCGCCTTCACCTCCCATTTTCAGCGGGTCGCCGAAGGCCACTTCATGGTCAGGCAGTTGGAACGTCTCTACGGGAGCGCACTGGTGCAGCAGGAGTATCGCCGGATGCAGCTGCTGGCGAAGGCCTAGTCACTGCCGCTAGATGGAGCCGCTGCGCGCCACGCTGCGGTACGCAGGATGGAAGCCCAGCGTTTCGGCATACGCCAGGATCTTTTTGAAATCGAGCGAAATGGTCGCTCCGGCTTTTTGTGTCACTTCATCTTCAATCGGCAGGTCAAAGTCATCGGCGCCATACAGCAGACCTTCCAGGGCCTGCTGATTCTGCGTCAACACCGACGTACGGATGCGCGGAATGTTGTCGAGGTAAACGCGGCTCAGCGCCAGGTGCCGCAGGTATTCTCCGGTTGAAACTTCGATGCCGCCCAGTTGCGTGAAGTAGGGCTTGTAAGTCCAGCACAGAAAGCTTTCCAGTCCGCGCGTCCCCGGAATTTCAGCGAGCACCTGGTCCTGAAAATTACGCGTCCGTTCAAGGTGTTCCAGCCGTTCATCAAGTGTTTCATCGAAGCCGATCACCATTGTCGCCGTAGTGCGCAGGCCGGCTTCGAGGATAGCTCTCTGTGCTTCAAAATACTCCGCGACCGTGTACTTGAACTTCGCATGGCGCTTGCGAAAGCCTTCTGTCAGTATCTCGGAACCGCCGCCGGTGATCCATCGCACACCTGCTGCCTTCAACTGTTCTGCCGTCTCGGCCAGCGTCAACCTGGCGTGGTCGGCAAGGTAGAGGAATTCTGCGACGGTGAGGGCATAAAACTCTAACTTGTCGCCGTAGCGCGCACGAATCGCGATGAACAACTCACAGTAATAAGACAGTGGCAGGTGCGGATTGAAGCCGCCATTAAACGCCGCCAGGTCGCCGCCCAGGGCAAGCAGTTCATCCAGCTTGGCGAAAACCTGTTCCTGTGACAGGACATAGCCGCCATCCTGCGTCGGCAGTTTGTAGAAGGCGCAATAATCGCACTGCGCTACGCACACATTGGTGTAATTGATGATCCGCATCACCATGTAGGTTGCGGCGTCGGGTGCGTGATAAAGGCCGCGCGCCGTCGACGCAAGGGTCATCCACTCAGCGTTGCCTGCCGTTTGCCACAGCTGTCGTGCATCGTCCGTCGACAAGCGATCTGTCTTGACGTCGGCGTTCCTGGTTCCGTTTTCAGTGGCAGCGCGCACTGCTTCAGTATAGAGGTTCATCTTCCGCATGGCACTGTCACCTGCCCCTCCGTTTAACACACAGGCTACGGATACCGCCACTTTGTTCGGTAGACTTGAGAAATCAATCGACGGCTGACCTGGATCAGCAGGCAATGCCGGGACAGCGGGGCGTGGATCTTCTAAGCATGAACTCTCGAATCACCGACAACTCCAGCCTTGATCGTCCCGTCCTGCATCGTCCAGCCGGTCAGGTCGGCACTAGTAAAGTCAGTCGCCGCGCGTTCCTGGGCATGGGCAGCGCCGCAGTCGTTGGACTGGGCCTCTACAGTGCCGAGTTTGAGCGCCATCATGTCGAGGTCACGCAGCGCTCCGTCAGCCTGCCGGGACTGGCCGACAGCTTCCACGGCAT
>CAZZXL010000055.1:0-25913 GCA_964658035.1 uncultured Acetobacteraceae bacterium
GGCTTCCGCCACCTGCCGCAGCTTCATAGTAGCCATTGTAGGAGAAGCGGAGCCGCGCACGTCAGCGGGTTTCCAACTTTGGAAACAGTACAGGCTGTGCGTCGCTGTCGGCCCGCGCGGCGGGCGTGCGGGGCAACGCTTTTTGCACCACGCCGATGACGGAGATCACTTCCAGTGTTTGGATGGACGGGGCCGGCACAAAAATCCTCTGCGTGTTGGAGCGCGTATCCGGCGGAACCAGGAACAGACCGCCCGACGTGATGAGCGAGGTGTCATTTGCCGCCAGACCCTCAAGTTCGTCTTCGTCTGTCAGTCGTAGACGGACCCAGATGCCCGCCGCCCGGGGCCTGCCGGCGAAAGTTTTGCGCAGCAGCCGCTCCGGATTGGCGATCTCCCCTGAGTTGAAGTCGCGGACAAAGCAGATCCATTTCAGCTGATCGAGGGCAGCCGATTGAATTTTGCCAGTCAGATCGAGAAGTTCTACGGAACCATTTCGAACGAATCCCGCAGGCGCCAGGTAGCCCGAGAGCCATTCCTGGTCCCACTTGCGAAGAATCACTTTTTTAATAGAGCTGGGCATGCAGAGCAGGAGCGATTGTCGCATGCTCAGCGCGCGAGTCGTCGCGTAAATAGTGCAATATGGTAGCCAAAAAGTTGCTCGCTGTGATACCTTTGACCTTTGCAAGCGTTACATCTTGACATGTAACTCATTCATATTGCAGTACTTGCCGTGAATGAGCTGGTGACTCAACCGCTGATGCCTGATTATATCTACCTACTAGAAAACCGCCTTTCCCCGCAACAGCGTGAAGCCATCCGGATCATTCGTGATGCCACGCGTGAAGCTTCCGTTACCGTATTCCTCACCGGCGGTGCGGTCCGCGACCTGACCACTGGCTCCCCTGTGCGAGATCTTGATCTAACGGTTCAAGGGAATGCCCTCAACCTAAAGGATCCATTGACGAAAGCCGGCGCAGCCTATTGGGGAGAGCATGGCCCCAGCCGGACGCTTTTCCTGGAGTTTCCCGGGAATGTTCGTGTAGAGATTTCAAGCGCACGCCGCGAAGAATTTCCCAAGCCCGGCAAACCGGAGTATTTCTGGGACACCATTCTCGAGGACCTGCGCCGGCGCGACTTTACCGCCAACGCCATGGCCTTGTCGCTGAACGACATGTCCTTCGGCTTGCTGATGGACCCGCTCAACGGTGTGGCAGACATTGAAACCCGCACCCTGCGCCTGGTAAGCAATTATGGCTTTCTCGAGTCACCCGTCCGCATGTTGCGCGCCGCCCGTTTGCTGCATCGGCTGCAGTGGGTCATTGACGAAAAAACAGCAACCCGCCTGCAGAATGCCAAGGACGAAGGCATGATGCAGCAGCTCTCCGCCTATGACAAAGGCTACGAACTGGAAGAGATCGGCCACGAAGAAAATCCGCTCGCCACCCTCAAAGAACTGGAAGCTCAGGGCTGGATGAAAGAATTGTTCCCGGCATGGACGGCGTCCTGCGCCGACATCTCCGGCCTGGAGCAGATGCATGAAGTGCTGACGCGCTTGCAGATGCAGGGGGTGAACCCCGACGCCTCATCTGCTGCGATGGAATTGCTGACCGCCAAGATGAAGCCGAACGACCTGGCCGCCCTCAAGAAGATGTTCGTCCGGCAGGGCTTTGTCCAGCAGTGGGAGAATCTCGACAAGGATGCCCAGGACTTCGCGACCAAGCTTACTGCCAGGGATGCATCGTCGCCGTCGGCCACCTGGAAGCTGTTTCAATCCAGCAATCCTTCCGCGGTGTTGTGGCTGGGGCTCACTGGCAAGGGGGTGCCGACACAGAATAAGTACAAGAACTTCTTCTCCGTGTGGCCTGAAGCCAAGACGCAGGTGCCGACTGCCATTATGCAGGACATGCGTATTACCCCGGAGCTGCCGGAGTATGCGGAATTACTGCAGCAGTATTTTTATGCCCTGATTGACGGAAAGCTGAAGACCGAAGAAGAGATTCGTGCTTTCCTTGAGCCTTACTCGCCACCGGCACCGCCGCCGCCCGTGACCGTACGGCGTGGCCGCGCCGCCAAGAAGGCCGAGAAGAAGTCTGCGGCCAAGAACGTGATTGAAGACACTGGCGACAACGATGTGGACAGCGATGACGAGGACGATAGCGACGAGGAAGCTCCTGTCCCCGCAAAACCGAAAAAGACGGCCAAGACTGCCGCGAAAAAGCCGGAAAAAGCTTCGTCCGCCGTCAATACGGAACCGGTCGCTGCTCCGCCGGTGCAAACGGAAGCTGTGAAGCCGGTAGTGGGCAAGACCTCACCCAAGGTCGAGGACATCGCCGGCAAGGGGGCGCATGCCCGCTCGGCAAAAACCGCGGTAAACGCTAAGCCGGCGCTGGCGGCAAAGAAGACCGCCGCACCTGCTCCTGTGAAGAAGGCGCCTGCGGGCCCGGGAAAGAAAGTGGTCGCGAAGGCCGGAGCCAAGCCGGCTGCGAAGCCTGCGGTAAAGCATCCTGCCAAGAAGGCCGCGGTGAAGAAGCCACTTGCGAAACCGGCTGCACATGGAAAGAGCAACCAGGTGAAGGCAACTGCAAAGAAGGCGGTCCCGGCCAAGAAGAAGCACTGACACAGAGCTCGATCCGTTGAAGAGGGTTCCGGGAGTGTTAAGGTGACTGCAACCTGTAGTCACCTTTTGCTTTTCAGGAGAACCGCACGATGCGACCTGCTTTTCAATCTGTCTCTCGATTCGTCCAGGCCGGCTGTTTTGTGCTGGCACTCTTGCAGCCGGCATCTGCCGAGCCCGCAGTGCATGACACGGTGCAGCAATCGCTGCTCCTGGCCGGCAGCTATCGATTCGACCAGAATGGCTGGTCATTCGTGCACCTAGAAGGGACGCCAGAGCAGGTCGGGTATCAGCATGGCTATCTACTGGCAAAAGAGATTTTTGACGTCTATCACGTTCTGAAGCTTGAGGACACGCACAGTACCGGCCGCAGCTGGAGCTTTTACCGCGCAGCCGGCAAGACGATCCTCTGGCCCCATCTCGACATTGAATATCAACGGGAGCTGCAGGGCATCGCGGATGGTGTGAAGCAACGCGGTATCAAGCTCGATCTCTGGGACATTGTCGCCATCAACGGCTCAATCGAACTTTCCGAATACTACGTGCCATGGTTGGAGAAGAAGACGCACGCGGCCAAACCGGCCAGGGTAGCCGCGCCGGGCAACTGCAGCGCCTTTATCGCTACCGGCAGTTATACGAAAGACGGCAAGATCGTCATCGCGCATAACAACTGGTCGTCCTATGCGGAGGGATCACGCTGGACCATTGCCTTCGATATTCAGCCAAAGCATGGCAATCGCATCGTAATGGACGGTATGCCCGGATTGATCACCAGCGGCGACGACTTCGGCATCAACAGCGCCGGTATCATGAGTGCCGAGACGACCATCACCCAATTCGAGGGATGGGATTCTGACGGCATAGCGGAGTTCGATCGCTCCCGCAAGGCATTGCAGTACGCCAGCTCTATCGACGATTACGTCAGCATCATGAAAGAAGGCAACAACGGCGGGTACGCGAATGACTGGCTCATAGGTGATCGCAACACGGGCGAAATTGGCTATCTCGAACTCGGCTTGAAGAACACGCCGCTCTGGCGCAGCAAGGATGGCTACTTCGTCAGTGCGAATTTTCCCCGCGACCCCAAGCTGATGAAAGAAGAAACGCCGGCCTTCAATGCCAAAGACCTGACCAGTTCACCGAATGCGCGCAGAGTCCGCTGGGAAGAATTAATGAAGCAGGACAAGGGCGGCATCGACGCGACGAAAGCAGAAGCCTATCTTGCCGACCACAAGGACAGTTCTACCGGTAAGAAGACGGCAGACGAGCGAAGTCTGTGCGGCCATGTAGATGCTGCACCAAAGGGTGTTCCGCAGTGGGATTGGGCGCCCTTCGATCCGGGCGGCGCGGTCCAGGGTAAAGTCACGACCTCTGACATGGCAGAAAAGATGACTATCCTGGTACATGCCGGGCATCCGTGTGGAGAAGACTTTCTCGCCAAACCCTTTCTCAAGGCGCACCCGCAATACGCATGGGAAGCGCCGATCCTGCGAAATATGAAGTCCGGCGAATGGACAGCATTTACGGCCGGCCAGAAGGGCAAACAGGGCCTGGAGTAATCCCCGGATAATCAAAGGATGAGCTTCATTCTAACTTTGCGATTTGATCCGGTGGCCCAGGCTTTCTTCGAACAGATGCGGCAGGAGCATTTTCCGCCTTCGCGCAACCAGGTGCCGGCGCACCTGACCCTCTTCCATCAACTTCCAGAAGATCGGGACGTGCTGAGTTCGATCAGGGAACTGGCCTCGAAGCAGATGGTATTTCCTGTCGAGGTGACGGGCTTGCGCTCGCTGGGCCGCGGCGTCGCCTACACCCTGGTGTCCCCCGAACTGCTTACCCTGCACCGCAAATTGGCGGCCTCGCTCGAAAGCTGCTTGATCCCGCAGGACAGGCAGCGCTTTATGCCGCACGTGGTGATCCAGAACAAGGTGACAGCGGCAGAAGCACGCACTCTGATGGTGCGGTTGCAGGTGGATTTTACTTCTTCATCGACGACCGCCCTGGGCCTTGATCTTTGGCAATATCTTGGTGGCCCATGGCAGTACCAGGAGACGTTCGACTTCCAACCTTTGGATAGCGGGTACCCAAAATAGTCGGATGATGGAACAGGTATAAACCGCCGGCGTCTATCACGTACACGTATGTCACCTGTGCGACAGACGCATCGCTAAAGGATGATTAGGCTCAAGGCCTCGGGTTACCCGGACAAGTCCAACGCAAGATCAAGGCAAGTCCAACTATGACAGGTGCATGCAATCAGGACGTCGGTGCAGCAGGCGATACGGGCCTGGAGGTCATTGACCTTGCAGATGATTGTGCCTTTGCCAACCGTCGTCTTCATACGCGCGACGTGACGACCCAGATGGAAGGGATGAATCGCCTTGCGCATGCCTTTGTCGATCAGCCCGAAGAGATTCTGCAGGGGCTGGTGAATGCTGCTGTTGACCTGTGCGGTGCCGACAGTGCCGGTATCAGCCTCGAGAAGGAAGAGCGGAGCGATGAGGATTACTACCAATGGATTGCCACATGCGGCCAGTACGCGCCATTTCTGGATGCCGTCCTACCCAGGTGGCCAAGTGCGTGCAGCATCTGTCTGGAACGGAACCGGCCGCAGCTTTTTCGTGTCTCACAACGTTTCTTTGACTTGATGGGAGTCGAAGCCCCGATCGTTACCGATGGCCTTTTGCTACCCTGGCAGGTTGAGGAGACACGGGGCACGATCTGGATCATGGCCCACCGGCGCAACGAAGCTTTTGACAGGGAAGACCTGCACCTGATGCAGATGCTGGCGAACTTTGCTGCTATGGGCGTACATCAGCAACGTCAACACAAGATGATGCTGGCACAGGCGAGTGCGGCGGCCGCCGCGGCCATGGCCAACGAACTCGCGCATCAGATCAACAATCCGCTGCAGAGCCTGACGAACCTGCTGTACCTGGCGCGTGACGAACAATTCGCGGGAACTTCCAGGTCGCTTGCCGCGGAATTAACTGACCACGTCCAGCGTCTGTCCACGCTTGCGGCAAAGCTCCTTGCCATTCCAACTGCTGCCCATCCTCCGCAGTAGCGGCGTGACCCAACAGCACACCGTGCTCCCGCAGGGCAGCAATCCATGGTTACGGGTAGCGGAGGTCGATCGTGGTCTGCATAGACGGGCCGTTGACCTGCACGCTCGCATCTTTCCAGCCCGGTTTCGTGAAACCAATCTTCGGATTGTTGCCGAAGCCTATGCCTTCTTTTGGGCGCCCGAACAAATCGCGATCAAGCTTGTGGTTTTCATTTTCGTCATGCAGAACAGAGAGCGCGTAGCGGCCCTCCGGCATGTTCGTCAAAGTGAAAGTCACGGCCCTGCCGTTAGCGGCAAGGCTGGCATGGCGAAAAGACTGGTCGCGCACATCCGGCCAGCCATCCTGGCCGCTGAACACCAGCAGCCGGATTTCGCCTTTACTGTTCCTGATACCAGTCACCTGCACCACAAGTGTTGATGCGCTGCTTTTCACAACCGCACTCGCAGCACTGTTCTGCGCGGAAAGGGAATCGCTGCTGCACAAGCAAAGCGTGGCTGCGAACAATGCACTTAGAAAAAACTTCACGGGAATCCTTGCACAAACGGTTAGTACTGCAGGGTTGGATGCAGAGGAATGGAACACCGCTCTGCGTCCTGCGCGAGGCCCTGTTTTCCTCAAATCCGCCGCGTGTCGCACAGTCTTGCGCTTTTGCTTCGCCCACGCATCGCCTTGCCCGACAGCCTAAAATAGAGCCATCCCATGGCAGAGTTCACACACCTTCATCTTCATACTGACTATTCGCTTTTAGACGGCGCCTGTGATGTCGACAAGCTTGTCGCACACGTCGACAAAATCGGCCAGAAGGCCGTCGCGATTACCGACCACGGCAACATCTATGGCGCTGTCCACTTTTTTGATGCGGCCAAGTCGAAGGGCATCAAGCCTATCCTGGGCTGCGAACTGTACATCTGCCAGAAGGACGACCACCGTGCTGATCCCAGTGGCGATCAGTACAACCACCTCCTGGTCCTGGCCGAGAACGAAGAAGGTTATCGCAACCTGGTACGCATTACCTCCGAAGCCGCCCTCCATGGTTTCTACCGCAAGCCGCGCATCAGCAAAAACTTTCTCGCGAAGCATGCCAATGGACTCATCGGCTTCTCCGGCTGCCTGGCCGGTGAGTTGTCGCAGAACCTGATGAAGGACAACTACGACGCGGCCAAACGGACGGCAGGGCAGTACCAGGATATTTTCGGCAAGGGAAACTTCTTCCTTGAAATTCAGGACCAGGGTCTTGCGTTGGAAAAGAAAATCCACGCCGATCTGTTCAAGCTCGAAAGAGAGCTCGGCATCCCCCTGGTCGCGACCAATGACAGCCACTACCTGTGCGAAGACGACCATCACGCTCATGAAGTGCTGCTATGCGTACAGACAGCCGATTCCATCCACAATGACAAACGTTTCAAGTTCGAGACCGACCAGTTCTACGTTAAGTCAGCCGATGAAATGGAGCGGCTGTTTTCTGATCATCCTGAAGTTGTCAGCCGTACCATGCAGTTCGCCGAACGCTGCTCCCTCAAGCTCAACAAGGTCTCCAATCCATTTCCTGAATTTGCGGTGCCGCCCGGCCACACCATTGACAGCTATTTTGAAGAAGTCTGCCGCGCCGGTTATCGCAAACGCATGGAGACCGCGGTCAAGCATTTGCAGGACCGCGGTCAACTGCGGAAAACACTGACGGATTACCAGGAGCGCCTCGAACGCGAAATCGAATGCATCAAGGCGATGAAGTTTCCCGGCTATTTCCTCATTGTGTGGGACTTCATTAAGTACGCTCGTGAGCATGACATTCCCGTCGGCCCGGGCCGCGGTTCGGCTGCCGGTTCGCTGGTCGCTTATGTCATGGAAATCACGAATATTGATCCCCTGCAGAATGAACTGCTCTTCGAACGATTTCTGAATCCGGAACGTATCTCGATGCCGGATATCGATATCGATTTCTGCATGAACCGGCGCGGTGAAGTGATCGAGTACGTGCAGCGCAAGTACGGCCGCGAGCAGGTCGCACAGATCATTACCTTCAACACCATGGCCGCCAAGGCCGCGATCAAGGATGTCGGCCGCGCCCTCGACATGCCCTACGGTGAGGTGGATCGCATCGCCAAGCTCATCCCGCCGACCATCGGCATCACGATTGAAAAGGCCCTCGCCGCATCGCAGCAGCTGCAGACCGCCTACGAAAATGAGCCGAGTGTACGGTCGCTTATTGACACTGCCAAGCGCCTGGAAGGTCTCGTCCGCGGAGCCGGTGTTCATGCCGCCGGCGTCGTCATCGCACCGCAGCCGCTCACCGAACTTGTGCCCCTGGTGCGCTCGAAAAACGAAGAAATCGTGACTGCTTATGATATGAAGGCAGTCGAAAAAATGGGTCTGCTCAAGATGGATTTTCTTGGGTTGACCACGTTGACCGTCATCGACGACTGTCTCAAACTCATCAAGAAAGACCTCGATATCAAGCTTGATATGGAGACCATTCCGCTTGACGATCAGAAGACCTATGAAGAGATTTTTCATCGTGCGCTGACCTCGGGTGTTTTCCAGTTCGAGTCGGGCGGCATGCGCGATGTCCTGCGCCGCTATAAGCCGACCTGCGTCGAAGACCTTACCGCGTTGAACGCGCTCTACCGGCCTGGCCCGATCCAGGGTGGCATGATTGATGACTTCATCGAACGTAAGTGGGGCCGCCGCAAGGTGGAGTACGAACTGCCCGAATTGGAGCGATTGCTCAAGGAGACGCTCGGCGTCATCGTCTACCAGGAGCAGGTGATGCAGATCGCCAACGTGCTCGCCGGCTACTCGCTCGGCGAAGCCGATCTGCTGCGCCGCGCCATGGGAAAGAAAGACGAAAAGGAGATGGCGAAGCAGCGCGAGCGCTTCGTCTCCGGCGCGACCAGCGGCCTCGATGGGCGTAAACATCCCAAGGATAAGATCGTCCGCATCTTCGACCTGATGGAGCAGTTCGCCGGCTATGGCTTCAACAAGTCGCACTCGGCTGCGTATGCTCTGCTCGCCTACCACACGGCATACTTGAAGACCCATTACCCGGTCGAGTTCATGGCCGCGCTGCTCACGTCTGAAATCTCGAAGCCGGAAAATGTTGTCAAGTACATCAAGGAATGCCGCGAGCTTGACATTCAGGTCCTTCCTCCGGATATCCAACTCTCCGGTGCAGACTTTACGCCGATGCCTGGCTCGATCCGCTTCGGTCTTGCGGCCATTAAAAACGTCGGACGCAACGCGATCGATTCAATCCTGGCTGCGCGCACGGCCCTGCAGGAAGAAAAGCAGCGCGGCTTCCTTTCGCTGAATGAATTTTGCGAGAAGGTCGATTTGCGTTTGCTGAACAAGCGCGTGGTGGAGTCGTTGATCAAGAGCGGGGCCTTTGATTCCATGTTCGAAGGCAACGCCGGAAGGCGTGCGGCCTTGATGGCTGGTGTCGACAAAGCGATGGAGAGTGCGCAGAAAGCGCAGCGTGACCATGCCGCAGGCCAGCACGGCTTGTTCGCCATGCTCGGCAACATCTTTGACGATGCGCCGGCAAGCGGAAACGGACATGCCGCTGATCACCAGGATGCCTTGCCCAATGTGCCTGACTGGGACGAACACCAGCGGCTGCAGTCGGAAAAAGAAGTCCTCGGCTTCTTCGTCTCCGGCCACCCGCTCGACAAGTATGCGGACAAAATCAAAAATATCCGGGCACTCGATACAGCCACGGCCCTCGAGATGAAGCCTGCGCCGCCGCCCACACGTCGAGGGCAGACGCAGCCGGAAAACGATGTCGCTATCGCCGGCGTCATTGTGAATTTAAAGGTCGCAAAATCCAAACGTTCCGGCGAAATGTATGCCCAGGCTTCTCTCGAAGACACCGTTGGCAAAATCGACCTGATCTGCTTCCCGAAAGACTTTGCGAAGCTTTCAGAATCACTCAAGATCGAAGTGCCTGTCATCGTGAAAGGGCAGTTGCGCGCAGAAGAAGATGCAGCCAATAAACTATGCGTCTCTTCAATCACGGCACTCGAAGACGTCAAGGTAAAGCTGCCGGGCAATGTGCGCATCAAGGTGACGCTCGACCGCTCGACCAACGAGACACTCATCTCGCTCCGTGGAATGATTGACGCGGCACCTGGTCCTGGCAAACTGATGATCAACCTGGAACAGCGCGGCGAGTTCGCCGTGATGCTCGAACCGGAGGGGCTGTCCGTTGCGGCCGACCGCGTTTTCATCGAGCGCGCTGAAGAGTTGCTGGGCCGCGGTGCAGTGCAGGCAATCGATTAGAGCAATATTGCTGTTGCCATGCCCTTTCTGACGTTGTCCACGCTGGCCTTTTCCTGGAGAAAAAGCCAGCGTAGACCGTCTCTTCCGGGGACACCTGCAGCAATACTGCTCTTGCTGCTATTGACCGACCCGCGCCTCGCACCTTTCCGGTGAGTGACCTTGCTGCCGCTGCCAAGTACAATTCGGGGATGGCGACACCGCAAAAGCTTCCTACAGCGAGCTCGCTTTCGCTGGATGTCATTCGCTTCGGTAGCGCGATTGCCATCGTGATCGTTCACCTGGCGCAGTCATTTTTTTCGACCGGCTGGCCAGACCTGGTGAATGGCCTGGGGCTGGGTGCAGTTGCCGTCTTTTTTATCCTGTCCGGCTTCGTCATACGTTACGTCACACGGATCAAATACACGAGCATCAGCGAATATTGGGTCGACAGGTCGTCTCGCATTTATTCCGTCGTGCTGCCGGCGATACTTTTCACGATAGTCGCCGACCTGATCTCCCATCACTTCAATGCAAACTACTATGACAGTAATTGGGGCAATGCGGTCAGCAATCCGTTCTGGCGTATCGGCGCTAACCTTGCCTTCCTTTCGCAGATCTGGTCGCAAGACATCACCCTGTTTTCGAACGGCCCGTTCTGGACTCTTTCCTACGAATGCCTCTACTACGTGCTCTACGGCGTCTTCTTTTACCTGGCAGGGATAAAGCAAGTGTTCTGGGTGCTTTTCGTCGCCGCACTCATGGGCCCGCACATGTTGATGCTGGTGCCACTCTGGTGCTTCGGCTGCGTCGTGCATGAACTGTATCAGCGTCTACGACGATCAGGTGTTAACTTCCTCAGGCTGAATATCATCTTCGCTGCGATCGCGATTTTTGTGACAGTTGCCTGGAAACACATTGTTGCTTTCATTTACTACCTGAAACATTATGAGACCCTGCTCTTCTGGCATCTGCATCGCAAGCCGCTTGATCTTGGCTGGATAACCTGGTATTACCGCACCGGATTCCCGTTTGCCTTCCTGTTGTTGTGGCTGCTGCTCTGGACTGATCGGATCCCGCTTAACAGCCGATCCAAGCTGGTGAAGTATCTGCGCTTGATGTCAGAAGGAACCTTTGCGCTCTACCTCTTTCATTTCCCGGCAATGGTATTGATCGCAGCACTCATTCCTTACGATCATGGAAGCGCGCTGCACAAACTGGCGATCCTCGTCGCGGTCGTTATTCTCGGCATCTCGCTCGCCACACCGACGAATCACCTGAAGAACGTCATCCGTGACTGGATGCGCAGGAAGT
The DNA here is from genome assembly GCA_964658035.1 of uncultured Acetobacteraceae bacterium. Taxonomy (GTDB): domain Bacteria; phylum Acidobacteriota; class Terriglobia; order Terriglobales; family Acidobacteriaceae. The sequence goes on from CAZZXL010000055.1 coordinate 11,248, forward strand.
TCATTCCAACAGACGCGATGCCTGAAGCGCGTCCGGTCGAGGCCGCCTGAAGCCGGTCCAACGTTCGTTTCCTCCGGGCAGCAGGATCGAGGATCATCTTGACACAGACGATGTGGCACTGAGTCATTGATACTCTGCCGGCTGCTCTCATCGCCTTCGCTTGACTGGGCCGGGCTTGCTATTCGACTTGAATGGAGCGGGGATAGTTGTTGCTGCCAACGAGAATCCGGCTGCGTAAAACCACCTCGGACAGCACTTGTCTATCCCTCTCCAAAACATCTCGTAGGCCTGCTGTGGACAGCAAATGCAACCGCTGCTGATGGGCTATCGACGGCCCTGTTCGATGACTCATCGAGCACAACAAAGGTCACTCGGCTGTGCGCCCGGCCATCGTATCAATCCGGTTTGCTGGCGCTCTCCGCGCCTCGGAGTGACGCTCGCGAGCAACTCAGCAGCCCTATCGAGTGCTAAGGTAATGGGCATTATTGATTTGAACAAAATTCCAGCAGCTGCGAGCAGTTAAGTCAAAACGACAAAACAACGCCACCGGGCGCCCGTTCTATGAATTGGTTGCCCCCCAGAGATTCGAACTCCGATATGCTGAGTCAGAGTCAGCTGTCCTACCATTGAACGAGGGGGCAACACAGGCACCGGGCGCAGAAGCACCCCGGCAATGTGTTTATCTTAATGGCCTTAACCGCTGGCCGTCAATCTCTCGCCGTCCTCCTGGCACGCAAGCAACGCCCCGGGGCACCTGGCCTCAAACTCTGCCCAGGAATACTGGCGAAATATGACGAGCGAATAGATTTTCCGTCACGTTTTTCGCAATGATCGCTTCGTTTGCCTGCAGCAGTTCCAGGTAGCGCGGCCCCATCTTCGCCGCAACCTTGAAGCCCACATGCAGCAGTTGCCGCAGGCTGCTGTTGTATGCGCTGTTTTTCTCATCGTGTCGAAGGGCGCCGGTAAACTCCTCTGAACTCCAAACGCTCACGGCATCGGGCGCGGGCAGCTTATCACTCTCGATCGCGATCACCGAAGCATAGGGTGCGCACAACTCCTCGCGATGGGCGTAAGCCTCCGCATACACATCCTTGGCGAGCGCCAGTCCGTCGCCGCCGGCTTCTGCCAAGCCAATCAGTTCTTCCAGCCACGTTGTCCCCGCGGTCTTCAAGTGGACACCGGCTTTGGCTTCTGTCATGACCTCGTAAATCGGCCGATAAATAGAAAATTTATCGCTGCCCGAATGCACGCTCAACTTCAAATTCTCTGGCAGTCCGTAATGCTTCACCGCATGCGCAATCGTATGGACGTCCTCTAAAAACTCTTCCCGGAACTTCGCGACGTCTCCTTCATAATCAACGCCCTTGTTGAAACGTCCGGAAAATTTTGGTGCAATCGTTTGAATCGGAATCATTTCATCGGCGACAGCTGCAAGAATCACTAGCAGCTCCACCGGCGTTTGTGGCGTGTCCGTCTCGTCCATCGAAATCTCGGTCACAAAATTGGCAGCACCCTTATGCTGGGCGATCTTTTCGTAGATCCCTGCTGCGGACTTTACGGCCGCCAGATACTTGTTGGATATGGCGCGAAGTGTCTCCTCATCCAGCCTCATCCCCTCGCTGATTCCGTCGATCTGAATCGTGCCGACGAGTTCTGGGTGTTTGTGCATAAACGCATCAACATCGGCCACCGCCGCTGCCTTGCCAATCTGGTCTGCCACATCGATGGTGAAAAAATCGCAGGCGTGCAGATAGCGATCGACCGTCGTCAAATTGATATGGTCGGCATCACAGAAGTATTGGCGGGTCCACTGCAATGCTTTAACAGCCTCGTCTGCCGCGAAGCGCGTCGCATTCGCATCGGATCCGATGATCGTATGTTCGCGGTTGGATTTGTTCCATACCGGCACCACGACCACTCCCTGGTCGAACGCCTGCATACAGGCCGTGAGCTGCGCTTTGGCCTGGTGAGCGAAGCGGTCCCCCACGCCAAGGGAATAACGTGGAAGCTGTACATTTTTCTGACTCATCGTTTTCTAGTCTCCTTCGGGGCGCTACTGCAAGTCTAGCTCACCGTTCGCACCTGCCAAGATGCACGTCGCTCCATGGTAAAAATGCGCAAGTTTGGAACTACGGTCGCTTCTCAAAACTCCGGACATTACAAAAGGGTGAGGCATCCGCCGTGACCAGAAACATGGCACGCGTGCGATTGCCATAGGTTTAGTGCAAGGTCGCCTTTGGTACCCGCGTAGCTCCCCTTAAAAGTAATCACTAGATAGAGCATAGGTACCGGGTACGCTGCCTGCTCTCTCCCGGTAACTAGCGGCGTTACCGGCGATTACCAATTATGTAAGGAAGAAGACCCTTGCGGTGTGTATAAGTGCCTAGACGGGTTGTTGTCCGGGCACCCTGCTTTTGTTCTGCACACATGTCCAGTCGTTGCAGCATCACCCTCATTCGCATAGAGGCCAACACCGGAACACTGAAGCGTAGTCGATGCAGTTACTAATATCTCGGGGAGTTCCACGCGATTGACATTGTCTTTGAAGCGTCAACCAGGACCACCTCTACCAGCAGACGCAATGACTGCTGATGGCTCAGCGTCTGTACCCACTTGCACTCTCGATCAGCTGCTGGTCGAAGCCGTCATACAGTGCCCTGAAGCGGACGCAATCAGCGGAGAGTTTGTCAGCCTCACCTATGCGGACCTGCTTATCCGTGCCCAGAACATTGCCGTCATCCTGAGGAAGAAAGGCATCGGCCCCGGCCACTTTGTTGGCGTGCTCATGGAGCAGTCTCCTGCAACCATCACCGCCATCATCAGCGTCATTCTTACCGGCGCCGCCTACGTGCCGCTTTATGGACGCGCGTGGAATACACCGGAGGGCGCCGCCGACCTGCGCAAAGCCTCCGTGTCCCTAATACTCTGCGACCGATTGGCGTCTACGAACCACTGGCACCCCTGCGCGGCTGTCCAGAAGGTCGTCGGCCACCTTCTGGATGTCTCCCGCATCGAGCAGGAAACCATGCCGTCCTCTGCAGAGATTCAGCTTCCAACCATTCCGTCCAATGCACCGGCGGCACGTTTCATTTCTTTTGCGGCCTCGAACGAATATGTAACAATGTCCCATCAAAGCATCGTTCGCCTGGCCTCTTCCAGCTCTCTTCTACCGTTCCGCAATGGAGAAACATTCCTCCTGCAGGACGACGCCGCTCGTCCCGCGTTGTTTGAATTTTGGGGAAGTCTGCTGCGAGGCGCAACCCTGGCAATCGCGCCGTCAGGCCACTTTGAAGCAGAACATTTTGCTGAGTGGATCAGGCGTAAAGGCATCAGCGTTCTCTGCCTGCCGGTAGCTCGCGTCAATGAAGCTATCGCGTCTGCGCCGTCAACTTTTGCGAAACTGCACCATCTCTTTATCGAGAGTGATGGCACGAGCGCCATTGCGGCTTCGCGTGTTGAATGGCTGCAGCGGCACTATCCTCGTCTGCAGATAGTCAACACCTTTGGCACGACCCGGACCGTGGGATACGCCACTGGATACCGTGTTCCTCCGCACTACGGAACCCAGGCGAACCTGCCAGCCGGCCGGCCACTTGCAGGTTCGCAGGCGCACATTCTTGATGACAATCTCGAGCCGGTACGCACCGGAGAGATGGGCCGGCTTGCCCTGCAAGGCGACTGCGTGGCCGCGGATCACAGATACGATAAAAGCCCGCCCTCCCATCCCGGCCATGGGGTCTACCTCACTGGGCAGCGCGCTCGCCTGCGGGCGGATGGTCTGTTGGAACTTCATGGACAACTCGAGACACAACTGCTTTCCTCCAGCACATCCCGGCAAAGCGTGGATGTCGAGACGATGACCTCTGGCCAGATGCACGTGAGAGAAGCCGCCGTCATTGCCGACATAGACCACCAGGACAATCCGCAGCTGGTCGAGTTCTTCACCCTGGACAACGCGCAACATAGCCCCGCACAAGCCATCGAAGAGAGATTGACAAGCCTTCTGCCGCCTGTTGCTATGCCGTCAGCTGTGCGCTATGTAGAAGAAATGCCACGGGGCGCAGCCGGAGACATCGACCGATTCGCATTGCAGCAGCATTCGAAAAAAGAATGCGAAAGCCAGCATCGGCTTGACACTGAAAAGCAGGACATACTGCAGTACGTTCGCTCTCTATGGTCGAAAATTCTGCACCAGGACTTTATCGGGTACGAAGAAGACTTCTTCCAGGCCGGTGGTACGCAAGTGCAGATGATCCGTCTGCATGCTGAACTCAATCGCAAGTTTCCCGGCGCTGTTTCGATGGGCCAGCTTTCAGTGCTGACCACTATTCGTAGAATCTGCGAACATCTTTCGGCCCACTTGTCCGATGTTCGCACTTTCGCCAGCTGAGCAGCAGGGGGCCAACCCTAATCTGACACCGTGGCTGTGACTAAAAAGCTGTAGTCGCCCGAAGGTGTCACCTGGATGTTCGCCAGCCGTTTGCTGTGCACGATCACGTTATCGAAATACCACAGCGGGATCGTTGGCAGCTCAGTCGCCAGAATCTCCTGCACCCTCACGTAATCGGCGCGTCGTGCCGGCTCGTCAGTCTTCAACGATGCATCGTTCAACAACCTGTCGACCTCCGGATTGGTATACCTCCCGCGGTTTGCCCCATGCGGCGGCTGCGTTTCGGCGCTGTACGCCCACCGGAAAATGTCCGGACTTTCGTTGCCGCCAATCCATCGCAGCGCGTACATCGAGAAGGCGCCCTTTGTAATGTCAGCGTAGAAAGTGGCGAACTCATAGCTGCGTACATCCAGCACGATCCCCGCCTGGCGCAACTGCTGCGCAATGATCAACGCAAGAAGCCGCGTAGTTTCATCAGTGGATGTCTTCATCGCCAGGTGGAAGCGAATACCGTCCTTACCCCGCATTCTTCCTGACGCATCCAGCAGGGCATTCGCTTTGACGAGATCATAATTATAGCTTTCAGCATCGTGTGCATAGGCCCAGTGGCCCTCCGGCAACAATCCGTTGGCGAGGTGTACCTGGTTCCAGAATAAGGACTGCACAATCAGCGGCCGATTGATGGCGTAAGCGATCGCATGGCGTATACGCTCATCGCGTAGTTGCGGATCTTTCATGTTGAACGTGATGTAGTTCACCACTGTTCCCGGGCTTTGTAGCACCACGAGCTTTGAATGTTCATCATGCTCAATCGTATGAATCATGTCCGGTGTGAGCGACTGGCTTTGAGAAATATCCGCTGACCCTTTCTGCAGTTCCAGCGCGCGCGTGATCGCATCCGGCACCACCGCAAAACGAACGGCGGCGATCGAGGGCAGCGGCTGCCAGGAGCTCTGGTTCCTATGCACCAGTACTTCCTTGTCCGGCTCCTGCGAATCAAACACGAAGGGTCCGGAGCCAATCGGATGCTTCGAAAATTCGCGGCCGCTGCCGGCAGGAACCACGCCGAAGGCTCCATCCGAAACATTGAACAATAGAAACGGGTCCGGCGCCTTCAAATGCACAATCACCGTCGCCTCGTTCGGAGCTTCTACAGAACCCACCTTCAACATCGAGCCGTTTTTCGCAGTAATCAGCGATCCGTTGTGCATCGAATCAATCGTCCACTTCACATCCTTTGCCGTAAGTGGCCGTCCATCATGAAAGTGCACACCACTGCGCAGATGAAAAATGTACGTCAGGGGATCAGGCTGCTCCCAGCTCTCCGCCAGCCAGGGCTGGGGCTGAAAGTGAATATCTTTCTTGACCAGCGCATCGAAGATCAGCGCATCAATATGTTCTGACGCTTCATCGGTACCAATGCGCGGATCAAGGTTCAGCGGGCTGCTCTCAAGCAGCATCGTGACCTCGCCCTGCCGATGCGCATGCCCACTACAACCCAGCAGTGAAGCAGACAGCAGCAGTCCCGCGAGCAGTGGCTTAAGCAAAATGCGTCACCTGCCCGAGGATCGCAGGGTGTCCTGCCCCAGTTGCTGCCGGAACATTCGATGGCTGATGATGCCACGTCTCATAGGCTAATAATGCGAAGGCAGCGGCCTCTTTGGCCTGGGCAGGCAAGCCAAACGTATCTGTTGTAGATACTAGACAGTCAAATGGGGAAAGTGCTTCGCTGAGCCAGCGCATCAATGTGTCATTCTTCGCACCGCCTCCGGCAACAATGTAGTCTGTGGACAGTTTCTTCATCGCCGGTTGCACAAATCGCTCGTAGGCCAAGCGAATACTTTCAACCGTCAACGCGGTTGCCGTCGCGATTGTGTCTTCTGAGCCAAGGCCGGCGTCTTTGCAAAGCTGCAGGAATTCCAAGGCATAGCGCTCCCCAAATTGCTCGCGGCCGGTACTCTTAGGTGGCTGCAAACGAAAGTAGCGATGCTTCATCGCCGTCGCGATCAACTGCTGGGAGGGCTGTCCCTGCGCAGCCACGCGGCCAGCCCGATCGTAGCTTTTTCCGTAGAGTTCCTGCATCAGGGCATCAATGATCATGTTAGCCGGTCCCGTGTCGAACGCAATTACCTGGCCTGTCCCCGCGCCTGCAGGAATGACCGTCAGGTTGCCGATGCCGCCGAGATTCTGGAGCACCCGGTTGCGCGTCTTGTTCTGAAACAGCACATAGTCTAGGTAAGACACCAGTGGCGCTCCGTGACCGCCGGCCGCCATATCCGCCGGCCTGAAGTTTGAAACTACCGGCAGCTTTGTCGCTTCGCTCAACAGGGCCATCTCGCCTAGCTGCCAGGTGCATGCGAAAGCACGGCCTTCATACTTCCCGGCAACCCCCTGGTGATAAATCGTCTGCCCATGACAGCCGATCAGGTCGACTTTTCCGCCAGAGGCGCCTATAGCCGCTACTGCCGCTTCAGCATAAGCAATCCCCAGCCGCCAGTTGAGGCGAGCCAGTTCTGCGGTGGAGATAGTCCTCGCATCCATAGAGGCCAGTACAGCATTACGTAGCTGACGCGGATACGAGTAGGAAGTATGTTGCAGCAGCTTCAACTTGCGGCTGCCCGCGCTGCCGGCAGAAATCCGTACGATGGCCACGTCAATACCATCTGCAGAAGTCCCGCTCATCATGCCGGCTACCGTGAGCGGCTTGTTCCGGGCAGCGGGTGATGAAATCTTCATCGCGACGGCTCGTCCCTTCCGGCATGCAACTTGTCAACCTGCTGCTGTACTTTCAAGCTAAATGTGCCGACCCGTTGCGCCATCGCTTTTACCTTTTCGGGCGTTGCTGCCTCCGGTAAGGTGTCGCCTCGCAGCAACCGCCCTTTTCGACGGGCCACATGGGCCGCTGCCTGTTCGACTTTCTTTCGAAACGGGCGCGATCGTTCAGCCTCGGATAACACTGCTTCATACGCCTGCAGAATCAACGCAGGCTCCTTACACACTTCAACCAGGTGGGTACCGGCCTCGATCGCCGCGATGGAAGCATTCTCGATCGCCTGCCCTTGCAGAACGCCGCCCATCTCCATATCGTCTGAAACGATCAGCCCGCGATAGCCGATCTTCTTGCGCAGCACAGTCGTGATCCAGTACTGCGAAAGCGATGCCGGACCGTTCGCACCCTTCACCCGCGGATACGCTGCATGCGACACCATCATGAAGGGCAAGCGTCGCTGCAGCTGGCGAAACGGTAGCAGGTCCTCGCTCCACAACTGTTCCCAGCCGCGATCGATCTCCGGCATGGCGGCATGAGAATCGAGCGTGCCGCCGCCCAGTCCGGGAAAGTGTTTGCCACATCCCAGGATCCCCGCCTTTGCCAGTCCCTCCAAAAATGGCCCGGCATACTTCACCACGTCTTCAGCACTGCGCCCGGCGACGCGCGTGCGCATCACGTTTGCAGAGATGGGCAGTGCAAGATCGAGCACAGGTGCGAAGGTGGTGTTAAGTCCGAGCAAGGCGAGCTCTTGACCAATCAATCGGCCATGTTCAACAGAAAGTTTGCGGCTTTTCGCCGAGGCGACTGCAGCAGCCGGCGGCATCGGCGCAATCAGTTCGCGGAGCCGGTCGACCAGCCCACCCTCCACATCGATGCATCGGAAGGCCGGTCCCTTCACCATGCCGGCTACTGCTTGCAACAACTCCCGCACCTGGGCGGCGGCTTCAAGATTCCGTCGAAACAAAATGACGCCTGAAGGTTGTAGCAGGCGCAGCCACGCCGCCTCGATCGTGCTCAGCGTCGTGCCCTCAACGCCGACGATGAAGAGTGATCCCACCTCTTTGCGCAAGCTCGCCATCAGTCTCCTTTGCTCGCCGTCAGGGTGCCGTTCGCAATTTCATTCTTTAGTGCCTCGATCAGGTTAAGCGCCTGCATCGGTGTCAGGGAATTGATGTCCGTCTGATCCAGCCTGTCCAGAATACGTTGCGACAGCGGCGTGAACATTAGCATCTGCATCGGCGCCTCGGTCTCAGCGGCAACCGTGCGCTTTTCAGAGCGTTCGTGTTCGCGCAGCACCACCTTCGCGCGTTCGATCACGCTTGCCGGCAGTCCCGCCAGCTTGGCTACGTCGATCCCGTAGCTGCGGTTCGCCGCGCCCGGCTCAATTGAATGCAGGAACGAGATGCCGTTCGGCGTTTCCTTCACCGCAACCCGCAGGTTCGTAAGGCGCGGCAGGGAATCGGCCAGCATCGTCAGCTCATGATAGTGCGTCGCGAAGAGCGTCCTCGCACCAATCCGTGCGTGCAAGAATTCGAGCGTCGCCCAGGCCAGGGATAAGCCGTCGAACGTTGCCGTGCCGCGTCCCATTTCATCCAGCAGGATCAGCGAACGGTCCGTGGCCGTGTTGAGAATGGTGGCTGTCTCCATCATCTCGACCATGAATGTGGAGCGGCCGCGCGCCACGTTATCGCTCGCCCCAATGCGCGTAAACACGCGATCCACAATACTGAAGCGCATACTGTCGGCCGGCACAAACGAACCCATCTGCGCCATGATAATCAACATCGCCGCCTGGCGCAGGTACGTCGATTTGCCACCCATATTCGGCCCTGTAATTACCAGCACGGCCGCACCCCTGGTCGACAGGTGAAGATCGTTCGGCACAAATCGACCCTCGCCGGAATCTTCCAGCCGGCACTCCACGATCGGATGCCGTGCCGCGACTGCTTCGAGGATCCCGCCTTCTTCCGGTCGCGTTTCGACGGTCGGACGGTTGTAATTGCGCAGCGCGGCAAGATGCGCGAAAGCGCTCAACACGTCGATTTCCGCCAACGCGGCCGCCGTGCGCCGGATCCGTGAAGAGGCGGCAATGATCGTCTGCCGCAGTTCGGCGAACAGGCTCTTCTCAATTTCGACGGCGCGTTCGTGCGCCGTCAGAATCCGGCTCTCGTAGTCCTTCAATTCCGGAGTCGTGAAACGCTCGGCATTCACCAGCGTCTGTTTCCGCTCGTAATCAGCCGGTACGGATTTCAGATTCGACCGCGTGATCTCAATGTAGTATCCAAAGACCGAGTTGAACTTCACCTTGAGCGAGCCGATTCCTGTCCTTTGCCGCTCGCGTTCTTCAATCGCGGCGATCGATTGTCGGCCAGACTGGCTCAGCGTCCGCAGCTCGTCCAGTTCCGCATGGCGCCCTGCCGCGATCACTCCTCCATCGCCGACCGTCACTGGCGGCTGCTCAATCAAGGTACTGGCAATCACCAGGCAAAGATCAGCCAGCGGATCGACCCCGTTGAGCAATTCACACCAGCGTCCCGGCGGAAAGCCTTCCAGCAGCTTGGCGAGGGTCGGCAGTTTCGTCAGCGAAGCGCCCAGGGTCGCGACATCGCGCGGCGTGGCCGTATCGACCGAGACACGCGCCAGCATGCGCTCCAGGTCATAAACATTCCCCAGCAGCCGCCGCAGGTCCTCGCGTTCCATCAGCCGGGCACGCGCAAAAGCCACGGCATCCAGCCGTGCATTGATCACCCCCGGCGTGATCGATGGACGCAGGATCCACGACCGCAGCAACCGCTTGCCCATCGGCGTGATGCAGCAGTCGAGGGTCTTGAAAAGTGTTGAATCCCGTGCGGCATCCGCAAACAGCGGTTCAACCAGTTCAAGATTGCGCAGGGTCACCAGGTCGAGTTCCAGGTCGTTTGACTGCGCATAGAAACTGAGCGAATCGATATGCGAAAGGTCTGCCTGCTGCGTCTGCCGTACATAGTGGACAATCGCGCCCGCAGCGATTGCGGCCGCTGTGTGGCCACCCAATCCGTAACCGTCCAGCGAGTGAGCGCTCAGCTGTTTTTGCAGCAGAGGCAGTGCATAGTCCGCGGTAAAAACCCAGGCATCCAACGAAGTCTTGGTGCGGATGCCTTCGAGCGAAGGCGCACGCGCAGTAAACGCCTCGGGAGCTTCGGCCAGGGAAGCAGGAGCGGGATAGAGCAGTTCGGCCGGCTGCAGTTTCTCTGCCTCGGCCAGGCACCGGCTCAACGCATCGGCGCCGCTCATCTCCGTTGCCATAAAGTAGCCGGTCGAGACATCGAGCAAGGCCAGCGCCGCCGTCTCCACGCCCGCACTTCTCAAGGATCCAGCCTTCAGCCCCTCGGCCCGCACCACCCCTGCGCTGACTACATAGATAGCCGCAAGAAAATTGTTCCGGTCCGCAGCCAGGTCAGCGTCCATCGCCGTGCCCGGTGAAAGGACGCGGGTCACCTCTCGTCGGACAATCTTCTTCGTCAGCTTCGGGTCTTCCATCTGCTCGCAGATGGCCACCCGGTAGCCCTTGCGCAGCAGCCGGGCAATGTATGCCTCGGCGGCATGGTAGGGAACGCCGCACATAGGCACGGTCTTTTCCCGGTCCCGCGCTGTCAGAGTAATTTCAAGTTCGCGCGCAGCTAGTTTGGCATCTTCGAAAAATAGTTCATAGAAGTCGCCCATGCGGAAGAACAGCAGCGCGTCAGGATTCTGCTGCTTGGCAGCAGCGTACTGGCGCATGACAGGAGTCAGCGACTGGTCATCTGGGATAGTGCGCGGGGAATCAGCCACCAAGCAACAGCATACACAGGGTCAAGCTGGCCAGGGAGACCGCAAGCAGGGCACGCCAAACGCACGCAGAAACAGGCAAGTGCATTGCGTTGCATCCGCGATGCACCTGCCCGTTTTCGTTGCCTGCTATTGATCTTCGAAAGGAGCTCGAAGAGAGATGCATTCAGAAGCGCTGCCGATCGCTCAGGCCGGTTCGGAAGGCCTAGCCGCGGGTCACTGCATCCGACCCATGCTGTTTGACCACCTTGTTATACAGACCAAGGATCAGAAAGGGCGCGGCCCACTGACCGACGAACAAGGCATGCTCCTCTTTGCCCTGAATCTTCAGGATCAACGATCCCACGATCGAAGCACCGGCGGCCCCAAGAAAGAAGCTCGATGGCCACTTCGCAGAATAGCTCTCAAGGAATCCGGTTATCTGATCTTCCTCAACTTCACCGGCGCGTACACGATAATCGGTCATTCGTAGTTCTCCTTCGCTTACAACTGTAGAGGAAGATGCATCCTTGAACTGAACACGATGCACTTGCCAATAATAAATTTGGTCAGGAGAAAGTTCATGGCCGGGATGTTCGCACTGCTGTAGAGTCTTACCGGCAGCTACCCTGCCTGATCTGCATCGCTACTCACCAAGCATCAGTCGGCGTATGGAATGGGCGCGTCCCGTCTGCTCGTCGCAACCAATAATGACGGCGCACATCCGGGGGTCGCCTCGCGCCGCCTCAAACTTTGCCGGCATCCCTGTCAGAAACCGCTGCAGGACCAGTTCTTTTTCGACGCCGATCACCCCGTCATAAGGCCCGCTCATCCCCACATCAGTTTGAAAAGCAGTACCCCCGGGCAGAATTCGCTCATCGGCTGTCGGCACATGGGTATGTGTACCGATTACCGCGGTAACCTTCCCGTCCAGGTACCAACCCAGGGCTACCTTCTCCGAAGTGGCTTCTGCATGGAAGTCGACGAAGATGATTTTTGCGTTCAATCGGTTTAATAAATCCGCCACCACCCTGAATGGATCTTCATTTGATGCCATGAAAACCCGTCCTTGCAAATTGATGACTGCATACGGTGTTCCCGAGGCAAGTCTGCCTTCGTAGACGCCGTAGCCCGGCGATCCCGGGACGTAGTTCGCGGGGCGAATCACCCGCCGAGCCCGCTCATGACTATCTTCCGGAACTGACTGCAGGTACTCAATGATTTCGCGTTTATCCCACACGTGATTGCCCGTCGTCAGCACATGCGCCCCGAGATCGAAAAGCTCTTCGGCGATAGGCGCAGTCAGGCCAAACCCACCAGCGGAATTCTCCGCATTGATGATGACAAGATCAATCTGTTGCTCATGCACAACGTGATGCAGATGTTCCTGGACAATCTTCCGTCCAGGACTTCCAAACACGTCGCCGACAAAAAGAATATTCAATTTACTACCTTTCCAAAGTGGTTACCGATGGGGGCTGAACGCTCTGACCGGTGATTGCTACGTTTTTATTAGTAACAACATTCATGACTAACGAGTTATGACTGCATGGCCGCTCTATGATAGCGTTCGTCTCATGGCCGCAAATACACGATTCGCAACTGGTGTCCACATTTTGGTTTTACTGGCGGCTGAGCCAGATAAACTGCAAACCTCCACCAACCTGGCAGAGCATCTCCATACCAATCCTGTTGTCATTCGCCGCGTTCTTTCTTCCTTGCAGCGCGCTGATTTAATCGTAAGTCAAAAGGGCCCTACCGGCGGTTCGCGGCTTGCCAAACCTTCCAAGTCAATTACTCTTGCCGAAGTCTACAAGGCAGTTGAGAGCAATCCCCTGTTCTACTCGCCCAACGCTACCAGTGGTATTCCCGGAAAAGTAAACGTTGCGCTCGACCGCATGTTTGTCTCCGCCAAAAATTGCGTGATCGAGGAGTTCAAAGCAACTTCACTTGCTCAGTTGGTGAAAAAAGTAGGCAGGGCGGCTAAGAAGTAGCCCTTCACCTTGTTGCCTATCAGCAAATTACTCCGTTTCCGCCTGCCCCCGGGGTTTCATCAGTGGAAACAGAATCACATCGCGGATCGACCTGGCCCCGGTAAGAATCATTGTCAGTCGATCAATTCCAATGCCTTCGCCGCCGGTCGGAGGCAGTCCGAACGATAAGGCCTGCAGGTAGTCCTGGTCCATCCCATGGGCTTCGTCATCACCGCCGGCACGTTCCGACAGTTGTTGTTCGAACCGCTTCCGCTGCTCCTCCGGATCGTTCAACTCGCTGAATGCATTGCCGACCTCGAACCCGCCTATATAAAACTCGAAGCGCTCTACCCACCCCGGCTCGTCCGGCTTCTGCTTGGACAATGGCGAGACCGCGATTGGGAAGTCGTAGATGATCGTCGGCTGGATCAGCTGCTCCTCGGCGAGGGTTTCAAAGATCGTAGCGATCGTCTTGCCCGTCGATTCTCCCGGTTTGTAATCAAGACGGACCTTCGCTGCGCGTAATCGCTCGACCATTCCTGTTACCAGTACTTCATCCGCGAACTCTTCCATCGACGGAGCGGTACCCGCCTGCTCCGGCCAGAAGTGCAGAATAGCCTCCCGCATACTGAAGCGGCGCCACTCCCCGAGATCGATCCTGTGGCCGTTAAATTCAGTCACCAGCGTTCCGTTCACCTCAAGAGCAACTTGCTTGATCAACTGCTCCGTCAGTCCCATCAGGTCATGGTAGTTCGCATACGCATGGTAAAACTCAAGCATCGTGAACTCGGGATTGTGTTTGGTCGATACACCTTCGTTGCGGAAATTACGGTTGATCTCGTACACCCGGTCGATGCCGCCAACCACCAGCCGTTTCAGATAAAGTTCCGGCGCAATCCTTAAGTACAACTCCATGTCGAGTGCATTGTGGTGCGTCGTGAAAGGCTTGGCCGCTGCCCCGCCTGCCATGGGCTGCAACATCGGCGTTTCCACTTCGAGGTAGCCTCGATCGTCAAAAAAACTGCGAATTGCCTTGAGAATGCGCGCCCGTTTTACGAAAACCCCGCGTACCTCCGTATTCATAAACAGGTCTACGTACCGCTGCCGATAGCGAAGTTCGACATCCGCCAGGCCGTGGAATTTCTCCGGCAGGGCCAGCAATGCCTTGGTCAGGAAAGTGATCGCGTCGACATGAACCGACAGTTCGCCGGTCCTGGTGCGGAACAGATAGCCGCTGACACCAACGTGGTCCCCGAGGTCGAGTAGTTTGTACAACTCGAATCCCGGGTCCCCAACGGCATCCTTCCGGACATAAATCTGCAGCCGGTCGCCATCCTGCTGCAGCATCGCGAAACCCGCTTTGCCCTGCGCACGGATGGCCATCAGCCGTCCCGCCACCTTGACTTCGATCTTCTTGGCTTCCAGCTCCTCGCCAGTTGAGCTGTCGTACGCCGCGCGAATCGCTGCCAGTGTGTGAGTAAAGCCAAATTGGTTCGGGTAGGCAGGCGACCCAAGCGCCTCAATCTGCTGCAGCTTCTGCTGGCGCAGGGCAAATAACCCGCGCTCAAATTCTGACTCGGACACGTTGTTCCTCTTGGTTTCGTCTGCGATAGTTTTGAAGCTCAGTATACTTTGGGTGGCGCGGTCCGGCTCCGGGGCCTGCCGCCACAGGGAAATCGCCATGGCTGATGTTCCAGCTCACACGCCCGAAGACATCTCGAAACGCCCACCGGCAAAGACGCGCCAG
>CAZZXL010000056.1:0-25706 GCA_964658035.1 uncultured Acetobacteraceae bacterium
CTGCATCTGCGCCGCCATCTGCGCCGTCGGGTTTCAGACGGGCGGGCGGACGTCCAGGCAGCAGCCGGGATCGGCACTCCGGCGCACGCCCGGATGCGCGCGATCGCCGTTAGCTCTCCGATAGCTATGTCGGGTACAGCAACCGGCTTCGACCATGACACCATTGTCGCTATCTCCACACCGCCCGGCCGCGGCGGTATCGGGATCGTGCGCCTCTCCGGCACGCTGGCCCGATCGATCACATTGCCGATCCTCAAATCGCGCCAGCCGCTGGCCCACGCAGTCGCCCGCTTTGTAGAGATACTGGACGGCGCAGATGGCGCGATACTGGACGAAGCCGTCGTCACCTGGTTCGCTGCTCCCAACTCCTATACCTCTGAAGATGTGATCGAGATCGCTGCGCACGGCTCGCCTGTCGTCCTCGAGTATTTGGTTCGCCATGCCATCGCTCATGGCGCAAGGCTCGCCCGTCCCGGCGAATTCACCGAGCGGGCCTTCCTCAGCGGGCGGATCGACCTGACGCAGGCAGAAGCCGTCCGCGATCTGATTGAAGCGCAAACAATTGTTCAGGCACGTCTTGCCGCCGAACAAATGGGTGGCGCGCTGTCACGCCGGGTTGCACCGGTAAAAGAACTACTCTTCTCGCTCATCGCAAAACTCGAAGCCGGCATCGACTTTGCCGACGATGATATTGACGTGATGCCGTCACCGGCAATTGCTACGAGCATCCAGGCCATCCAGCAGGCGCTCATGCCCATCGCCGCGAGCTATGCCGCCGGTCGCATTGTGCATGATGGCCTCACCCTCGCCATCATCGGCAAACCGAATGCGGGCAAGTCCTCAATCTTTAACCGGCTCGTGGAACGCGAACGAGCCATCGTTACGCCCGTCGCAGGTACGACGCGCGACCTCATCACCGAACGCATTTCGATCGCCGGCATTCCCATCGAACTGGTCGACACCGCGGGACTGCGCATCACCAGCGACCAGGTCGAGGCCATCGGCATCGAGAAGACGCGCGAAACGATCGCGGATGCCGACCTGATCCTGGCCATTCTTGATGCAACCGACGCTGTGACGATACCGTCAGAGTCGGATGCCGGGGATGACAAGGACGCCGTATGGCACGAGACCCTGGCCGATCAACGAGCGATCCTGGTCATCAACAAGATTGACCTCGTCGAACCGGCGACGATGCGGACATTGCAAGAACGCCTGCTCAACACTTTTCCACTCACCACGACCCACCAGGCCGGCGCGCCTCCGCAAAAAGTTGTGCCCGTCTCCGCACGTACAGGCGAAGGTATCGCAGCATTACGCACAGCGGTCCTGTCCTTTATCCATGCCGGCAACCAAAACGCGTCGACAGGAATGCTGACGTCCATCCGTCACTACGAAGCGGTCTCGCAAAGCGATACAGCGCTCGCCAGGGCACTGCAGGCAACGCTTGATCGCATCCCCCACGAGATGCTGCTCATTGATCTGCACAGCGCCCTGCAAAGCCTGGACACTCTTACCGGCACCACGACTGCAGACGACATCCTGAATCGTATCTTCTCCACCTTCTGCATCGGCAAGTAGAGATGGTCTCAGGCCCGCTCCTATTCCTCTAGGACTCAATTAAGTCATAGAGACCTGACCACGACTTGAATCTTCAAAACAGAAGCTTGACCGAGAACTGTATCTGTCGCGATGTGCCTGCGGTCTTGCTGATCTCGCCGAACCCTGATCCCTTGATGGTATTAGCGGGCAAGCCCATATCGACAATATTGAATAAGTTGAAAAACTCGGAACGGAACTGTACGTCAAAGAATTCGCTGCCGCTCTGTCGTCTTCCTACCGGCGTGTCCTTGATCAGCGAAAAATCAAAATCGTAGAAGGCTGGCCCGCGGAAAGTATCTCTTCCAAGCGATCCAAAGTAGCCGTCGTTTGGTCCTGAACCGCCTGGCAGATTGACTGGTATGGCAAAGAATGCTGAGTTATTGGAACCCTCTCCGAAATAATCTTCGCGTACCTTTCTTGCCGTGGAAAGATGCGGTTTCGCTATCTGGTTCGGACGGTCAACGCCGTTCGAACCAGCCGCCGTCTGCTGAACGCCTGAGTAGACGGTGAATGGCGAGCCGCTGCTGATCGTCGAGATACTCAACAACTCCCAACCCGCAGTCACCTTCCTGTTCAACGATTGCAACCATTCTGCCTTCTCTAATTGCAGGTCCTGCGCCAGGCTCATCGTGAATCCGTGAGTAACATCGAAACTCGATGGCCCTTTTTCAGCATGGGTGTTGAAAGGATTCTGCGGATATGTGCTCGAGATAGCGCCAGTGGTATTTCCATTCGCAGGAACACCGCTGGTATCGTCGAGCGACTTGGACCAGGTATAGCTTGCCTGGATGCCAGGCCCGCCGCGCGCCACAGTTCCCGCCAGAGAAGCCTGCAGTGCATTGTAAGTAGAATGTGCCGTGGCCGTGATCAACTGCTCTGTGCCAAAACCGCCGCTGGCATTCCCTGCATTGTCAAACTGCGTAAAGGGAGCGAAGCCCGGTCCGGCTCCCGAGTAGCCATTGGGAAAAGAAATCCTTGGCAGCTTGACCGAAGCTGTGCCAACATAAGCGGCATCCGCAGTCAGTTTGCCGAACTGTCTCTCTGCGCCGAGTGTCCAGGTCTGTAAATAGGCGTTGCCCAGGTTGCGGTCGACGCCGGTAAGATTGAGCAGCGTCAATTGCGAACCACTGGAAAGTGCGGCCAGCTCTCTTTGATAACGTTCCACATCCAATGGTGTATTCGGCACGACCGTGTTGGTCTTGCCGCTTGCAAACACATTCTGCCCGGAGAGTGAATAGAACGTAGGAAGCTGCGCCGACGTTATCTTGAAGCCATAGGGAATTGGTGCAGCGGCGGTTGCTGAGAGGTGCGGGTAAATGACAAAAGGCGTCGCTCCGGTTAGGAAATTATCCTGCCAGATATTCGGCGGGATGGTCGTGATTCCTCCACCTGCATGAATGTGAAAGGAATCCTTGACCTGCCAGTCAAGCTGGATGCGCGGTGCCACGCCGCCCCAGTCAAAACGGTAGCCGGGCTGAGGGTTATCAACATACTCCTGCTGCGCGCCGACCATAAGGAAGCCGGAGGCTCGCCGGGCACGCTCGCTAATGGGCGAATAAATCTCGTAGCGAAGGCCGTAATCGAGCGTGACGCGCGGAGACATCTTGAAGGTGTCCTCAACATAAACGCCGGCGCCATTGCGGGAGATAGCAGCCGGGCCAATGTGGTTTCCACCCGAAGTGAACGGCGACGCATCTGCCGTCGTATACACGAAAGCGCTGCCGGTCAGAAAACTACTGAGCGTATCCGGCAGAGGGTCGCCAACACGAATGGTATGGGCCCCGCTTTGTGAAGTTAGATTGACCGGCGAATACGAGGTCCCGCCACCATAGTCGTATTCGCCATTTACACTGATGCCGAAGTAAGTAGTGTCGCGATTCACTCGGACCTCTCCGCCACCCTTGATCAAGTGACGGCCTAGAGTAAGTGTGAAGTTCTGCCTGCCCTGAAACAGGTTCCCATAGGCCGACATGACGGATCCGCCAGCGGCATTGAATGCCTCGAAAAGACCATCGTTGAACTTAACTGCCGGGTCCGTATGGTTCGGCGTCGGGAACTGCGGCGTCGTCCGCGTTACACTTGCCGAGCTTTCTATGCCGAATCCGGGCGTGACATTTTTGGAGTAAGTGACAACCCCGTTCCGCTGATGGTCAACATAAACAACGCCGAAGGTTGGATCAATCGCGGTCTGGTCCGGATTGTTCGTTGGTCCAAACAGGTTATTGAAGTTGAACCTGGCCATCAGGTGCGCATTACCGGAAAGTTCCTGGTCGAATCGTAAAGAGAACTGGTTCGCATTGGTGATTACCTTTGAAGAAACCGCGTAAGTGTTCTCTCCATAGGAACCGGTGGGATTGTTGGGCAGCGGGTAGCGGGCGAGGATGGCTGCAATGTCTGCCGGCGGCTTAATGATCAACGTATCGCCCGGATATGCGGTGGTATCGATACCGGCCCGCTGCGCGACCGTTGGTACCGGCAGTACCTGGGTCGTGCCAAGCACCTGGCGGAATCCCTGGTACTGGCCAAAGTAGAAGGTCTTACCTTTGCCGTCATAAAGATGCGGCAGCACGACCGGCCCACCATTGGTAAAGCCGAATTCATTGCGACGGAAGGGTGGAATTCTGCCGGGATCAGCGATCGATGGATGATCGAAATAGTTGCGGGCGTCGAGCGACGAGTTACGCAGAAATTCGAACACCGAGCCATGAAAGCCGCTACTCCCCGAACGCGTAAGGATGTTCGTGAATCCTGCTGCGCCGCGACCTATATCCGCGGGCATCCAGCCTGAAGAAGAGCGAATCTCTTCTACGGCATCCACGTTGAAATTACTGAACGTGGCGCCACCCATTTCCGGGTCGCTGGTATCAGCGCCGTCCATCGCAAATACCGCCTCGACGCCGCGCTGACCATTGATCGCGAACTGCTGCGTAAAGTTGGTCTGCCCATTCGCGTCTGTCATGGTACCGGCTGCCAGTAGCAGCAACTGGCTAAAGTCCCGCTTGTTCAGGGGTATGGCGCTTACCGTCTGGCTCGACAACTGTTCGCCCCCATTGGCACGCTTCTTTATCTCCGCGAAAGAAACTGCCACTGTATCCTGTCCAGTGACCATCACGATCGCGATTGGGGAACCCGGCCGTAAATCGAGCGCCTGGACACTGCGATGAACGATACCGTTGATCGTCGCCGACAGGCGGTAGGTACCCGCCGTCGCGTTGCAGAACCTGAAAGCACCGTCGGCCGCCGTGGTCGTGTTCTCAGGCCCGGCGACGCCTTCAAGGCGGATGCCGGCGCCATCCACCGGTGCACCTGACTCGTTCTGCAGAACGCCCTTCCAGCACACTGGAGGAGACACTTGACCAGCGAGAGATAAAGGTACGCAAAATAAAAGAAGGAACAACCACGAGCCGATACGCATAAGCCACGATTATAGGCAAGGCGATCTCCCGGAATCGCCGCCTCCCCGGACCCATGGACGCGGTGGGTGCCACGGCGCAACTTCCTCAGCGGTCCATTGCTAACTTGAGCGACTCTATCCGATCTTCTGTTCAACGTTAAGATGGGGCCTTATATCGGAACGGAATTCCGGCACGCCTTGCCCCTGCTCTCCCAAGCGGAACAGCGCTCCAGCCACTGCGCCATCTTCATCCCTGGTACTTCCACCGGCTGTAGTCACGTATAAGTCACGATAATCATCACTACCAAAAGTCAGGCTCGATACTTTGCCAGTGGGAAAAGGAATGCTTCGATCCAGTTCACCATCGGCATGCAGCCGGATGATTTTGCCGCCTCCCCAGAATGCTACCCAGAGGCCGCCCTCGGCATCCATCGTTATTCCATCCGGCATGCCATCCTGTTCGTTGAAGCGCGCGAACACGCGGCGGTTGCGAATGCCGCCCGTTGCAAGGTCGTAGTCAAAGACGTAGATCTCATAAGCGAACGAATCAGTGTGATAAAAACGTTTGTTGTCTCCACTGAAGGCCATGCCGTTGGAACAACCGATGTCTTCCAGCAGCAGCGAGCATGACCCGTCAGTATCCAGACGGTACAGTCTCCCCTTGTTTTCAAGCGTGGACATGGTGCCGCAGAAGACCCGACCGCGCGGGTCCGCAATCACGTCGTTGAATCTCGAAGCTGATTCAGAGGCAATTTGCGGGATCACTTCCTCGAGTTCGCCCTGTCGCCAGATAGCTACCGTTCCGCGATCCATAAAGAGGAGCAGCGAACCGTCCTGCTGTATCGTAAAACCTCCCACGGGCCGTCCTTCATAGCACTGCTCGTGGCTGCCTGCCACCGGATCGTAGCGGAAGAGTCGGCCTTTGGGGATGTCCGTCCAGTAAAGCCTGCCCTCGAACGGATGCCACAACGGGTTCTCCCCGATCTCGCAGGCATAGTCCGCGATGAATTCGATTGGCTCGTCTTTCTGATTAGTCATTTCTGGATTCCCAACTGCCGGCAAGAACTTCCGCGAGGTGCACGGCCCGCCGCGTTGTATTTTGCAGGATCTGCTCCCGACAGCTGAAGCCGTTTGTGACCAGGATCGTATCTTTCGATGCAGCCCTTACTGCAGGAAGCAGGACGCGCTCAGCCAGCTTTTGTGAAATCGCAAATTTGTCTTTCTCGAACCCGAATGGACCCGCCATGCCGCAGCATCCCGCGTCCAGCATCTCTACCTCCGCGCCGGTAGCCTGCAAGAGCGCTATTTCGTCCTTCATGGTCAGCAATGCTTTCTGGTGGCAATGGCCGTGCACGACAATCCTTCGACCTCCTAGAATCGGTGGCTGCCAGTTCGGAGACTTGTTCACCAGGATCTCGCTCAGCATGACGGTCTGGCTGCTGAGCCGAAGCGCACGTTCATCCTTGGGAAAGAAATTCAATAATTCATCGCGAAAAACAGAAGCACAACTGGGTTCGAGCATAACGACAGGCAGGCCGGCCATGATCTGCAACTCGAACTCGTCGAGGATGCGGAGCAGGTACTGTCTCGCCTGGTCCAGGAAGCCGAAGTCATACAGGGGACGGCCACAGCAAACGTGCTTCCGCGGAACCTGCACACAATGTCCAGCTTCGTTCAATACTTTCGCGGCCGCGGTAAGTGCGCGAGGGTAAAAGTAGTTATTCCAGGTATCCGGCCAAAGCAGAACTTCCGGGCCTATCTTCTGATTGCCATTTTTTGTTTCAACAAACAATTGCTGGAAGCTATGCGCGGCAAAGGCAGGAATTGTGCGCTGCCGCGCTATGCCGAGGATTGACTTGACTGCGCCATCGATACCGGGAAGTTTCAGTGGAAGATTGGCCAGCAAAGGTGCTACTGAAGCCAGACTTGCCCACTTATCCATAAACCCGAAAGCATAGTGTTGCAGAGGATGCCTTCGGCCCTCATAGTGATGCGCCAGAAACTCAGCCTTCCAGGTAGCCATATCCACATTGACCGGGCACTCTGTCTTACAGGCTTTGCAGGAAAGGCATAGATCAAGCGCTTCCTTTACTTCCTTGTTACGCCAGCCGTCCTTGATCACGTTCCCCTGCATCATCTCCCAGAGCAGGTGCGCACGTCCTCGCGTGGAATGCTTCTCTTCGCGCGTTGCCATGTAGCTCGGACACATCGTGCCGTGGTCCTGCTTGCGGCAGGCACCAACACCGACGCAGCGGGTTGTGGCATCGCTGAAAGACCCGCCATCACCGGGAAACTGAAACCATGTTTTATGCTGCGCGGTTGCGTAGCCCGGGCCTATCCGCAGGTTGTCGATAGGATCGTAAACCGCTATCGGATCAATCAACTTTCCAGGATTCATCCTGTTCAATGGGTCCCACAAACCTTTGAATTGCGCGAATGCCTGCATCAACTCCAGGCCGAACATCTTTGGCAGCAGGGCTGCACGCGCCTGTCCATCGCCATGCTCGCCCGAGAACGATCCGCCGTACTTAAGCACGATGTCCGCGGCCTCTTCAATAAAGCTTCGATATTTCGCCACGCCCTCGGCAGTTTTCAGTTCGAAGGAGATGCGCAGGTGCACGCATCCTTGTCCGAAGTGTCCATACATGGGCGTCCGGTAGCCGTACTGCTCAATCAACACAAACAATTCGCGCAGATACGCACCCAGCAACTCCGGCCGCACCGCAGAGTCTTCCCAGCCCTCCCAGCCACTCTCTTCGCCCGGCACAAACACGCTGGCGCCAAGTGCCGACTCACGCACTTTCCACACGCGCGCTGCCTGCTCTGTTGTGTAGCGGGCAACGCTCGGCGCAGCTTCAAATGTTGCCGCTGCCGCGATCAGGGCATCAGCCATCGCATCCACCTCTTGCGCCGAATTGGCCCCGAATTCGCAGAGCAGAAAGCCTCGCCCGGCAGGCAGCAGCTTTACATCGTCCACCACCAGGTTCTTGCGCAGCATGTAGTCGACCAACAGGCCGTCGAAGCCTTCCAGACCAATAGGCTTACGTTGGAGCACTGCCGGCACATGGTCCGCCGCGATGAAGGCGTCCTTGAATCCGAGCGCCACCAGGCGGCGATGTTGAGGGCTTGCCTTCAGCTCACAGACAGCCTCCAGAATAGTGACGCACGTTCCTTCGGTACCGACCAGGGCACGTGCTACGTTGAAACCGTTTTCCGGCAGCAGCTGGTCGAGGTTATAGCCGGAAACTCTTCGCGGAATATCGGGGAAGCGCTCCCTTACCAGGCTGGCATAGGTATCCCGCAGATGCCTCAGGCCAGCGTAGATTTCCCCGCAGCGTCCGCCGGCCGCAATCATCTTTGCAAGCTCCTGCTCGCTCGTGCGGCCCACCCGCATACGCGTGCCATCGTACAGCAGTACCTCCAGCTCATCGACATTGTCGACCGTTTTGCCGCCCATCAAAGCATGTACGCCACAGGAATTGTTGCCGATCATCCCACCGATGGTGCAGCGACTATGCGTTGCCGGATCAGGCGCGAAGGTCAGTTCATGCACCTCGGCTTCACGTCGCAATGCATCCAGAACGATGCCCGGCTGCACCGTCGCATTGCGGCCCTCCGGATCCATACTGAGGATGGAATGCATGTACTTCGAGAAGTCGATCACAACAGCCACGTTGCAGCACTGACCGGCGAGGCTTGTACCCCCGCCCCGGGAAAGCACCGCCGCGCCGAACTCGCGGCACGCCGCCATGGTCGCAATTACGTCGTCAACATCACGCGGGAGGACGAGGCCAATCGGCACCTGCCGGTAGTTCGAGGCGTCCGTCGCATAGAGGGCCCGCGAAGCATCGTCAAAGCGGACCTCGCCCTTCACCGTCCCCTTCAACCTCTGTTCGAGCGCCTTACCTGCGGCGAACGCTTCATGAGGATGCGCCGCGGCACGAGCGGGTCCGGGTTGCAGGATTGAAAATGGCAAAGTCATCTTAACCGTGATCCTTTCTCACCTGGCGCCGATCCTACAACACAGAAGTCCGAGTCGCCATTCGGTAGTATGAGTACTTAGGAACGATAGTCGTCGAGGTGAACAACCCGTGACAACCGATGGAAAGAAGTTCCGCTCTGCGGCATGGTTTGGACGCAGTGACAAGGACGGCTTCCTTCACCGCAGTTGGATGCGCAACCAGGGCTTCCCCGACGATGTGTTCGACGGTCGCCCGGTGATCGGCATCTGTAACACGTGGTCAGAGCTGACACCCTGTAACGCTCATCTGCGCACCCTGGCTGAGCGTGTGAAGCGCGGCGTGTGGGAGGCGGGTGGCTTCCCGCTTGAGTTTCCTGTCATGTCCTCCGGCGAAACGCTGCTGCGTCCAACGGCCATGCTCTTCCGCAACCTGATCAGCATGGATGTCGAAGAATCCATCCGCGGCAACCCGATCGACGGCGTCGTCTTGATGTGCGGCTGTGACAAGACCACGCCGGCGCTCATCATGGGCGCAGCCAGTTGTGACGTACCGACCATCGTCGTGTCTGGCGGCCCCATGCTCAATGGCAAGTTCCAGGGACGCGATCTCGGTTCCGGCACAGACGTCTGGCGCTTCAGTGAAGAGGTGCGCGTTGGCAAGATGTCGCAACTCGACTTCTTGAACGCCGAGGCATGCATGCATCGCTCCGCCGGCCATTGCATGACGATGGGCACGGCGTCCACCATGGCGAGCATGGTCGAGTCGCTCGGGCTTTCGCTGCCGCACAACGCGGCTATCCCCGCAGTCGATGCGCGCCGCTCTGTTCTTGCCCACCTTTCCGGCAGGCGCATCGTCGAGATGGTCAAAGAAGATTTGCGCATCTCGAAAATTCTGATACTCGAGAATTTCGAGAATGCCGTTCGCGTCAACGGAGCACTTGGTGGCTCGACCAATGCGGTGATCCACCTGCTCGCGTACGCCGGTCGAGTCGGCATACCCTTTACCCTCGAAGACTGGGACAAGCTTGGTCACAATGTGCCGACGCTTGTCGACCTGATGCCCTCGGGCCGCTTTCTGATGGAAGACTTTTATTACGCCGGCGGTCTCCCGGCTGCTATCCGCACCCTGGGTGAGAATGGCTACATTCATCGCGATGCGCCGACGGTCAATGGCAAGACCCTTTGGGAAAATTGCAAAGACGCCCCGAACTGGAATAAGGAAGTGATTCGCGCGATTGACGACCCGCTGGTTGCCCATGGCGGGGTAGCGGTCCTGAAGGGCAACCTGGCTCCAGATGGCGCTGTCCTGAAACCTTCTGCCGCTTCACCACACTTGATGAAGCATCGCGGACGAGCAGTAGTGTTCGAGAGCATCGAGCATTATCATGCGCGTGTCGATGAGCCGGACCTCGACATCGACGAGAGTTGCATCATGGTATTGAAGGGTTGCGGGCCGCGGGGTTATCCCGGCATGGCCGAAGTTGGCGCCATGGGTCTGCCGACAAAGCTGCTGGTCCGCGGTATTACAGACATGGTGCGCATTTCGGACGCGCGCATGAGCGGCACCGCCTTTGGCACCGTTGTGCTGCATGTGAGTCCCGAGGCTGCTGTGGGTGGACCTCTGGCGCTGGTGCAGGATGGCGACTTTATCGAACTTGACGTTGAAGCCAGGCGACTGCATCTTGACGTGCCTGAAGAAGAGCTTGTGCGCAGGCGGGGTCAATGGAAGCCGACGCCGCTGCCCTTCAAAGGCGGCTATCAGCAGATGTATGTTGAACACGTGCTGCAGGCAGATAAGGGTGCGGACCTCGACTTCCTGGTCGGCTGCAGGGGTACTACTGTGACGCGCGAATCCCATTAGTCAAGTTAGATAGCTATAGTTAATTGGCAGCGTCAGTGCCTCCAGGAAAATGGCTGACCCATGGACAACAGCTCGATCTTCGCCACCTATCCCAGTCTGAAGGGTCGCGTTGTCCTGGTGACGGGCGGCGCCACAGGTATCGGTGCAGCGATCGTCAGCGCCTTTGCTGCGCAGGGATCCAGAGTCGCCTTCCTGGATATCCAGGATGCCGCTGCGGAGAAGCTGGTGAGCGATCTTGCAGCGCAGGGCCTCTCCGCGCCTACTTATTATCTGTGCGACTTGACGAACATCGAAGCGGTACAAAACGTCATTGTAACCATTCTTGATGCATTCGGCACAGTGGATGTACTTGTGAACAATGCCGCGAATGATGTTCGTCACTCGATTGAAGACGTCACGTCCGCATCGTGGGACCAGTCGATGGCAATCAACCTGAAGCCGCAGTTCTTCATGGCGCAGGGAGTGATCCCCGCGATGAAGCAGGCCCATCGCGGCTCCATCATCAACATGAGCTCTATTTCCTGGATCATTCCTTCAACCGGCCTGCCCATGTACATCACCGCGAAAGCCGCGATCGTTGGCATGACACGCACACTGGCACATGAACTGGGCGCCGATAATATCCGCGTCAACTGTGTGCTTCCTGGGGCAATTCTGACGCAGCGCCAGAAACAGTTATGGTTCACCCCCGAATACGAAGCAGAGATCTTGAAGAACCAGGCATTGAAACGCATGCTGCAGCCGGAAGAAGTGGCGCGGCTCGTGTTGTTTCTTGCCGCAGATGACAGTGCCGCGATCACTAACCAGAGCTACGTGATCGATGGCGGCTGGGTGTAATGCTGCGGACCGATGATGAAACATCTGAACAGCCACTGCTGCCGGAATTGTGGGTAGTCCACTGAGCAAGCGTCACACGCCGGGGATTGCCACCTTAACAACCACTGCGCCTTAATATTTCTTTCTGGTAGACAAAAATTCCGCGGCCACATAAACTCGCTTCCGTCACTTACACGGCGCGTTCAAGGCCCTGTATGTAACCGACCGGCCTTACACTTTGCATCTCGGGTGAATCGATGAAATTACATTTGCTTCTTGCCCTCTGTCCTCTTAGCCTTAGCCTGGTATCAGCAGCGGTAAGTCAGGAGGCGCTCCCGGGGAATAGCCCGGTGGCGTCAGCTGCCAGGACGGCGTCGGCTGCTAAGGCAGCGGGAGTAGTCAATTATGCGAAGCTGCCGCTGAGTTTTGAGGCGAATCAGGGACAAAGAGACCCCCAAGTCAGGTTTGCTTCGAGAGGAGATGGATACTCTCTGCTCCTGACGGATTCAGCAGCGATTCTGGCTCTTAGCAAGAGTCCGATGGCAGCACCCGGACACTCGATCATCAGTCCTGGTAAAAGATCGTTCAACAATCGCCGGCCACATGCGCCCGACATACTTCGCATGGAAGTCAAAGGCGGATCTCGTAGTGTCCAAGTGATGGGAGAGAAATCCTTGCCGGGCACGGCAAACTACTTCATCGGCAACGATCCGGCAAAGTGGCACCCCAATATACCTACTTATGCAAAGGTCAGGTATAAGCAGATCTATCCTGGAGTTGACTTAACCTACTACGGAAACCAGCAGCAGTTGGAATACGACTTCATCATCGCTCCGGGAGGCGACCCAACGCCCGTGCGCCTGCACTTCAAGGGTGCCAAAAAGCTCAGCCTGGATGCTGAGGGCGATTTGACAGTTTCTGCCCTGAGTGGAAATCTTACCTTCCATAAACCGATCATCTACCAGGTCCAGAACGGCCAGCGACAGTTGGTGGATGGGGGCTTTCGGCTCGTTGCCCGGAACAATGTCAGCTTCCAGTTGGGAAACTATGACCACAAGCGAGAGCTGGTAATCGATCCCACCCTGGCTTATTCAAGCTACCTGGGCGGGGCTTCGGATACGAGCGGTAATGCCATCGCTGTAGATAGCTCAGGCAACGCTTACGTGACAGGATCGGCCTCTGGTGTTGGCCTTGCCGTGACCCAAAAAGCCTTTCAAGGCAGCCCTCACTCTACCTTTACCGCATTCGTGTCAAAACTGAATACAACTGGCGATGCCCTGCTTTACTCCACCTATCTCGGAGGCAGCGAGTATGATTTTGCCAACTCTATCGCGGTGGATGCAGCGGGCGATGCCTTTATAACCGGTGCTGCTAATTCGACTAACTTCCCCGTGACCGCCGACGCATACCAGAAGGTGAATAAGGGAGCCGGGTTAGGTGTTTACAATGCCTTCCTGGCGAAACTGAATCCTACCGGCACAGGTCTGGTCTACTCGACTTATCTTGGAGGCACAGGTAGTGAGTATCAATCCGGCATGGATGAACTATACGCCGGCGACCAGGGTACAGCCATTGCTCTCGACAAGAACGGCAATGCGTATGTGACCGGCCTGGCTTATTCCTATGATTTCCCAGTGACTAGAAATGCATTCCAGTCAACAAACAATGAGGGTATGGGCAGCGCCAGCGTCTTTGTAACCAGGCTGAATGCCGCCGGCTCTGCACTTGTCTATTCCACTTATCTCGGGGGCAGCTTTTACGCTGGTGAAGACCGCAAAGTAAGAGGCGGCACACAGGCGCGGTCAATTCGTACTGCCAGGCCTCTCAACGTTTCGCTGGGCGATCAGTATCCGAACTCGCAAACCGGCGGTGACAACGGCTATGGCATTGCTGTGGATAGCGCCCAAAATGCCTATGTAGCCGGGTTCGCCCAGACATTTGATTTCCCGACCACTCCCGGAGCCTATCAGGCGAACATCGGCAGTGCGTCATCCGGCGCCTTTCTTACCAAGCTCAATCCCACCGGGTCCGCGCTCGTTTATTCCACCGTACTAGCAGGCAGCTGCTATGACGGCGCTACGGGTGTAGCAGTTGATGCGGCCGGAAACGCCTACGTAACCGGAGCAGCAAGTTCTTATAATTTCCCCACCACAAAGGGTGCATTCCAGAGGTTGAATAATGCCAATCCGGCATCGGCTGGCTGTCAGCCTTCCAGCGGCATTTATAACGCATTCGTTACCAAGTTCAACCCGGCTGGCTCCGCCCTCATTTTTTCTACTCTGCTCGGAGGCAGTGTTGGCGATCAATCCGAAGGCATTGCGATCGATGTGAAGGGTAATTCCTATGTAGCAGGTTACGCGGGTTCACCGGACTTTCCTCTCACCGGCGACGCTCTGCAAACAGTGAATCCCAGTGGCGGCGGCTTTGTCACCGGCGTGAACGCGACAGGGTCCGCGCTGCTTTACTCAACCTTCATCGGTGGTACCGGCTCTACCTATTCCGGATTTAGCCCAACCGCTCCAAATGGAATCGCGATTGACAGCACCGAAGGTGTCTACATAACGGGGCAAACGAGTTCAACGAGCTTTCCCGTCACCAGCCAGCCACTTCAACCAGCGCTGAAAGACGAATACTCCAATGCCTTTATTTCCAAATTCGCTTTCAATACCAAAGGAGATGCAACTTCTCTTCGCCTCAGCTCCAATATGAATCCACAACCAGCAGGAAAGCCGGTGACCATAACCGTTCACGTCAAGCCCTTAAGCGGAAACGGTATCCCGACCGGCACCGTGAGTGGCAGTGCCAATGGCTCCGCCCTGGTTACCGAAAAACTGGATAGCAGCGGCTCCGCGACCTTCCTCAACAGCAATCCGGAAAGCGGAATCTACACGCTCGTGGCCACCTATTCTGGTGACAACACCTACGCGCCCACCAGCGGCGACTTCCAACAGGTTGTATCGGGTGGCGCTGGCGGCATCGCTCCTTACATCAGCTGTGGAGCAACCTACGGAGCAGTGAACCAGTGCCGGTTGGCGGCTGCTGTCACTGATGTTTTTGGCAACCCACTTGCCGGTGCGTCCGTGCACTTCAGCAGTAGTGGACTCAAGTTCGCGTCTCCTACGGTGGTCACAGACGCTTCCGGCGTAGCGACGGTGCAGGCAACGGCAACGCAGGTAGGTCAACTGGTAGCCGATGCAACCGTAGAGGGCGTTTCTTATGCGGCGGTCTTCAATGTGACCGCGACCCCGGCATTATTGACGGTCGCGGCAAAGAGCATCACCGTTCCCTATAACCAGGCAATTCCAGCTCTTGGCTACGCAGTGACCGGCTTTGTCAACGGTGACAAATCAACGGTAGTAACAGGCACCGCGGGGGAGTCGACGACCGCCGTGAAAGGCTCTCCGGCAGGCATCTACCCCATTACTCTGTCGAAGGGAACGCTGGCTGCTAAAAACTACACCTTCAAGCTGGTAAATGGGACAGTGACAATTACATCGCAGCAATAACTCAGAACTCTATCCGGTAGCAATAAGCGTACTTACCGTGGGCTGCCTTCGGTACCTGGATGTGCAGTCCATCGGGCTGCTGCGTGAATTTCAGCGCCACTCCTGAATCGAGGAGCGTAACGGCACTCACCTGGCGGGCACCGGCCGTGTTACTGCTCAGACTGTGGATGGTGGCTGAGCCGTCGCTCGGCCACTCCATCTCAATGGCGTAGAGAACCTTGTCCTTCGTTGTGAACCGGAAGTCTTCCGGCGTATAGGTAACTGCATCTGTATCGTGAAAGGATCCAGCCTTCACCTGCGTTGGGCCTTCGCCGTAGACCGTCCATGGACGAGTTCCGTAGACAGCTTCACCGTTGATCTTGAGCCAGCTGCCAACGCTGCGCAACACCTGCTGCACGCCATCCGGGATAGTGCCGTCAGCGCGTGGGCCGATATTCATCAGCAGGTTTCCATTCTTGCTGATGATGTCTGCCAGTTGCTTCACGATAAAGTCGGGCGTCTTGAAGTTATCGTTTTCAATATAACCCCAGGATTTATTACTGACCGACGTATCGGTCTGCCAGTAAAACGGCTGGATCTCCGCGGTCTGGCCCCGCTCGAAATCAAGCACAGCTGAGTTCTCGTCCATGGCCAGCATTTTGTAGTTGATGACGCCAACTGTGCCGTGCTTCGTCGATTCGTTGTAATAGAAGGACGCAAATTTAGCGAGATACGGCCGGATGGAGGGCTGACCAATCCACCAGTCAAAATACATCAGGTCTGGATGATATTTCTCGACGATCTCCGCATCGCGCGCAAGCCAGTCGTTGGCATACGCGGCGCTCACGTAAGTCCAATCCTGCGCCAGGTCTTCCGTTTTTGAAAGACGCGGGTGAGCCGGGCCATAGAAGGCCGCGTTCTTGGGATCGTTTACGTCCGATGCCTGCTGCCTCCCTCCATCGAGAAACCAGTTGTGCTCCACGCGGTGAGAAGAAGCGCCAAGGTGCATGCCCTGCGCGCGAACTGCCACGGCAAGTTCCCCGACCAGGTCGCGCTGCGGCCCCATCTTCTTCGCCGTCCAGTCAGAGAGGCCGCTGTCATACATGGCAAATCCATCGTGATGCTCAAAGACAGGGACGACGTAGCGGGCGCCGGCATCTTTAAACAACTGGGCCCAGGCGGCAGGATCGTAGTGTTCGGCTTTGAATCTGGCAATAAAGTCTTTGTAGCCGAACTTGGTCAGCGGACCATAGGTGGCGACATGATGCTTATTGATGTCCGAACCTTCCAGGTACATCTCGCGGGGATACCACTCGCTGCCATAGGCGGGCACTGAATAGACACCCCAGTGGATAAAGATGCCGAACTTCGCGTCCTTGTACCACTCCGGAACGGTGTAGGTGGTTAGCGATTGCCAGTCCGGCTGGAAGGGACCTTCGATGGCAACCTTATCGACCGTTTCGAGCAACGCATTGCGCTGCTTGTCATACTTCGAACTTGCCTTCTGCCAGGCTTCATCGATAGCTGCGGCCGGCTCTTTACCTGTTGGCTGGTCCTTGGGCGGGGTTTGAGCGTGAGCGTTCCCGATGTGCAACCCGAGGGTAATAGCCAACACGCAACACCACGCCATGTTGCCAGGTAGCTTAGGGCAACTGACGGCTTTTTGGGTTTCGTCAAAAGAAGGAGAACATGCCATGGTGAAACCTCTCGCGTGTACAGTTTTACCGGATAGCCGACCTTGTCAGCTATGCGGATTCAAGGATGATGTTGGCATACTGCGTAGTATCGCCCGTCCGAATTAGTCCTATCGCGAGGGGAACTTTATGCTTCAGGTCAACATGCGAGACGAAGTCGAGGGGCACCGCGCCGAGCAGCTCCCGCGCCCGAGAGACCTTCTCCGCCGAGTTGCCTGTAGTAAATTCAAGAGCCATCCAGGCGCGTCCCGCTTGAAAGTTCTGCAGCACCGCCGTCAGTACCTGTTCGACCGTGGGAACATCATCAACGAGCGAAAGATCGATGGTCTCGATCGCCGGCCAGAAAGGGAAGCCCCGATCGGCAATGACCAGGAGATTGGTATGACGCACGCGGCATAACAGGGACTGGACGGATGGGTTGAGAATGCCTGTTTTGATCACAATGCTCCTCTGGACCTGCGGCCTGTTGCATAGACTGGCTTCTCCAATCTACCTTACTTGCGTGAGCTTGAAGAACAGTATGGTGAATGCCGCTTTGCCTGGGGATGGCCGCGCACCACGGATCGATGCGCATCACCACTTCTGGCACTACACGCCGGAAGAGTACCCGTGGATCGACGGTTCGATGGTTGGGCTGCAACGCGATTTTCTTTCGGGCGAACTCGAGATGTTGGCCCGCACTGCCGGCATCGATGGCGTGTTGAGTGTGCAGGCGCGGCAGTCCCTCGAAGAAACGCTGTGGTTGTTACATATTGCGGAAGTGACGCCGCTGGTTCGTGGCGTAGTGGGCTGGGCGCCCATTGCCGGGCACAACTTTGAGGCGACGCTGGAAAGTCTGCACGATCAGCCGCTGCTCAAGGGGCTGCGACATGTTCTGCAGGCCGAGCCGGACGCCTATATGCACAGTAGTGCATTCAACAATGGGCTGGCGTTGCTCCAAGGCACGGGCCTGGTATACGACCTACTCATTGTTGAGCGGCAGCTTGCGGCTGCGATGGGACTAGTGGACCGGCATCCAAACCAGTTGTTCGTGCTGGACCACCTGGCGAAGCCGCTGGTAGCGACCGGTGCGATGGAACCGTGGTGTACGCAGATCCGCGAGTTGGCCAAGCGCGGACACGTGTACTGCAAACTTTCAGGGCTGGTAACAGAAGCGAACTGGCCGCACTGGACGATGGAGCAGCTGCAGCCATATATCGACACCGTGCTCGCGTGCTTTGGCCCGCAGCGGCTGATGGCAGGATCGGACTGGCCGGTGTGCACTTTGGCGACCACGTACACAGGCTGGTTTGAGGCGCTGCAGACAATGCTCCAAGGGCTTTCTACTTCAGAGCAGCAAGTTATTTTTGGCGGCACAGCAACCGCCGTGTATCGGCTTGAGAGTGGCGCGAGGAACGGATGATTCTGCGTACGCAAGCACTGCCTGCATGTGATGAGTTTAGAGGCCATGCTCCGAGCGGATCGCTTTGATCTGGCGGATGTGATGACGACCGTGCACCAGTTGAAATTGTCGCCACTGCTGCATGCTCATCGGGCCCAGTACCGCATGCGTCACAGTCCTTCCTCGACCCAGCACTCGCTCACATTCCTTGATCAACGACGAGAGTACGGTAAGCGCCTGTTCAACGGAGGCTGCCAGGTCCCCGCCACTGGTCGCGACACTCTCCGCCGGCGGCCGCACCGCAGCAGGCGCCTGCCTTCCACTTGGGAAGTAACCGATGCGGGTGACAGCCAACTGCATCAATCTCTGCGCCAGCGTTGCAGGCTTTTTAGTTGGCGTGCCCTTAGCCAGGCGTTCATCGAGGATGTTGCTTGTCCCCTGGTAGGTGAGTAGCAGGTGTGTGACGATCTGCTGGATCGACCATGCGCCCGGCCTACTCAGGGGCCGCAGTTGCGTCTCTTCAGCCGTGAGGTTAACGAGCGACTCGCAGAGTTCCCCACGCAGAACTACGATTGCATCGCGGGGTTCATCAGACCGTTGTGTAGCCAAGCAAGCTCATCTTCTAGAAGCGTGATCTACCAGCCCGACTATCATTGCACGGCGATCGCACATTGATGAAAAACAAGCGTGTAGTTATGCCGGCAGGTCGGTCGAGGACGGGTAATCATGCTGCGTTCGGCCAAGGTCGCCGTCATATTTCACGCTGCTCTTGAATAACTCGTACCGGCCATCGTCGAACTGCTTGCCATGCTCCCGCAGTTGCTGCATTTGTGACTCATTTAACGGTTTGAAGTCACGCAGAATAGCCAGGTTCTGATCGAGCACGCCCATTGAATCCATCCCGCTGATGGTCGTCGCGATCCCGGGCACACTCATCGCGTACGACAACGCTTCCGTCGGCGTCAGCGCACCCTTTGAAATCATCTCACCCGAGCCACCCATGCTCTTCATCCCGAAGACTGCCAGCCCACGTTCGCGCGCTACCGGTAAAACATTCTTCTCGAAGCTGCGGTAGTTTGGATCGAGTACATTGAGCGGCATCTGGATAGTGTCAAAAGCATAGCCGCGCTTCAGCATGTCCAGGTGAATGGAAGGATTCTTGTGGCCGGTAAAACCAACAAAGCGTACTTTGCCCTGCTGTTTTGCCTTAGTCAAAGCTTCAAGAACACCGTCAGGCGCATAGATTAGATCAGGATCGTTATAGTAGACGACCTCGTGAACCTGCCACACATCCAGGTGATCGGTTTGCAGGCGCGTCAGCGATTCTTCCAGCATGCGCATGGCAACTTTCTGATCACGCCCATGGGTGCAGACCTTGGTCATCACAATGGCCTTGTCACGCTTGCCTTTGAGCGCCGTACCAACGCGTTCTTCGCTTACGCCCTTGTGATATTCCCATGCATTGTCGAAGAAGTTGATGCCATGATCCATGGCTTTGGCGACCATATTGTTCACCTCGGGCTGGCCGGCGGCCGTACCAAGATGAAAGCCTCCCATCCCGATGATCGACACCTCGAGACCTGTCTTACCCATGGGTCGACGCGGAACCATAAAGCTGCCCACATCTGCCCCACTCTCACCACTGGCGCCCTGGACCACGGGAACCTTATCGCTGGGGATCACTGCGGAAACTCCTGTCATTGCCGCGCCCTTGAGAAATCCACGGCGGCTTACGTCCGGGCCGATCTTCAATGGTTCCTGCATGTCGTTTCTAGTCCTGACTCAGTCTTGATGCCTGGTAAAGTTTTGTTGCAAGAGAGCGACAGCTAAGCAGAAACCTGGGGCCAGGCACGACCACTGTTATCAACCTCGTGGACCATCTCTTTCGTTTCCACTGATGCCATATCGATGGGAAAATCGTGCGCCAGGCGGGCCTCCGGGTTATCAAACTTGATAGAAGTCTTGTAGAGTTCAAACCTGCCATCCCCGGCATAGTGCTTGCAGCGCTCACGCAGTGCCTGCATCTCTGCAGGTGTCAACGGCGTAAAATTCTGGGCGATCTGCAGATTCTGCTCGAGGATGTGCATCTCCTCTACGCCGGAGATCGTCGTCGCTACAGGCAGACTCATCGCATAGCGCAGAGCCTCGGTCGCCGTAAGAACACCCTTCTGCACCGGTTCGCCATGACCGCCAATCGGCTTCATGCCAAGCGGCGCGATGCCTCGCTGGTTCAGTACCGGCAATACCTTCTGTTCAAAGCTCATGAAGGTTGAATCGAATGGATTCAACGGCATCTGTACGGCATCAAAGGGGAACCCCGTGTTCAACATGGCCAGATGCAGATCAGGGTCCTTGTGGCCGGTGAAACCTAGAAAGCGAACTTTGCCCTGCTCTTTCGCTTTGAGTAAGGCCTCTGCTGCTCCGCCTTTCCGGATGAACAAATCGGGATCATTCTGGAAAGTGACGCCATGAATCTGCCATAGATCAACATGGTCGGTCTGCAGCCGACGCAGTGATTGATCGAGCATCTGTGTGGCGAGAGAACCATCACGGCCATGAGTACAGACCTTGGTCATGACAAAAACTTTATCGCGCAGACCCTTCAGCCCCAGGCCAAGCCAGGATTCTGACTTGCCGCGGTTGTACTCCCAGCAGTTATCGTAGAAAGTAATACCGCCCTCAACCGCGCGATGCACGATCTCAATAGCGGTTTTTTCATCCTTGGCAGCGCCAAGATGATGGCCTCCAAGGCCAAGCGCGGAGATCTGCACACCTGTTTTGCCAAAGTTCCGCAGAGGAATAGAGGGCATACGACTCCTTCAACAATGCAACCGCGAGCAACGGATCACCCAAGGTTTCTTTTTGGGTAGGATGCAGTTGGCACTGACCGAGCGCCTCTGATCGCGCCCCTCTGGTGACGATGGGCTTCGGCGCTATCAAAGGGTCTGAAGGGCTTGCAATGAGCCAGGCGATCACTCCACCCGCTATACTTCGTGGGTCTCCGGCATTAACGATCCGGTTGACGAAAATGCGCGGCTATGGAGAAACAGTGAACAATCTTTTTTCACGCAGGGCATTTGCTCGTTTGCTGGGAGTGAGCGCAGCCGCGGCAGCACTACCTTCCCTTGGGACCATTGAAGCGCAGGCACAAGGCAGCAGCGGTCAGGCAGCACTACAGTTCCCGCAGGGGTTCCTCTGGGGCTCGGCCACTGCGTCCTACCAGGTAGAGGGCGCGGTGAAAGAAGACGGCCGCGGCCCCTCGATCTGGGACACGTTCTCACACACGCCTGGCAAAACGCATGACGGCGATACCGGCGACGTGGCCGATGATCACTACCACCTGTACAAGGAAGACATCGCGATCATGAAGGGTCTTGGCTTAAAGACCTATCGCTTTTCAATTGCCTGGCCGCGCGTCTTTCCGACCGGCACGGGTACACCGAACTCCAAAGGCCTGGACTTCTACAACCGCATGCTCGACGAACTGCTGGCTGCGGGCATCGAGCCCTATTGCACCCTCTACCACTGGGACCTGCCACAGCCGCTCGAAGACAAAGGCGGCTGGCAGAACCGCGACACTGCCAAAGCCTTCGCGGACTACGCCGGCTACACCGCAGGCAAACTCTCCGGCAAGGTCAGGCACTTTATGACCATGAACGAGATCAGCACCTTCATCGAACTGGGCTATCGCAACGGGATGCACGCGCCCGGCCTCAAGCTGGATGCCGCGAAAGTCGCCCAGGCAAACCACTATGCAGTCCTCGGCCATGGCATGGCGGTGCAGGCCATCCGTGCCTCCGTAAAGCCGGGAACCAAGGTCGGCTCAGCCGAGAATGTGCTTGCCACGACACCGGTCTTCGATGCGCCAGAGCACGTGGAAGCCGCCACCAGGGCTATGCGTGAAGAGAACGCCAGCTACCTGACAGTGATGCGCGAAGGCAGGTACACCGAGCAGTATCTGAAGCGTCTCGGCCCGGATGCTCCAAAGTTCACTCCGGACGAATTGAAGATCATCAGCAGTCCGCTCGACTTCCAGGGAATCAATATCTACCAGCCAACCTGGGTGCGCGCCGATAGCTCCGAAAAGGGCTATGCGGTGGTGCCGGACCCGGCGTCCTATCCGCACATGTACAGCGACTGGCTCACCATTGGCCCGGAAGCGTTGTACTGGGCGCCAAAGCTGGCCAACAAGCTATGGAACCTGAAGGAAATTTACATCACTGAGAATGGCGCATCTTCCGCCGATGTGCTGACGCCGGAGGGCACGGTGCTCGACACCGATCGCGTGATGTACCTGCGCAATTACCTGACGCAGCTGCATCGTGGCGTCTCAGAGGGCGTGCCCGTGAAAGGCTACTTCCTCTGGAGTCTGCTCGATAACTACGAATGGGCCGACGGTTACCAGAAACGCTTCGGCATCCATTATGTCGACTTCAAGACGCAGAAGCGGACGCCAAAACTGAGCGCCCAGTTCTACAAGTCAGTCATTGCCCGAAACGGGCTGTAGCGTAGCCGCTCCAAGGCACAACCCCACAATTGTCATCCTGAGCGAGGCGTAGCGAAGTCGAAGGACCTGCGTTGTCTCCATACGCCACCGCGGTAAGCTGCCGGTCAGCAGTGTTCATGTGTGGACACATCTGGCCGGCGCTGGACAGCGTAGGCCCCAAACAAGGTCCGCAGCCTTTGAAAGCAAAGTAGTTGCCAGGCTCGGCGTTGGCATCGCAAATGCTCTTGGTAGCGTCTTGCACGTGCCGGGAGGAAGCATGACTTCCATTCTTCAGGACCTTCGCTACGGACTGCGTCAGCTGCTTAAAGCTCCAGGCTTTACCCTAACCGCAGTACTGACCCTCGCGCTCGGCATCGGCGCCACGACGGCATTGTTCAGCATTGTCGACGGCGTGTTGCTGAAGCCGCTGGCCTATCGCGACAGTGGCCGCCTGGTGGCCGTGTGGGAGAAAGTACGTTTTCTTGAAAAGCTCTTTCCCTACACCGGACCCAATCCGCGGCATGCCAATGTCTGGCGTCAACACGCGGACACCTTCAGCGATCTAACCGTACTGCAGCAGAACTCCACCGGTGTGAGCGTGGGCAACGATCACCCGCTCAACGTTGGACGCATCGTGGCCGAGCCAAACCTGTTGAACGTATTAGGCGTTAAGCCCGCACTTGGCCGCAACTTCCTGGCGGAAGAGTCGGTGGCGGGTCATGACAGCGTTGCCATTCTCTCCTGGAATCTCTGGCAGACACTCTTTCACGGCGACCCCGGCGCCATAGGTAAGACCATCAGGGTCGCCGGAACTACCAGGCAGGTCGTCGGAGTTCTGCCGCAGAACTTCTACTTCCCCAAGGCGAATGAACTATCGCCTGCACCAGAGCCCGGACAGCTCTCTCCACCTGATCTGCTGACGCCGCTCGTGATCGATTGGAACGACTTTGGCTGGAATAGCGACTACGGCAACTACGTCGTCGTTGGCCATGTAAAGCCGGGCATCACCATCGCCACTGCGCAGGCCCAGCTGAATGTTCTTGCCGACCGGATTGCCGGGCAGATACCGGCCAGTCAGCTGGATGGACCCGCAAAAGGAGCCATCAGCGCCTATGTACAGCCGCTGAAGGAAGTGATTGTTGGTCGCACCGCGCCTCGTCTATGGCTGCTGTTGGCAGCGATGATCAGTGTGCTGCTGATTGCCTGCGTGAACCTGGCCAACGCACAGATGGCGCGATATGTCGCCCGCGACCGCGAAGCTGCACTGCGGTCCGCTCTGGGTGCTTCAGCTGCGCAGTTGCTGCAAAACGCGCTGGCAGAAGTGGCCATTCTTTCGACTGCGGGCGGCGCCCTCGGCGTGTGCCTGGCAATGTTCGCAGTGCATCGGTTTGCCGGCTATGCGCAGATTGCGGTGCCTCGGTCTGGGGCAGTCGAGATCAACTTCGGCGTGCTGGCTGTTTCGGTACTGCTAACGATAGGCGCTTCGGTCATCTTTGGCGTTCTTCCGGCTACGCGGCTCCTCCGTGCGCAGCCACAGCAGGCTTTGCAGGGCAGCGGACGAACGGCTGGCTCCCGCGGCAGCAATCAATTGCGGCGGACGCTCGTCGGCCTGCAGGTATTTGCCTGCACCACGCTTCTACTGGTGTCCGGCCTCTTCGCCCGCAGCCTGATTCATCTGTCGACCTTCGACAAAGGCTTCTCCACTGACCACGTCGTGGTCGCCGCTGTTGAGTTGCACGGAGACGCCTTCACTGACCCGATACGCACCGGCATTGATGACGGCACACTTGAAAAGCTGCGCGCCATCCCCGGCGTACAGTCAGCCTCGCTGGTGAGTTACATGCTTCTGCAAGGAGGCAGCTGGCTGGACGGTATTATTCCCATCGCAGGTGATGCAAAGCAGGATGGTCTCGCCAACTACCGCTGGATCGGTCCAGACTACTTCGCCACCCTCCAGGAGAAGCTGTTAGAGGGCCGGGAGTTCGACGGTCACGAACGCACGGCAAAGTCCGCCATCATTTCAGAGACAACCGCACGGACCATATGGCCGAACCAGGATGCTCTCGGCCGCGAATTCAAACGCAACGGCAACCAGTTCAAGGTTGTAGGCATTGTGGCAGACGCGCACAACAACTCACTGCGCACTGCTCCCGCGAACATGGTTTACCTGCCGTATTGGGACATGCCGCCCTATACCACCTACTTCCTTGTGCGCAGCACACAGGACGCGGCCGGGCTGACCGCAGCCGTTCGTAAGGCGATTTGGGACTTCAATCCCGGTCTCACTATCGCGCGTGTCCATACTTTCGATTCGCTGCTCAACGACTCGCTAGCGCCTGAACATCTGCAGACCACCATCTTCATCGCCTTCGGCATAGCGGCATTGTTGCTGGCCCTGCTCGGCATCTACGGTACGCTGAGCTACGCCGTTGAAGCACGAACGCGGGAAGTCGGCATCCGTATGGCCCTCGGAGCCACGCGGGAAAGTGTCTATGGACTGATGCTCGGCATGATCGTCGCGCCCGTCGCCGCAGGACTGGCCCTGGGCTGGATCGCCAGCCTGGCTATCGGTAAGGCCCTGGCAGCCCTGCTCTATGACACCTCTCCAGCGAACCTGGCGGTTGCCGTACCGGTGCTGCTGGCGTTTGCCGCCGCAGCGCTGATGGCGACGTTTGTTCCATGCCGACGCGCTGCCTCCATTGAGCCGATAGAAGCGCTAAGGGCAGAGTAGCGGATAGCGTAAAAGCCGGAAGCGGGTTAGCAGATAGCGGGCAGGAGGGTGCAGGTAAGGAAACAGGTGCCGGCCCTGCTAGCCGCTTCTAGCTGACTCCTGTCTACTACCCGCTACTCGGTATTTGCTTCTCGCTCTTACGCTATCCGCCACCCGCTACCTGCCCCAATGCCTTTCAAAAAATTCCGCCATCATCCGATCTGCTTCTTTTGACTCGGGCAGCTTCGGGTCGTTCCAGAAGGCATGCGGCAGGGCTTCGAACACGATCAGCTTTTCATCCACACCGGCATGGAGA
>CAZZXL010000057.1:0-25149 GCA_964658035.1 uncultured Acetobacteraceae bacterium
CAGTGAAGCCCGTGCGTTCCAATCCTTCAGCAGCCTTGCGCCTCCTCCGCTGATCGAGCAATCCAGCAGGTTGGTCTCGTGCGCTACCTCTCCATAGCCGCCGATTGCGGTTTCACGCGTGACGGCATGAAGGTATTCGGCGCGTGCGCGGACAGTCTGTACCGCAAAGCCGTCATCAGAAAAGCTTCGATAGCTGTCGCCGACGAGGAAGTCCCAGTAGCTGCGCTCCGAGTTGGCGAAGCGCAGCTTTGCGCCTTCTTCCTGGTTGAGGATCGTGCCTGTATGCAGGCCGTAAGCCACCGTGTCGGCTGCCGGAGCTTCTGATTGGCCGATCATCCGGTAGTCAAGCGGGGCAAACGTTCTTAAGGCATCGGTAGCATAGGTGTTGGTTGCATTGCCCTGCCAGGTCCAGCGTTGGCTCAGTTCGCCGGTAGCACGTGCGGCGAAACGATTCAACCCGGCGAAGTGGCTGCCGGCCAGCTGGTAGTCGCCGCCGCCACCGGCGTCTTCGATCATCATCTGCCAACGATGCTTCTCGATCAAAGCAGCGGCAGCGCCCAGGCCACCGTACACCTTCGCCTGGGGAGCATCCGGAAAGACGTAGCTGCTCATGCCGCCGGCGGTGTAGGCGAAAGTAGAAGGAACGTCGGCCGGAATCTGGCCTCTGTCGGCGCCGTGAAATGAGACGCCTTCAGGAATGAACATACTGTTCCAATGATCGACCGTCCTGATATTGGCCCAGCATGGAAGATGGGGGGCGTCCTGCTGCAGCGAGGCAGAAACGCCGTCATCGCAGGTGTGCATGGGACCGTTCGCCTCAACGACCGGGGCAGCCCCTACAGCCGGTTCGTTGCCATCCAGAGAATTCAAGGAGGAATTGAGCACCGGTGATGACGCTGGATCCCCCGCTGGCGACTCTGCCCTGCTCGCCGGCGTACTGGCCGAAGCAACCTGTGTTTGCTGACCGGTCGCAGGAGTCGCCATCGCCATTGAACAAGCAGTGACCGCAACGAGCGGTAGAATGCGGAGGGAGAGACGATCGTGCGGGTTCGTCAGGAGGGGCGTTACGCGGCTCATACGTGCGGGGCGCGGTTTTGCAGCCGAGCTTCGAATGCTCATGGAACCACCACCGTGTCGCCAGCGATCAGTTGGACATTCTGTTCCACATGCTGGCCAAGTAGAACTTTGCGGTAATCGACTTTTGTGCGGACGCCCGTTCCCGCATGCAGTACATACACATTCTTTTTCTTGGCGTAGGCCGTAACGCCCCCGGCGCGGGCAATTAATTGAACTACGTCAATGTTTCCCGCGAGCGCGTATGCGCCGGGTCGCAGGACTTCCCCCGTAATGTAAACCACGCGACTGTGAATCTCCTGCACGGTCACAGTGACCTGAGGATGGTTGATGTATTTTTCCAGCCGCAAGGTCAGCAATTGTTCAATCGCTGTCGGCGTGAGCCCCGCAACATAAACTTCTGAGATAAGCGGAAGAGAAATTTTGCCATCGGGGCGAATCACCAGCGAGCCATCAAATTGTGGCTCTTCGAAGACGTTGATGTGGATGATGTCGCCAATACCAAGCGCAAAGCCTTTGGCAGCGCGCGCATCAGAGCCCGTCCTGGTAACCAGGTTCGGGGAGTCGATTGTCGAACCTGTTGCTCCACTTTGCGCCGCCGGGTCCTGTACGGAAGAACCCTGCGCCACAGACAAAACCGACGCAGCCGATGATGCTGCAAGGAGAAGCCAAAGTAGAGCCTGCGGGCGGGAAATTGCTCTGCGGCTCATGCCACATATGATGCGTCAGAAAATAGCTCCGCCCAAACGCTTTCCAACGTAAATTACCACTGTGTCGCAGATTGTTACCAAGGGAGCAACACCACTCGGTGGAGTCTGTCATATTTTCCTGCAACCTGATCGTTCCTACCCTGGGGCCGGTAATTACTGCTGAGCCGGGCAGGCTTTTCGCCTGGCACGGCATGTTGCCGATCAGCCTTCATAACAGCAGGGCACTTAAAGCTTTATTCGTCTGACTTGACGCCGGCTGCTCCGAGGCTCTGGAGGAAGAGGTACCGGTCGCGGTGTTCATCCGGCCGGGCGACAGCGTCTACATCAAGGTGCATCACCTGCCACTGTCCTGCGGCATCGTAACGAGGCCAAGCCGGGACCGACGCAGGCGCATCTGCTTTTCCTGCCGCTTTTCCTGCGGGATCGCCGGTTTTGGCGAAGTTTGTCCAGTAGGTCTGCATGAGCTTTGACAGTTGGTAGTCTTCAGCCTTCCAGGCTGCGCCGGGGCGTAGATCAAGATTGCCGAAGACATATTCGATGTCGTCGGAGTGAAAGGCGCCCGAGCCTGCCGGATGGTTGGGGTCGCTGGGTGCCTCGCGATCGAAATGATAGCGGAAGACCGGCGCGTCGCCCGTTCTTACCTGCGCTTCCAGCCATGCCCAGGTGGAGTAGGCAATGAACGTGTCGCCCGCATAATCCTCTGCCACCCGCAGTGCTTCTTCATCATTCTTTGCGGAATAGACCTTCAACGCGTCCTCAGCCCGCGCCCCGAAGATCTGGGAGGCCATCGCCTTTAGACTTTCAACGGTTGGCTTCTGAGCTGCCGCCAGTACAGAACCGGTGCCCTCGTCCTTGTTCCAGCCGGCAAGCAGCGGAACCTTGGCCTGCTTCCCGGCGGCATAGATGGCAGGAACACTGTCCGGCAGAAAATACCCGTCGATGTCTGGAACAAAGCGAGGTACACCGGCGTCCCTGCGGCTCGCGCCCTCGAGTACCTGGTCTGCACTCAGTGCGCGTAGAGAAGCAAGAGTTCTGGTCTTGAAAATCTTATTCGCGAAGGCTTCATCGGTTCTTGCAGCATCCTCAAGTGGTGGGAAAGCGAGCGTAGTCGAGAACGCGCCTCCACTTTCGCCAATGGCTTTCGAGATCAGGCCCTTCGACAAAGGCGAAGCCATCTGCGCGCTGACCGAGAAGGAGCCGGCAGATTCCCCGAAGATGGTGATGTTGTCAGGATCGCCGCCAAAAGACTTGATGTTCTTCTTTACCCACGTCAAGGCTGCAGCCTGGTCCATCAAACCGTAATTGCCTGCCGAATGGTGATCGTTCTCCGCGGCCAGATCGTGGTCGACAAAAAAGCCGAAGATGCCCAGACGGTAGTTCATGGAGACGACCACGACGCCGTTCTGCGCGAGCGTTGCGCCATCCTGCCGAGGCTCTGACGTGCCACCCGCCAGGAAGCCGCCGCCAAAGATCCAGACCATCACCGGAAGTTTGGCTTTGCCGGCGCCCTTGGCAGCAGCCGGCGTCCATACATTGAGCGTCAGACAGTCTTCACTTTGGCCGGTGTCGCGAAAGACCATGTCAGAATACAGGGTCGGTTGCATACAGTGATGGCCGAAGGCAGTCGCGTCGCGCTTTCCTTTCCACTTTGCAGCAGGAGCCGGTGCCTTCCATCGCAGATCGCCTGTTGGTGGAGCTGCGAAGGGTACTCCGAGGAAGGCCCGGACGCTTCCCTGGGGAGCTGCCTTTCCCTCGACCTTACCCCGATCAGTCTTGACCGTCAGATCATCGGCGAAGGCGGGATTCTCAGCAGCAGTGACAAGCAGCGCAAAGAAGAGGATTAAAAACTTCCGGTGGCCGTTGATAAAACGTCGAGGAAACTGGTGCGCTGACATCGCCAAGGCTTTCTCCTAATCAAGTCCGTAAAGCGGTGAGTCAAAAGACGCTTTATTCTAGAGCAAATTACCTGATGCTATGGCTTTTCTGGCTGGATAGAGGTTGGCTTTTTCCTGGCGAAAAGGCACCGTGTTCATCGTATCTTCGCTCTACACCTTCAGATCATTTGCTCTATTGCTTCCGTTGCTCGCTCCAGTACCATGATCGACCGCCCTTTCACCAGGCAGGTCGTTGCTGTAAGCGACTGCGGAGAAGTTTCGCCGATATCACCGGGAGCATCGGCACTTGTGTCGATAACTGGTCGCCATTTGCCTGCCTGCTGAACTTCAAAGCTAAGATCCTCCCAATACATGTTGATCATCACGTAGAGGTCGGCAGGCCCGTCAGCGTTGCGCAGGTAGAAAGCCAGTGAATGCGAAGTTTCCGATCGATCGGGATCGCCGATGACGCCATACCAGCGCACATTGTCACGCCAGAATCTCGAGCGGCAGATGAAATTTCGTTTCCTGAAGGCAATCATGAGCCGGAAGAAGCGGTAGATGTCCCGGTTAGCATCGAGCCGCGCCCAGTCCAGCCATGTGGTCGTGTTGTCCTGGTTCCAGGGATTAGAATTTCCGTGCTGGGTTTGCAGAAATTCATCTCCCATGCGAAACAT
Organism: uncultured Acetobacteraceae bacterium; assembly: GCA_964658035.1. Taxonomy (GTDB): domain Bacteria; phylum Acidobacteriota; class Terriglobia; order Terriglobales; family Acidobacteriaceae. The sequence continues at coordinate 4,336 of CAZZXL010000057.1, forward strand.
GGGCACACCATTTGAGAGCATCAGGATGGCACAGAAGTTTTTGACCTGTTGTTTGCGCAGTCTTAACACGGCAGCCGGGAGGCCCTCATCGCCTTCAAAACCACAGTTCCAGCTCAGGTTCTCCGATGGCCCATCTAAATTGTTGGCGCCATTTGCTTCATTCCGCTTTTGCTGGTAGGCAACGGAGTCATACAGCGTAAAGCCGTCATGTGAAGTTACGTAATTGATGCTCTGGTAAGGATGCTTGGCGTGATAGAGATCATCTGGAAATAGATCATCGCTCCCATACAGGCGGCGCATGATTGATTCCACGAGCCCACCTTCCCCGCGGACAAAGCGCCGTACGTCATCGCGATATTTGCCATTCCATTGCGCCCAGCTATCGCCGGGGAATTCCCCGCCTAACTGGTAGGCTCCTCCCGCATCCCAGGGTTCAGCAATCAGGCGGATGCCCGCCAGTTCCGGATCGGCGGCCATCTCGGCAAAGATTGGCGGTTCCCGCATATCCAGAGAGCCATCGGCGGTCCGCGAGAAGACCGACGCAAGATCAAAGCGGAAGCCATCGACATGCATCTCCACTACCCAGAAACGGAGACTGTCCAGCACCATTCTTCGCACAGCGCGGTTGGAAGAATTCAGAGTGTTGCCGGTTCCGGAATAATCAAGATATCGATGAGGAGGAATGCCGTCTGTCAGGTAGTACGCAGTATTGTCGATGCCCTTCATGCCGTAACATGGACCATCCGCTCCTGCTTCCGCAGTGTGGTTGTAGACGACGTCCAGGATCACTTCGATTCCGGCTGCGTGCAGAAATTTCACCATTGTGCGAAATTCTGTGACCGCCGCAGCCGCAGACCCGGCATAAAAACAATGGGGACTGAAGAAGCCAACAGGCATGTACCCCCAGTAGTTGTCACAATCGGGTTCGAACTGCAGGACAGGCATCAACTCGACCGCGGTTATGCCTAGCTCTTTTAAATGCGGGATTTTACCGACCAGGCCCAGGTAGCGACCGGCATCTGCTCCAGCAGCTCCAGAGTTCTGGTTACGCGTGAACCCTCGTACGTGCAATTCATAGATGACCAGATCAGCTTCGTGCCGTGGACTTTGATCGCCTTCCCAGTCGAAGGTTTCTTCGAACCGCGAGGGCAGCGGGGCAAGCATGGCTCGGCCGCGTTCGGACCCGGCCCGATGGCTGCTGCGCGATCAAAGCTATCGGAAAGTGCTATGCCGCGGGCATAAGGATCAAGCAGTTCTTTACCTGCGGGAAACAGCAGGCCTTCCCCCGCAAGCCATTCGTCCAGCGGCTCAACATGGTAGCTGTAACAGGTAGCCTGCGTTACCAATGAAGCTTCAACCCTGCAATGCCATATATCGTCCGACTTATGGATAGAAGGCTGCAGTTCCATTGACAACAGGGGCGACAGGTCATTCGCCGAGACGTAGAGTCGCAGCTGCACTGTCTTTGCGTGACGTGCGAAAAGGGCAAAGTTATAGGCGGACTCTTGCGGAAGCCAGGATGCACCCAGCGGCCAGGGCGAACCCTCTTCGCTCTTCCAGGACTTGCCTATCACCTGGACATCGCTTGCTCAATGGCATGCTCTGCCAGCGGCGCCATCACGCTGTAGCCTTTCGCTGTGGGATGGACGCCATCTTTCGCATACCCGGGCAGCATGGCACCCTGCGGATCGCTCATAGCACTGTAGTAGTCAAGATAGGTACAAGCGCCGGTCGCGCAAAGAGTGCGCATCCATGCATTGAGCGCACGAATTTCTTCCACCGGCTGGATAGACGGCTTCCAGGGATAGCGATAAGCCGGTGTGATGGATGCAAGCACGACCTTGATGCCGCTGCCCTGCGCGATCTTGAGCATTGCCGTGTAGTTGTCCTCGATCATTTCCGGTGTCGATGGACCGGTATTTCCTGCAACATCGTTCGTCCCTGCCAGGATCACTACGACCGCCGGATGAAGATGGACAACATCCTGCTCAAAACGCACCAGCATCTGCGGCGTGGTCTGGCCGCTGATGCCTCGATTGACATAGTCTTTGCCGGGAAAGAAGGAGCCGGCGTCAGGCAGTCTGCCCCACGCATCCGTAATCGAATCGCCGTAAAACACGACCCGTGCCGAGCCTTCCTTCACAGGCGGCAAGGCATTATTGTCGGCCCGGTAGCGCTGCAACTGTGCCCAATCCTGTAACTGCTGCTGCATATGCAGGATTGCGCTTTGGTCAGTCGGCACAGGCAAAGGCTGGGCAGAAGGCTGGGCAGCGCTTGTTTGGGGAGGTATGGGTGCGGCCGTCTGGGCCAGCGACGTATTTACAAGCGAGCAGGTGAACAAGCTAAGCTGCAATGCCGGGGCGACTAACTTTCTAAACTGCATAAGCTCTCCATGATCTGTCTGCAGATGGCAAGTCTAGGTGGATCAGGGCAGGCTGCCAGTTGTGCGGAGCCCCTTGCACTCTCATGACGTGAGACTGTCGTCTTTGGTCTCGCGAATCAACAACAGACCTAACATCGTCAGCACGGCCGAAGCGGACAAGTAATAACCGACGGATTCAAGACCGAAATTCTTTGCCAACGACGTAGCCGCATATGGAGCAAGCGATGCGCCGAGGATGCCGGCGAAACTGAAGGCAAGCGAGCTGCCGGTGTAGCGCACCGGGGTGGGGAAAAGTTCGGAAATGACTGTCCCAAGCGGTGCATAGGTGAGCCCCATAAGCGCCAGGCCGATTGCCATCATGATCAGAGTCCCCGTTGTTCCTGCGAAAAAGAGGGGAGCGAGGATGAAGCCGAACAAGACGATTCCACCATTGACCCATAGCATCAAACGGCGGCGACCCTTCTCCGCAAGGAGGGCAGAGAGAGGGATGGTCAGGGCGAAGAACAAGATATCGAACAGCTGCATCTGCAGGAATTTGCCGCGGCTGTATCCTAACGCGGTTGTTGCCCAGGAGAGGGTGAAGACAGTCATGAGATAGAACAGAACGAAGGCTGACAGGCAAATCAGAATCCCGGCAACGATCGAAGGTGAATGACTGCGGAATACCGCCAGGGCAGGCACGCGCTCCTGCTCACCTCGTTCCAGGGCTGCTTTAAAGACGGGTGTTTCAGTGAGCGTCAGACGTACATATAAACCCAGAAGGACCAGCGCGGCGCTTGCCAGGAAAGGCAGCCGCCAACCGTAGGAAAAGAACTGCTTGTCCGTAAGCGATCTGGAAAGGAGAAGAAACACGCCACCCGAAAGGAAGAAGCCTATCGGTGCTCCCAGCTGCGGAAACATGCCATACCACGCTCTTTTCTTTGGCGGAGCATTCTCGATCGCCAGCAAAACTGCGCCGCCCCACTCACCGCCGAGGCCTAATCCCTGCCCGAACCTGCAGAGAGCAAGCAGCAGCGGTGCGGCGAACCCGATCGACGCATACGTCGGAAGCACGCCGATTGCAAAGGTTGATAAGCCCATGGTAAGCAGCGCAAGCACGAGTGTTGTCTTGCGCCCAAGCCGGTCGCCGAAGTGTCCGAACAATGCTGAGCCTACCGGACGTGCCAGGAACGCAATCCCGAAGGTAGCGAGTGATGCCAGCCTGGCGGAAGCAGCATCCTGGGCAGGAAAAAAGAGGTGCGGGAAGACCAGCACCGCTGCCGTCGCATAAATGTAGAAGTCAAAGAACTCGATCGTTGTTCCGATCAGGCTGGCGAACAAGACCTGCCCGGGTGAGTTCAGCGGCTTGATGGTTGCATCGACGGATTTGCTCAATGGTTCTCTACGAATGGGCGGGCCTCAACGATAAAGAAAAGTTCGCTAAGCAGGCGGGGCCATCCTGGGCAACAGGCGGACAAGAGCGAAATCGCCCACCGGCAATCGCAAGTGTAGTTGGTCTTCTGTTCGGGCGTTGATAGCGGTCAAATGCCTCGACGACCCCGTCCAAACAGTAAAAAGATAATGACGATGGCAAGGAGAATGCTCAGACCGCCGCCGCCGTAATAGCCAACGCCCGGTCCCATGTAATAACCGCCGCCGCCGAAAACAAGAAGGAGTACCACCAGAACGATTATCAAGGGCATGCGCGGGAGTGTAGCACAATCAGATCGCCTGCTGAAAACGCCCTGAAATCATCCCGGCCGCCGCAGGCAGCTCGGCACTTATCTACCCGGCCGGGCTATATTGGTTTGCTTCGGCGTACGATCTGTAGGACGCGCCGCACGCTCGGAAGGAGCATGATGAATCGAATCTTTGTGTGCTTGCTGGTAATCAGCTCGACGATGACAATGGCAGCGCAGACGCCACCGGCCCTGGACCCGGCGCTCGGGATCACGACGATACCGCTTTATGATGTTCCGCCCTCCACAACGAGCCAGGATGTTGACGGGCCGCCGACCCTCACCGTCTTTCTCCCGCAACCTGGACGAAGCAATGGGAGCGCCATCATCGTCGCGCCCGGGGGTGCCTACCTGGGACTCGCGAGCAATCTTGAAGGCCGCCAGGTGGCCGACTGGTTTACGGTTCGCGGCTTCACAGCGTTCGTACTCAAGTATCGCAAGGGGCCGCAGAACCTGTTCCCCATTCCCCTGCAGGACGGGCAGCGCGCCATACGCCTGGTTCGCTCTTTTAGCGGCCATTACGGATTCTCGCCTGACCGCGTAGGCATCATCGGCTTTTCTGCAGGAGGCCACCTGGCGGCCTCGACCGCTACGCTTTTTAATCCGATGGCGAGTCAAGACTCAGCCCCGAAAACGGGGCCCGCGGACATGCTCAGCGATCGGCCTGACTACGTGGTCCTGGGCTATCCGTGGCTCAATGCCATGGAGCCCGCGGCTGGACACGAAATTACGTATTGCTCTGTCACAAAGACCGTCACGCCTGCCCAATGTGCAGCGTTTGCGACCAGCTATACGCCTAAGCTCCACGTCGCCAGCAACACGCCACCCATCTTTATCTACGCCACCTCCGATGACCAAGTAGTGCCCGTCAGCGCGAGCGTGGAGTTTTACCAAGCCATGATCAAGGCGGGCGCGCCGGTTGAGATGCATCTATTCCGCCATGGCAATCACGGTTCAGGCTTGGGGACGGGTGACCCTGCCCTCGATCGATGGCCGGATTTGCTGGAGCAATGGCTGCGCGACCTGGGGTTACTGACTCCAATAACAAACCCACCTTCTTCTCACTAGACGGCTGATGAACCGGTCCCACGCCGGCTTCCCTCGCCGGCGCAAGCATCGGCGATATCCAAAATGGGATATCCAAGATGGGAGATACCAATGGGATATACAACAAAAGTTGCCTCGACCATCTACTTCGGTGATCCTCTAACGTATTTGCTTACAGCTATGATCCGGACATGGCAGATATACATCGGTTAGTCGCGCAGGATGAGGCAGTACGTACCCGGAAGCGGCTGTGTTTGAGTATTCCGGTATGTCTTGTGCTGCAACGGCGGGACAGGGTCCTGTTGGTGACCGCTCGCTTTCGCGACATGAGCGATGATGGCGCAGCTATCTTTGCCGGTGTTGAAATGGCAATTGACAGCGAGATCCAGGTCGAATTTACGCCGCCTTTTCACAACGGTCCGCTACGGGTGAGGGCGATTGTTAGAAACCGTCGCCAGTATGTCTATGGACTTGAATTCCTTCCCCGCAACCACGAAGAAGAAAAGACCCTGGGCCTATTAAAAGGCATGCTTCTTCCTACGGGAACCGAAGCCGGCGGCAGTCTCGATGATCGCCGGTGGGAATAAGGCCCTTGCAGAAAGCTTCAGCTGGCTTCCGCCTGGCATGCCTTCGGTGCGGCAGGCATGTTAGGCAACGCAGCAGTTAACTGCACCCGCTTGCAACCAATCGTTTAGTATGTCGTTTGCTTCCATTTCATTTGCAGATACCAGATTGCAAGGAGCCAGACGTGCCCATCGAACGATCAGAGCTCTTTTGTAGCTTCGTTGTCGCCTCCACACTCTTATTCCTCCCATTCTGCGCTGCGGCTGATGAGGCCCTGCGCCTGGATGCAGGAAACCTCAAGGTCTCGATTGGCTTGACGAGCACCAGGATGCCGCCAATCGTGGTGGAAGATACTACCTCCGGCCACAAGGTGATGTTGGATGATGCCTTTGCATTGAAGTTCAGTGATGGGCATATGCTTCGATCGTCACAGATGACGATGAAGCTATCTCCGGGATTGTCCGCCGTTGCCCCGGAACCGAATGCTTCGCGAGCGGCGGCTCATCTTGCAGGTCGCCAGGTTTGCGCAGACTTCCTGGATGCGCAGAGTGGGACGTCTGTTCACTGGTGCATGCTTAGCCGCACTTCGACGGCATATGTCCGGGAAGAGGCCACCGTGAAGGCTGGTTCGGTGGCTGTGCCGCTGACGCAAGTTCAACTCCTGAGCTTCACCGATCCTGATGCGCATGTTGTCGGAACGGTGCCGGGATCGCCGCTGGTGGCGGGCAATCTCTACTTCGGCCTGGAGCATCCTCTCTCGACGAGTCTGGTAGAGAGAGACCATGCTACGGCTGCACTTAGTCGTATTCTTCCCCTCGCCGCAGGGCAATCGATCAACTATTCGTCCGTCATCGGATTGGCTCATCCCGGACAGATGAGACGCGACTTCCTGGCTTATGTTGAACTCGAACGCGCCCATCCCTATCGCACTTTTCTGCATTACAACACCTGGTATGACCTGGGCGAAGGCAATCGTTTTGGCGCGTCTGATGTGTTGAATCGGATGCACGCGTTCGGCGAGGAATTAGTTCGCAAGCGCGGCGTCACCATGGACTCGTTCTTGATGGATGACGGCTGGGACAATACCAGTTCACTGTGGCAATTTGATAGCGGGTTCCCGGATGGCTTTACTCCGCTGCAAGCGACGGCCAAAGAATATGGTTTTGGCCTCGGCGTGTGGCTTTCCCCATGGGGCGGCTACGAGCAGGAGAAGCAAGAGCGCATTACTTACGGCAAGAGCCAGGGCTACGAGATAGTCAAGAACGGCTACGCTCTCTCCGGCCCCCGCTACTATGCGAAATTTGAAGAAGCATGCCTCAACTTCATCTCGAAATATGGGGTCAACCAATTCAAGATCGATGGGACGGGGAATGCAGACCAGGTCTTCCCCGGCAGTATTTTTGATAGCGACTTCTCTGCCGCTATTCACCTGATCGAGAAGGTCAGGCAGATGGATAGTCATGTCTTTATCAATCTGACCACGGGGACCAAGCCGTCGCCCTTCTGGCTCCGCTACGCCGACTCAATCTGGCGCTCTGGCGAAGATCATGACTTCGCCGGGGAAGGCACCTGGCGCCAGCGATGGATTACCTACCGGGACGCCCAGACCTACCGCAACATTGTTTTGGGTGGCCCTCTCTTTCCCCTGAACTCTGTCATGCTGCACGGCATCATCTATGCCGCCAAGGGGGAACATCTCTCGACTGACCCGGGTCACGATTTTGCTGCGGAAGTGCATTCGTACTTTGGAAGTGGTACGCAGTTGCAGGAGATGTACATCACTCCCTCCCTGCTTACGAGTCAGGACTGGGATGTTCTCGCTGAAAGTGCGAAGTGGTCGCGCGCGAATGCCTCAACGCTGCTCGATACACACTGGGTGGGTGGAGACCCGGGTAAGAACCAGGTCTACGGATGGGCATCGTGGAGCCCGGCGAAAGGAATCCTGGTACTGCGCAACCCGTCCTCAAAATCGCAGGCAATACACATAGATGTGCAGGATGCCTTCGAGTTACCGGCAGGTGCAGCGAGAATCTATCGTGCCCATAGTCCCTGGCTGGCCGATCAGGAGAAGCCGGGCCTGACACTGCGAGCCCACCAGTCACGACTGTTTACGCTAAAGCCGTTTGAAGTACTTACTCTTGACGCACAGCCGTCCAGTGGGAAGCCTTAACCCTCGCCTGGCGGAACAACGCGGTCGAGGGCGAGTCAGCCAGACTTTCCTGAGTGGTCGTCCGCGCCTGCTGAACACGTACGTTCATGCGGCCCTGTTGTGGTTGCGCCGTTTTGATGCGTAAGGTAAAGGCAAGATTATTCAGGGGACTGCCGGGCAAATGCACGGCAAGCCCATCCGCCTGTTGTTCCCAGTGCACAGCTTGCTTCGTGCCCAGTAGCGCAAATTACCTGAAGGTGTGGAGCGAAGCTACGATGAACACGGGCCCTTTCGCCAGGAAAAGACCAACCTGTATCCAGCCCGAAACACCATAGCATCAGGCAATTTGCTCGAATACCGGTCGCTGAGCTATCTGGAGGCGTTGCCTGCCGTCTCACGGAATGTAGAACTAGTTCCGCTCCTGCATTGGTGTGGCTATTGGCCGGTTCTTCCGAAGCGCGGCTATGTCTTGCTCGAGCCTGACCAGATCCTCCCCGAAGGGGCTACATTTTTCCAAGCCGTACCACTCAGGCGACAGCACTGCATAGGCCTCCTCGTTATAGGCGGTGTAAAAATCCCAGCTCATGCTGCGCACGCTTCCGCAACTCACTACATGCAGGCGATCCTGATCAAAGCCGATGGCGGCAACGCAGTGGCCATTCGCTGCTTTGGGCGCGGCATCACCGGTTGGGCCTGACGGTGGCAGCACCCAGTCGATGGATGCATTGCCGCATGAAGGCATCACGAAATCAGGAAGACTGAAGCCAAGATAGGCAGACCCGAAGAGAAAAACAGCGGTCCGCAGTTGCTCCGGATCATCCGGTTTAATAGCAATGAACTGATGAAGCTTGCGATCGTTGATGCCCGTTCGCCGCCAGTAATGGAGGACGTCCAACATCTCTGCGCCACCCTGCGATCCCTGGCTGACCATAATGTAAGCAGCCAGTACATGGGCTTCATCAATCAGGATTGGCTGCTTCCACGCTGCACTCCATGCATGGATCATATGCGCGGCCGCGGCGCAGGTGCAGCAGTTCTCTTTGTCGTTGCCAAGCATGGGCCACACATCTACCTGTGACGGGAAGAAGGTAGACGGTGGCTGCGGTAACCGGGAAAGCTGCTTAAGCCAGACCGTATGCGGATCCGGTCGCGAGCGAAGCCGGCCTGGCCGAATCGATCCTTTGAGTAAGTCTGCAGATGTCATTTGCTTGCCCCCAAGCTCCGGTCGAGCTTCATTCGCTGCGCCAGCCGGCGGTAGCGAGCATCTCCGCGCAAACTTTCCAGGCTCGGCATGATGTTCAAGTATGCGACCAGGATGTCCCGCCGGTCGGCCGCGCGCTCCAGCCATTCGAACGCGAGGTCAACCTGTCCCAATGCAGTTGCGGCTACTGCTATTGATACTGGTAGAGCGTTCCCCTGCTCTGCATGATCCAGCAGCAGCCTCAAGGCGTCGCTGGCAGCGCCTTCGTCTTGGTTCTTCACGTGGGCTTCTGCAAGCCATCCAAGTAACAGCGGCATGCGGCTAAGCTCAAGTCCCTGCTGTAAAGCATCCACAGCCTCCTGCGCCCGGCCGCTGGCACTGCAAGCCAATCCAAGTGCATAGTAAATTTCATAGTGCGGCACAGCTTTGAGGGACTCGCGGGCAAGAAGGATGCTGCTTTCGTGTTTGCCGAGATAGGTCTGCAGCAATGCCTGCGCCGCAAGCAGCGAGGGAGATAGAGGGTCGTAACTGAGCCCTCGGCGGGTTTGCTTCAAAGCCTCCTGCAAAAGTCCTTGCGTCATCAGGTAATACGTATATTGGACATAGGAATCCCCGCGCTCCGGCCGCAAGGCAAGCGCCAGCTCAATTTCCCTGCGGCCTTCCTCCCAGTTCCAATCGTAAAACTGCAGCACGCTTGCCAGTGCGAGGTGCGCTTCCGGCAGATCCGGATCGATTGCGATGGCGTGCATCGCACTGGCACGGGCTTCGGGCCATGCTTCATCTGGAGGCTTGATGCCGAGACTACCTAACAGACTGTAGTAATCCGCGAGACCGGCATGAGCATCGGCAAACTCCTCATCCAGTCGCAGCGCTTCTTCGAAGTAGCGGCCGGCCAGCTGCACACCTTGGATGGTCTTGTGGTTCCAGTAGAAGCGGCCTTTCAGGTAAATGTCGTACGCTTCCGGGTTCCGCGGCCTTCGAGCTGATACGTGTTCCGGCAAGACAAGATTGCGAGCAAGTTTCTCGCGGATTGCCATCACTGTTGCATCTGCAAGTTCATCCTGCAATTCGAAGACGTCGCGCATCTCGCGGTCAAAACGAGCCGCCCATATCTGGAAGCCGGTCTTGCTATCGCTGAGATGGACCGACACGCGTATCTTGGTTCCAGCCTTGCGTACACTTCCCTCGAGCACGGTCTCGACGTGGAGAGACTCCCCCACTTCGTGCAAGTCCTTAGCTTTTCCTTTGAAGGCGAACGCGGATGATCTGGAAACGACCGATAATCCCGGGACGAGGCCCAGGGCGGTAATCAGATCGTCAGTCAGGCCGTCGCTGAAATATTCATTCTCTACATCCGCACTCATGTTGACGAACGGCAACACGGCAATCGTCGTCGAGCGATGAGATGAACCGGAGCGCCAGGAGGATGAAGCTGCAGGGGAAGCTTGTGGAGACGGCCGATTCGACGGCGCGATGCTCATGCTTGCCGTTACCTGCTCGCGAGCAAGAAAGACCGGCTGGGTAAGTGCGTTCCCATCGACCGCTGCCTCCGAAAGCAGACGGCCAAAATCCTGAGCAGAGCTGTGGCGTAGCTTTGGATCAACACACAAAGCTCCCTGGATTGCCTCCTGAACGTGTGGCGGCAGATCCGGACGTAGACGCGATAAAGGCAGATATTCGCCCCTGCTGATCAATGAGATCACGACGGCGCGGGAAGGGTGGTGAAAGGGAGGATGCCCGGCGGCCATTTCATAGAGGACCGCGCCGAGAGCCCACAAGTCGCTGCGATAGTCGATCACCTCGCCTGACAGTTGTTCAGGCGACATGTAAGCGAGCGTGCCCATTACCTGATTCGGACGGGTTAACTGCGACTGGTGCGTCAGCCGGGCCAATCCAAAGTCAAGGATCTTCACTTCGCCGCCGGCAGTTAGAAAAATGTTAGGGGGCTTGATGTCACGGTGAAGGATCCCTGCCATGTGAGCTTCGTGAAGTCCTGACGCCACCTGCGTGCCGATCGAAATCATTTGCTCGAGTGGCAGTGGTCCAGAACGGATCAGGTCAGCAATGGTCTGCCCGCGATAGAGCGTCATGACCAGTAGAAGCGTGCCGTCTGCCGTTTCTTCGATGGCGTGTACATTCGACAGGTTGCGATGCTCAATCGCGGCTACGGCCCGTGCCTCACGAAGAAAACGTTCGCGGGCTTCACGGTCATTCGCTTCTGCGTCGTGCAATACCTTGATCGCTACTGAGCGGCCGAGCCTGGTGTCCTCTGCTTCATACACCGTCCCCATTCCACCGGACCCGAGCTTGCGCACGATCCTGTAGTGGAGCAGGGTCTTTCCCGATGCCATGGCTGTGGTGTCCATTGCTAGTTCACGACGGGAGAAAAACTTGCGTGTGCGTGAACAATCCTTCTACCTCTTGGCATGCATCCTGTACAGGCTTGGATTGTCGATAGAAAACGCCCTTCTGCAGTCGTGCATCGTCGATGCGGTCGAAGCGCTCAAGAATCTCCTCAAAGAATGCCTCGAGCTGTGCTACGCAGGAGATGGCGCTCCTCGTCATGATGTCACTCTGCTTTCCGGTAAACGGCAGCGCATCAAGCATACGATCAAATTCCGCAAGGTGCTCTATGTCGAGTCGAGCATGCTTGAGCAGCGTAGACATGGCTTCGGTTGGCACTCCGGTGCGCCCGGCCACAGCTTCGAAAAACTCAGGAGCAGCCGGATTTTCGAGCACAGCAAGATACCCGAGAATCGCCGCCGGATGAGCATGAGCAGCCAGAAAGTACTGAGAGCCGACGAGGTTGGCAACGCTAGTATAAGCAAGGCGATCGAAGACCTGCGGCTGGTCAAAACCGAGGCGCGCAAGATCGTCCAGCAGCCAGACATCGTGGCCGGACTCCTCCTCGGCATGTTCCAGAAAGTAGCCGGCAAGCTGCTCGGCGACCGGATCCTCCAATTTGAGCCGTTCAGCTTCCTGTGCCGCGAACCTCAATAAAGGAGCAGAAGCTTTTACAACTCCGTACAACGCAAAAAGAAATTCGGGGTACAGTTCTCCCAGGCGAGGATGCATCCACATCTGACGGATGCATTCTGAAAGCCTGCCGCTGGTTAGCGCGATGATCGTCCGTAGACGTTGACTCTGAGTGGCAGCTCTTTCCATAGGATTCGGTTTGGTGCATCCGGGAAGGCAACGGCCATGCTAGGGGGAAGGCCGTTAACTTAAACCAGGAGGGTGCCCATGCGATGTCCGTCACCATCCTGCACTTTGCGCTGAAAGAAGCTATCGCCCAGTTTTGCCTTCACTGAAATTAGCGCATCCACTTCGGCACTACTGAGATGATTGACGGTCTCAACCTCTTCGGGGGTAAGAGGGTTATGTGTCTGGATGAGCCCTGCCTGCTGTAATTGGTCTACGTTGGTCACGGAAGCTCCTCAGTTTTGCGGATGCATGATTAACTCTGGATAGATCCCTAAGAGTCGTCGCGATCTTACCATAATTCGCCCCGGCAGGCGGTACATGCATTCAACCCTGCAGCAGCGAGGAGAGCAGGGCGGTTTTGAGACTGGAGCTTAGCTCTGCGCGAGCAAGTCTCTCCAGCCTTCGCCGAATGCAATGTGCGCCGGAAAATGGAAAGGAGTTTTCTGCAATGATTGCGCCAGTTCCGGCGCTGATAGTGCGCGAACCGGCGGGAGAAAAGAAGCGCGGAATATACAGGCTGTCGAGTGAGCGCTTCTCTTCTTCAAGAATTGCGGAGCGCTTAAGAATGGCGCAGCGGTCTATGGGTGAAGGTCCTGATAAATCGACAAGGGCCAACCCGGTCTGCTCAGACTTAACATCGCCATCGCCGGCCGCGCATGCAAAGACTCCTTCACTCATCTGCAGGCCGTATGACAAGGTGCTCCGAAGGTTGATGCGGGGAGCGTGAGATCTTTCGACCTGATCAATCCATGCGCCGGGTGCCGCCAACTCCTCGCGTACCTGTAAAAAAGCAGACGCGGCACACAGGAATCCCTCCACCATGGCAGATAAACAGGTGATCGGCCGGGCATTGTCAATGCGATTTTGCTGCTCCTGCAGAACGGCGTGTTTGAAGCTGACGAGACATTTACCGTCGCCGCCGTCTTCAAAGTCAGGAATCAATAGACTTCCAGCCGGGGCCATGTGTCCAAACAATCCTGAGACGTCAGGAAGGTAGGCCTCTCTTCCGGCGATGAAGATTCGCTGCCCGGAGGGGACCAGCCCTGTGCTGTTCAACTCGGTGGCAAGTTCCAGAATGGGATCGCGGCCATCTTGTACATCGGGGCATGGCGTGCCAAGACATTCTGCATCCACCACGCCGGGCCCCTCCCCGGTTGCGATCACGTTGGCCATGTGGAGATCACCGAGGTGTGCCAGCCAGGCGTGGCAAAGCAGGCTGCCGGCCCGTTCCCAGTACCTGGCGCGGGCACCTTCGGAGTTTGTAGCGGATCGCCGCAATTCATTCATCCAGCCGTAGTCACCAGCGCCTTGCAGAACACCAGCGGATGCTACCTTGCATGCCGGGTCAATCGTACCTGTAAGCTGTGTTAGCTCGTGCCATAAGAACTCTCCCGTAACACTTCTGGGCTTGTAGTAAATGCAATGTCCATCCGTAAACTCGATTTTGATGGAAGACCCGCTGTCGTCATGAAGATCGGAAGCAGTTGAGGTCAATTCTGCTACTGCCGGCAGAGGCGAAACTTCCATCCATGCAGCAAGCTTCGCCGCATCTGCGTGTAACCGCGCTAGAAAGATGGCACTTGCGCATACCCATTGTTCCATCACCAGCTCCGAAAGCGGCGAATCCGCTGAAAAGCTCAGGGAGCCGCCGGCGATCAAGCAAGTCTTACCGTCAGACCTCTCGCTAGTCCTGTAACAGGCGCCAGCACGTATCGCCATTAGGCGGTGCAGAAGAGGCGAGAGCAGCTGCTCGACAGGTAGTTCCACTCGTCGCCAGGCAAGGTGTTCAACCGGCACCCTGGCCTTCAGAGTGTTGATCGCGATGCTCAAATGCAGGTGACATACCCGGGCCTGTTCGGTCAGGGCCAAAGACCGTGAATCACCTCCCGGTCGCAGAGAGCCCTGCCAGCCCATCAGTAAGATATGACTGCGGCTATGGCATAGATCGCTGCCCTGCCCGTCACGCGCTAGTTGCCGATAGGGCAAAGGTTTACATCTTCCTGGAAGTGGTCAGCAGAACGAATCTTACCTTCCACATAGTTACACAGAGTAGTTGACCCTGCAGGCGCTTGCAATTTCATCGCTCCTGCCGTTTACCTGGCACGAAATCAGGAGCATCTTCCGCAATCATCGTGACCCGGCCATCACTCGCCCCGGTAATCTACTACTCGAACAAACACGCTCATGTTGACGATCAGACTTGTGGTAATGTGTATCCACCTCGTTTACTTTTTACAGATAATTTACCTGATAGTTGTCTCGGATCCCGACTGTTCCGCTGGTTCTACTCATGATCGCTGCATGCACGATCGTTTCGCCCAACTACCTTCCCTTCGCCCGCACCCTTGCCAGGTCATACCTCGATCATCATCCCGGGCAATTGTTCTACGTACTGCTTGTCGCTGATCTTCACGAGAAGACGACCATAGCGGAAGAACCCTTTGTCCTGCACTTGATGGACGAGATTTTGCCCCTTGTCGATATCGAGCGCCTGGCCATGCAGTATGACATCCTCGAACTCAACACGAACGTCAAACCTACCTACCTCACCTACCTAGTAAAGCACTATAGTTTGGAAGCTCTCCTGTATCTCGACCCTGATATCTATGTCTACAGTCCGCTCGCTCCCATCTTCACCCTGCTCCAGATGGCGAACATCGTACTCACCCCGCACCTGACATCGCCTCTTCCAGACGACCGGCATTCCCCGTGCGAAAGAGACTTACTCTACAACGGCACTTACAATCTCGGGTTTATCGCCCTGAGACACACACCTGAGACAATGCGTATGCTCGCATGGTGGGAAGCCCGCTGTCTGGGCGAAGGCTTTAGTGAAGGGCGAAGCGGTCTGTTCGTCGACCAGAAATGGATCAATCTCGTTCCAGGGATCTTCGCCGACGTCGCCATCTGCCGCGACCTTGGCTGCAACATGGCTTATTGGAACCTGAATGAACGGTACCTGACTCAAGGCGACTCGTTGCCGCTGGTTAATGGGAAGACGCGTTTGTGTTTCTTCCACTTCAGCGGGATTGGTATCGACGATCCCGCCATGCTTTCGAAAAACACCGACCGCTTCACACTGGCGACGCGACCCGACCTGCTTACCCTTTTCGCAGACTATAAAAAAGCCATTATCGGCAACCGGCGGACTATGCCGGATGGTATCCCTTATGGCTTTGAAACCTTCAGCGACGGCACAGCGATCACCCGGCTGCAACGGCGGATTTTCTCTGCCCATTGCAGGGACTTTGTTCCTGGCAATCCTTTCGACAGCCGGGGCCGATTTCACAACTTTGCGCGCAGGCACAGGCTGCTGGTCGGGCACCGCAAACCCGCCAAGTCGACGTGGCGGGAGTTCAACCCGGACGATCGCCGAGTGCGCTGGGTGAACCGTCTTCTGCTGGTAAGCCTGCGCATCCTCGGGGCCGAGCGCTACGAATTGCTGATGCGTTATCTATCGTTTATTACCATCCTGAGAAACCAGGCCGTCTTTCTGCGCGATCCCTAGCATGGATCCAATTGCTCATCTTCGTCAGGGTTCTGCACCTCTTACTCATCAGCACTACGAGGATAGGAATGAAGTTAGCGCAAGGTGGAAGCCAGAGATATTTTCTAGGCATGGTATGCATCCTGGCCGCGATGCCGGTCTTGCGGCTGGGTGATATTCAAATCCTGGAACTATTCCTGCTCCTCCATTTCACCTTGCTCGTCGTTAGATTCGTGCTTCGAGGTTTTAGGGTCTCCATCGGGAATTTATGGAATGGTTTGGGAAAGAGCCACCTTGTGTTTGTGGTTGCGGCCCTGCTCCTCGCGCTGGCTTCGTTGCGCTTCGACTTCTATCCTCCCCCGGAGACGTCATTTCTGAAGGCCCCGTTTCTCCTCTCCTCAGCCCGTCTTATCGAGATATCGCTTGGTGCCTTTTACATGATGTATGTCGCCGCCATCTTCAAACGTGATAGAAACAGCTGGCGCGACGCGATGAAGGTCTATTTCTGGACGGGCATGACCAGTGCTCTTTATTCGCTGGCTTCGTACCCGATTCTGTTGGCCACTGGCCTTAATTTTGGCGCCTATACACCCGGCTATCGGGCGCGGGGATTCTTCAATGAAGGTGGCCCCTATGGCCTTTTCCTGATGAGTGTCATGCTGGTCGGTCTCCTTCTGCGAAAAGACAAAGCGCTTAGCAGAAAGCAATCCTGGTTCGGCGGCATTGTTCTGGTTCCTTGCTTTCTACTGAGTCAATCGAAAGCTGCCTTCATGGCGTGTGGCATCCTCTTTGTCTTCAATCTGCTGCTTTCAGGAGCCATCCGGCAAAGAGTGATCCTCGGCTCCATGGCCTTACTCTTCGTAGCGCTGGTGTTGACCCAGACCACAATACTGCCGGAGCTTGAGGGTTATTATGAGTCCTACCATATGGTCACTGAATTTGGCGGCAACTTGAGCGAGGAGGCCTATGGAGGCTTTGGCGGTCGCCTCGGCGGTGCAGTTCTTGTTCCCCGCATGATTGCAGCCCACCCCTGGACGGGCATCGGGATGGGAAATTATCCACTCGTTCGGAATGATCCACAGTATCTGCAAGGGCTTCCCACGAACGACTCGTGGGACCTGCCGGGTATCGGCCTCCTGGCCTACGCAGCAGAACTTGGAATGCCACTTTTCTTCTATCTCATGCTGCTCCTCTGCTTGCCAACCTGGATGCTTAGGAGAAATCCTTCGCTGGTGCTCATCCTTGCTGCCTATCAGCCGCTCGCCCATTTTTTCGGCGTCCAACTAAACTTTTATTATCCCTGGCTCTGTACCGCATTCGCTCTCGGCTGCCCACTTACAAAAGCAGACAGGGCATACCGGATAGAGGGTAGCCGTCATCACGTCCTGCTGCCGTTCTCCGGCGGGTTACAAGCTAAACCTTAAAAGAACAACACTGAATTACGCTCGTACAACCTGACAGGCGGCCTCGGCCGCCCCGTTGAGGAATGTTTCCCGTACTGCCCTGCATCATTCCCGCTATCGCAGATTTTTTAAGTACTTGCTGGTATTACATTTAGGTATGCGGCGACTTCTAACTTATTCCTGGTGGTCTTTCCCCGCCGCAAACTGCCAGAGCAACTCACAGGTTGCTCATCCCGCAAACGTTGCCTGGGGTGCTGACGACATCCAGGGCGCAGCAAATCGAGAGCCGGTGCGCCCATGCGCATAGCAATTGTTCACCACTGGTTTGTTACCCAGGGAGGCGGCGAGCGCGTCGCGGAGGTCATGGCGTCCATGTTTCCGGATGCCGACCTGTTCACGCTGGTCATGGATCCAGATCAACTGCCTGAAGGTGTAGGCGGGCGAAGTCTGACCTGCTCATTCCTGCAACGGATTCCGGGCGGCCCGCGCATGCACCGCCACCTGCTGCCGCTGTACCCCCTCGCCGTCGAGCAGCTGGATCTCACCAGCTACGACCTGGTGCTCACTTCAGACAGTGGCCCAATGAAAGGGGTCATTACCCGGCCGGGCGCAGTGCACATCTGCTACTGCCATTCACCGATGCGCTACCTGTGGGATAACTATCACGCCTACCAGGCCGCCATGCCGCGCATAGCGCGATTCCCTTTTGCCCTAACAGCGCATTATTTGCGAAACTGGGACTACGTGGCCGCGCAACGGGTCACTCACTTTATTGCCAATTCCCACCATGTCGCAACCCGCATCCTGCATTACTATGGCCGCCAAAGCACGGTCATCCATCCGCCCATTGACACGAACCTCGGAAAGCTTACCGCCATGCGCGACAACTACTACCTTGCCGCGGGGCGCCTCGTCGCCTACAAGCGTACCGATCTTCTGATTGGCGCGTGCAATCGTATTGGCCGCCGATTGCGCATCGTAGGCGCTGGTCCCGAGATGAAACATCTCCGCTCGCTTGCTGGCCCGACCATCGAGTTTGTCGGATCACTCAACCGTGAACAACTGTGGGAGACCTACGCCCGTTGCCGCGCTCTCCTCTTTGCCGCTGATGAAGATTTTGGCATGGTGCCGCTTGAAGCTCAGGCCTGCGGACGTCCCGTCATCGCTTTCGGCAAAGGCGGTTCTCTTGAAACTGTGAGAGCGTCATGCGTGGATGGGCGAAGTTCAAGCCAGGCTACACTTCCTGCCACCGGTATCTTCTTTCCGGATCAAAGTACCGACTCTGTCATCCAGGCGATCCACTCTTTCGAAGAAAAAGAGGCGACATTCGAACCTGCTGCCATTCAGGTCTTCGCCCGGCAATTTGATACCCGCCTGTTCATACAGCAGATGGGTGACTTCATCCAGCAGCACCTTGCCCCGACCTAACTCTTTGTTGTGAAGAACTGAGTTAGCTTCCGAGGTCTTTGCCGGCGCAAGAACATTGAGCCATCTCCATTGTGCTTTATTGTTCTTATTGCTCACGACTTCACCGGAATCACGCCCCGTCGACGCTTAACGTACAGATTGGCCTCAAGGTATGGTCAGCAGCTGTCTGTAAAGATGAACCTGCCAGCGGGCCGTCCCCGCTTTGCGCGGGTCGGCGAGATTACTTCTCCCTGCTCAGCGCTGCGATGCAGGTACGGCATCTCGTAAGGCCTTTGCTGGAGCGGGTGGCCTGGTTCCGCGTAGCCTTCGGTTCATGGGCTCAGAAAACCACCGCGCCACAGCCCATCCCAAAGGGGCTGTGAACGCCGTGATTGCCAATGTCCAGAGCCCAGGTCGCGATCCGTGCCAACGCAAGAATGCCTGTACACCCAGGATGACCAGGAACTCGTGCGTCAAGTAAACCTCGTAGCTGTGTCTTCCGAACCATCGCACCGGGGCGGTAAGAGCGCCGCCACCACGAGCACCGCGTAGAACCGTAGAGATCATCACCAAGCAAACGCCCAGCGGCAGTATGGTGTCATCGAGATCGTGCACTGCGAGGAAGTGATTGGTGCTGCGTAGCCAGTGCCAGGACGGCCAACTGGCAATCCAGGCAATCAAAACCCACCCGAGCGCCTCGGTGCCATAGAGCCACCGCCGGCTCATCTGAGCCAAGTGCGACATTCGGTTGCAGAGCAACGCAGTCAGGCAGCCCAGGGCGATAGCGTTCATCCCCCCGAGGTAGCTTTTTTCTTGGGCGATTTCGCTCGAGACCATCCAAACCGACCTCGCCCATGGCCCCAGCACAAGCAGCACAGCGGCCAGGAGGAACAGCAGCGGCCAACCCACACGTCGCAACGGGGAACGCTCACCGATCAAAGCGATGCATACCAGCGGAAAGAAAAGATAGAACATTTCCTCTACGCTGAGTGACCACATTACATCCCAGTTTGCAGGCAGATAGCCGGTTTTTGCCTCAAGCCAGTTGAGGTGAAATGTTACGGCCGAGAACAAAGCTTGAGACAACCCTACAGCGCTTTTCACATGCCAGGCTTCAAAGGCGTCGGAGTGAAGACTGCCCAAATGCAGCAAACTTAGCATTGTTAGCACCAGCACCAGCAGAGGCACAATACGGGCGAAGCGGATGCGGTAGAACAGCGCAGCTTTCATGTGGGCGAGCCCACCAAACCGGCGCAGGCTGGTTAGGGTAATCAGAAAGCCTGAGATCGCGAAGAATACCGTGACACCGTTGCCACCATTCTGAAAGATCAAGTGACGCCAATACCGTGATAAACCAGTGCCGACGTCTACGCCGCCGCCGCCGAAGCGTATTCCACAGTGCAACAACACCACCGCCAATATCGAAAGTCCACGGAGTAGGTCCACCGTTTCAAAGCGCGGCGCTGCTGCCGATACCTCAGCTCGATCCATCTGCGTCATTTTCCAATTGAATCAGGTCGAGATGTGCTCTGAAGCACAGATCCTTGGGTGTAACCCCTTTGCCACGGTCTGGGCCACGAAACCTAGCGGCTCGGTTCCTTCTCATCTCTGAAGAGTGGAACGAGTTTCGCCACAGGCTTCTTCGCGCTGAAGTCGAGCTGCCTCTGTTCGTGGCCCTTGGGATGCTGCTCACGCCACTCTACCTAAATAGGTGTCGGGCAACGAGAACATCCTGTCCGCCTCCTGCTGAACAAAGGCTGATCGGTATTAGGAATGAACCCGAAAGATGTTCGGGCAAGAAGGTGATTTCATTGGAAGGCAGGAGACTGAGGAGGCAATCGGATCGCATTCAACGCATCATTGAAACGGCTCCATTCCTTGTCCTTCTTAGAACGAGATTTTCCGTACTTAGAAATGCGTAACGCAGGAAGCTATGAGGGCATGAAAGCACCGCTCCAGGCTTTTCGCTGAGAGTACATCCACGGCATCTGCTGCTGCCGAAGCGATAAATCAGACCAACTGCCTGGCCCGATGTCTCGGCTTGGACAACCCGCCGTTTTAATGTTGAACGGACGACGTCCAAGGTGGATTGTCTTCATTTTTCGACGACCGCCAGCGACGCTGCAGTAAGTGCACCCTGGGAAAGGATCGCCGTTAATTCTTCGAGGCGCTTCCAACCATTCACGGCATTAATGCGAATGGGGATGACGATCGCATCTCCTGGAAGCAGGGCAGTATGATCAAAACCGCT
>CAZZXL010000058.1:0-24890 GCA_964658035.1 uncultured Acetobacteraceae bacterium
AAATGACGGTCTGATGGGAAGGGTGGAACGATAAAGCCGTCCCACCCTTCCCACATTACGCACCGCGCAGACGGCGAAGAGAGAGTTAGACTGACATTTCTATCCGGCGCCCATGTAGAACATTTCTATCGGGCGCGAACATTGATCGCGGCGCTTGTTTGTCGGACGCAGTTCTGTCGATTCTGAGATCAAGATTGAACATGTTCTCTGGCCTCCAATGCATCATTTCTGCTCAACCACTTTAGAGAAGCATCAGCTGATAGGGCCAGTCTGAGCATCTCGTTCTTGGTCAACAGTTCGCAGACGCAGTGCTCCAACCCACAGATTCTCGAACGCAGATAAAGGATTTCGGCGGATTCGGTACGATCTGTGCAGGGCAACATGATCATTCTCCAAGACCAAGCCATGGCGTGATGACTATAAGAAACGTGTTCGGTGTTGTGTGACAAAGGGCGCACCTGCAGCTAAAGCTCAGGAGCGCCCCTCATTTACGAGAAGTAGGACCGTCCTACCTGTTCCCAGGAGGTTCGCAGTAGATTGTCCTAAAAAGGTGTCCTTTCGCTTGGGAGCCACAGCACCAGGTTCGTGACTAGCGTCCATCCTGTACTGAAGGTATGGCTATCTTCGTTAACGCAAAAGCCTCCTAATGACCATTGGCAAATGGCCCAATGGAGCCCCGTACGGTGGCAGCGGTTAGACTGAGGAATCGGTGCAGGAGGAGGTTCCTTCAACCGGCAGGTCACATCTCTATATAGCCACGGCGTACGGCGATCATTGCCGCGTCGGTCCGATCGCTGGCGTCAAGCTTCGACAGAATGCTTTTGACGTGATTCTTCACAGTGTTCTCAGATATAGACAATTCAGAGGCGATAATCTTGTTGGCCTGACCCTGTGACACGCCACGGAGAACATCTAGTTCCCGTTCTGACAACGAATCATCGACGGCATGTTCTGCCATCTCGCGGGCTATGTCCGGAGGTATTCGCCGCCGTCCTGATTGAACGATCCGAATCGTATCAATCAGTTCTGTTCTCAACAGATTCTTGAGTAGGTATCCTACTGCCCCTGCTTTGAAAGCTCGGAGGGCCACAATGTCTCCGGCAGCGGTCGTGAGGATTACGAATCTGGAATTTGGAAACTCTCTTCGCAACACTTCGATCGCTTCGATCCCACCGAGACCCGGCATGCGCACGTCCATCAGCGTGACATCAGGGCGATGGATGCGAAACATCTGAATAGCTTCGTTGCCATCCAATGCCTCGGCCACAACCTGCATATCAAGTTGTGAGTTGATTTCACCGCGCAGCCCGGCCCTCATCATTGGATGGTCGTCAACTACAAGGACTCGGATTGTTCTTGAATCAGGCATTGGCTGCCGCATCACAGGGCGATGTAGGGATCATCACGAGTCCCAGCCGACCCGGGCAGAAGCCGGGCCGGTCTCATGCAATGAAGACTACTCCCTATTCTCCCGAGGCGACAGGGGCCCAAAATAGCTATCGCCAGTTGTCTCTTTAGGAGCTTCAATCCATCGGCATCACCTGTTCAAATTTGTACGTGCAGAGATTGATTACGATGTTCCCTAGAGGCGCACCCGGAGCCAGACTGATCCTTTTACGTCTGTGCGCGGTTGGAGCTGGGGTGGGCTACGTCATGAGCGCTGGGGAGACAATGGCGTCTTGGGGCTTTTTGGCACTCTTGCCAATCGCATTCCTGCTGTTGGTTGGTCTGCTAACGCCGTTCGCTTGTGTAGGCGCCCTCACAGTGGAAGGCATCAGCGTTGTGCAGGCGAGCTTTAGAGGTCTTCCCTGCTGTCTTTTGGGAGTTCCCCTCCTAGTTGCCGTCCTCTTACTTGGGCCTGGGGCGTACTCCTTCGACGCGAAGCGTTTTGGGAGACGGAAGATGGCCGTTTAGTGCAACTAGCGTGCGCACAGTTCCCCTCGCCTTGCGGCGCGGGCTTCAGGAACGAGGTGAGCTCCTACGCCTACGGCTCAGCCGAAAAGAATACATGGATTGCACTCAATAAAGGACTTAGAGGCCCAACCTGCTTTGAGCGTACAGTGCAGATAGCGGCGCAGCGAGGGGGATTGAGGAGCATTTCTATTGGCAAATGTCCGCAGAGCGCTTAGCAGAAGCCTGAAAGGGCTAAGTGTCACCCTCTGGCGCACAGCCTTGCTGCTGGCTGCCGTCCTCACGTTTCACTCTGCACATGGCCACGCACAACGCTCTGCTCCGCTTGCCGGCGAGTATATCCGCACTGATTTCACGGTGGAAACAGGCCTTGCTGACAACGTAGTGAACGCGATCGTACAGACTGACAACGGTCTGCTCTGGGTCGGAACTCAGGCCGGCCTCGCCACCTTCGATGGTCGTAACTTCCACCCTATTCGTTTCAGCAGTGCAGGAGCTCATCCGCAAGGTGCAGTCCACAGCCTGCTCGTGTCGTCGACGGGAGACCTCTGGATAGGAACTGACGCAGGGGTTGTGATGCTCCCCCGGCAAGGGCTTGATGATCCGGATGCATCCCCATCATCATTTTTCCCCTTGGGGATTGCGAAGAGCGACGAGGTTGAAGCTCTCCTCGAGACGCGACTCGGAGTTCTGTGGGTCGGAACGGCACATGGACTGTATCGGCTAGAAGGAAAGGTATTTGCCGGTGTCCTGGCAGGTCCGTATATTAGTCGTCTCAGTGAACGCCGTAACGGCAATGTTGTAGTAGTGGCGAGCGACAATCTGTTTGAGTTTGCTGGTGACCAACTGGTTGAGCGGCGGACCGACATCACCCGTAGGCTCGGGGTAGAGATGAACGAACTCTTCGATGTCCTGGAGGATCGAAGTGGGACCACTTGGTACAACACAAAGAAGGGTTTGCGACGTGAACGTGGAAGCATCATCACGCCTCTCGGTCCACCGGAGATAGCCTCTGTTCCTTCCGAGAGAACGTATGAAGACCCTGACGGCAACCTCTGGGTTTCGACTGGAATAGGAGTTTACAAAGTTGCGGGCGACCGTCTGGAGTCTACTGGGGCGGGAGTAAGCGCCCGAAGCATGTTCGTGAGCCGCGACGGTGTTCTATGGGTAGGCACAAACGGCGACGGCCTTCTCCGCTTTCGTCGCCGCATTGTCAGAATGTTCTCGAAGGAAGATGGTCTCCCCAGAAACGTCGTGATGTCCGTGCTCCCGACCCACGATGGCCGTCTATGGGTGGGAAGCAACTGCGGCCTTTCGGTCTTCGATGGTGCAAACTTCACAAACTTTGGTAAACCGGAAGGATTGGCTAATACCTGTGTCTGGAGTCTTGCCGAAGACGAACAGCACGCTCTCTGGGTAGGAACTTATGGAGGGGGCATCTTCCGCTACATGGGCGGTCACTTCACGCAGTACACCACAAAAGAGGGTTTGATCAGCAACATTGTCTTCGGCGTAAAGATAGCCCATGATGACTCCATCTGGATTGCTACTCCTGACGGTCTGAGTCATCTGCGGGACGGGAAGTTCCAAAGCTATACGACGACTGACGGACTTTCGAGCAACCGCATTCTCAGCATCCACGAAGATGATCATCACCAGATATGGATTGCATCGCAGGCCGGCGTGGATCGTCTTGTCGGCGATCGCTTTGCCGCTTTTGCTCCTGCAGAGCGATCGACCTTTCGGCTGGCGAACGACTTCGCTGAAGACGCGTTAGGTCACCTCTACGCGATCGACACGACAGCCGGCCTAAGCATGCTTGAAGGCGAACACCTCCGAAGGGTAGATGTAGACATGAACCTGATGGAGATGGCGGAATCTGCAGACCACACTCTCTGGTTCTCCAGCCGGCACGGGTTGTTCGGCTTCGCTCGCAACGCTTTGAGCGACCCGATCGCTACTGGCGATCCCCCAATAGGTTTTCTCTCCATTGGTGCCGATGATGGGCTGACCTCCACGCAGTGCAGTGGAGGATCTCCCAATATCGCGATGACGGCAGATCGCAAGCTCTACGTAGCGACAGTCAAAGGCCTGGCGATGATTGACCTCGCAAGTTGGCCAGGTCGGAGCCACCGACCTCAAGTGTTCCTACAACAGATGTCGATAGATGGGAAAGAGGGGTTCACCGGCGATGAAATGGTCCTCCCTCCCGGCAGTCATCGCGTTGAGTTCCATATGGCTGCAGTGGACCTGGCGTCACCAGAAAAGATACGTTTGCAATTTCGTATGATTGGGGTCGACGGAGACTGGAACGACGCAGACGCTTCCCGGACCGCCATTTACACGAACATTCCACCAGGCATCCACACTCTGCTCGTTCGAGCAACTGATAGCAATGGCATTTGGGATCGCAAAGGTCGCGCGTACCGCATCGACCAGTTGCCATTCTTCTACCAGACCAGGATGTTCGCAGCCCTCTGCCTTTTCCTTCTGGTTGTCGCTCTGACAGGCGTCTACCTTGTGCGGGTCCGTCACCTTATAAAGCGCACAAGGCTGTTGCTGGAAGAGCGAGTCTCGGAACGTGAGCGAATCGCGAGTGACCTGCACGATTTATTCTTTCAAGCAATTCAGGGCTTGTTGCTGCGCTTCAACACCGGTACGTCTCAACTCTCACCAGACGAGCCAGCCAGAAAGATCTTTATGGAGACCCTGGAGCAATCAGACCAGGTAATGCTCGAGGGTCGAGAACTTGTGCTTGATCTGCATTCGGATAAGACCGATCTATCGGATCTGCCCAGAGCCTTCGGCTTTGTCGGCGATCAGTTCGCTGGCCTAGGCAAGCCCAATTATGACGTACTTGTCGAAGGTGAGCCGCAGCCATTGCATCCCACTCGGCTGTCGGAGTTGTATCGTCTTGGCACGGAAGCTATACACAACGCTTTCCAACATGCGAATGCGGAAGCAATTGAAGTTGAGATCGTATATGAGCGCGATTTCTTCAAGTTACGTATTCGCGATGACGGCTGCGGCATAGATGAAGCAACTCTTCGTGAAGGACGACGCCCCGGGCACCTCGGGTTCCCAGGAATGAAGAAGCGGGCGGAAAGAATGGGAGCGGAGTTCGCTATCTGGAGCAAAAAAGAAAACGGTACGGAGGTAGAGATCACGATTCCTGCAAGGGCCGCGTATCTACAACGGGAGGAGAATCCTGGCCACGGCCTCTTGTACCTTTGGGTTCGGGAACACGTACGGAAAGCAGTTTCGAAGCGTTAGCCACAAGGAATTGTGCGAGCGGTCCTGCTCGCTAAGTGAAGGACGCAAGCACCCTCGTCGCATGTAAACGACGATAGCCCCAAAGGGCTCACGTTCAGCGGCCCGATGTGGTCTTGGTCATGGCAAGAAGTGCCTTTAGGGTTGGGATTGTCAGAAGCGTTCCGCTCGCTCTGATCAAGATCCACTCGGAGGCGAATTTGATGAAGGACAGCAATGCACTTTTTACCCCCACGGTGCTCGGAGCACTGAGCCTCAAGCATCGCGTCATCATGGCGCCCCTCACTCGCTCCCGCTCTGTGCAGCCTGACTCCGTGCCGGGTGAACTCATGCGGAAGTACTACGAGCAGCGCGCTTCTGATGGTGGACTGATCATCTCGGAGGCGACGAACATTTCGTTGACAAGCCGCGGCTGGCTGGGGGCGCCCGGGCTGTACTCTGACGACCAGGTCGCCGGGTGGAAAACGATTGTCTCAGCGGTACAAGCCAAGGGCGGGCACATGTTCGCACAGCTATGGCATAGTGGCCGCTCTTCACACACTGCGATGTCCGGTGGCACTATGCCGGTATCCGCCTCTGTTGACCCTCTTTATTGGCAGAACCCCAATCATCTTGTCTCCATCCCGGGAGGATGGGTTCAGCCCTCCCCTCATCGTGCCTTAACCGTGGAAGAGATTGCCGCTATCGTCGAAGACTACCGTGCAGCAGCACAACGGGCGCTGGACGCTGGTTTTCAAGGCGTTGAAGTTCACGGAGCGAATGGATACCTAGTAGATCAATTCCTCCAAGACGGGAGCAACAAGCGAACGGATGAGTATGGGGGTTCGCTTGAGAACCGGACGCGCCTACTGACAGAGATCGTGCAAGGACTAGTTTCGGTTTGGGGATCAAATCGTGTCGCGGTACGCATCGGTCCCTATGGCACCTGGAATGGTATGTCGGATAGCGATCCGGATACTCTCTTCGCCCATGTCGCCAAGGAGATGGATCGATTCGGCCTCGCTTATCTCCACTTGATCGACCCCAGGGTGTCCGGCAGTGAAGACGTGAAAGCGACTGGTGGGCTCGCAGCCCAGCGACTCCGTCCGTTCTTCCAAGGCAAGCTTGTCTCAGCAGGTGGATTCGAGCCAGACACTGCTGAAGCAGCCGTTGCCTCAGGCTGTCTGGATGCAGTGTCTTTCGGCCGCCACTTCCTCTCAAATCCGGACCTTCCCTACCGCATAAGGGAGAAGCTGCCCCTTGCACCCTACCACCGCGACACCTTCTACACGTTCGAGGCCGTCGGGTATACCGACTATCCGGTGTATGAAGACGCTTTAGTCGCACAGTAGAAGTCCATAACGGCAAGACGACAGGACGACCCTGGAGGATCTATGAGCAAGAACGCAAACATCATGTTGGTACACGGTGCATGGGCCGATGGGTCATGCTGGAGCAAGGTCATCCTTCTGCTGGAAGCTAAAGGCTATAGAGTGACAGCGGCGCAGCTTCCCTTGCTGTCCCTTGAAAACGACATCGAAGTTACCCGCCGCCTCCTATCGGAGCATCCCTCGCCCACCGTTCTGGTTGGTCACTCATACGGCGGCGCCGTCATTACAGGAACGGCCACAACGACATCGCAGGTCAAGGCGCTCGTCTACATCACGGCCTTCGGTCTGGACGAAGGTGAAAGCCTAGAGTCCTTGGCTAATCAAGGCTCCCCGTCGCCGGGATCAACGGCGATCCAGCCGGATGCTCATGGCTTTCTCTGGATCAATCGGGACAAGTTTCACGCTTCGTTTGCAGGTGGTGCTACGGATGACGAAGCAGCTGTCATGGCAGCCGTACAAAAGCCCCTTAGTTTGGCTGCTTTTAGCGGCAAGGAAGCCACGCCCGCTTGGAAGACCATTCCCTCCTGGTATCTGGTCTGTACTGACGATCAGATGATTCCACCACCTGCCCAAGAGTTTCTTGCGAAGCGCATGAATGCGACGGTTCACTCCGTTCTATCAAGCCATTGCCCATTTGTCTCCCATCCACAAGCCGTCGCGGACATCATTGCTCTTGCGGTCGACGCGATCAACGAATAGCAGCTTCCCCAACCTATGGCGGAATGCCGCCTCCTCGCGGGGATGGCGGCTTCGTGCCTTAGATCGATAGCCCAACAGCTTGAGGCACCCCAAGCCTGAATCTCAGCTCACCCGCAAACAGCGTTCCATAAGGAGCAGCCATGAAAGCCGCGCTCAGAGCCGATGTCTTTCTCACCCCAATGATTCCGGTTTCGAATACTGGCCCCCTTCCAAAAGGAGTCGTTCCACTCTGGCAGCCAACTAGCGCTACCCTCATCTCCGGGAGCAAAGACGCAGTTCTCGTCGATGCGACCTTGACGGCTACTCAAGCGATTGAACTTGCGGACTGGATTGCAAGTATCGGCAAACGACTGACGACGATCTATATCACGCACGGACACGGGGATCATTCGTTTGGACTTCCCACCCTGCTACGCCGCTTCCCCGGCGCACGAGCCATTGCGACGCGGGAGGTTGTGGCGCTCCTGAGAACACAAGTGAGCAATCCTCTTTGGGAACAGAACTTTCCCGGCCAGATTGAATGGCCGCAGGTCTTTCCTGAGGAACTGGAGGGAACGTTATTCGATGTTGAAGGAGAAGATGTTCGTATCCTTGAGGTTGGCCACAGCGATACAGAATCCTCGACGTTCGTTCACGTGCCCAGCATTGATCTGGTGGTCGCTGGGGACATCGTTTACAACGACGTTCATCAATACCTTGTCGAGTTGCCAGTGCCGTGCGAGCACAAACGACAGCTCGTCTCCAAGAAGTGGCCGGTAATGATGGGCGAACCCGACCCTGCTGAAGAGCTGCGGGTAGCGGGACATGCGCTTCTCACTGCCTGGCATGCCGATCAGGATGAGACCGATATCGTTCCGGTCGAAGAAGTCGCGCAGATACTCCAGTGCGACCGGGTTGAGGCGTTCCGCTTCATCGAGAATGACCAGATCCGCGTATTCCCAAGGCATGGTGCGTGACGTTGAGCCTGTGTGCTGGTCAATACAGACGTTGATGCGGCCGAGCAAGTCGTCAATCTCGTGCCGAAGCGCGCCGAAATTAGCTCGAACATCCGGATTGAAGAAGAGGACACTTGATTTGGCGAGTGTCGCATAGACCTTCTTGTCTGTTTCGTCGCGGGACCCCCAGCGGGTGAGGAGCGGTTCCACCGTCTGCCAGTGAGCGTACCGTCTTGCCCACACCTGCAGCGCCGTAGCAGAGTCCGATGTAGCGTTCCTTGCGAACGACGTTTGCAAATTCCATGAACCGGCGGTGTTCTTTGGTGACGATGAAAGCCTCTGCACGGCGGGGTGCTTTGCTTGTTCTCATTCAAGATCCTCCCGGTAGGTATGTAGTTTGGACTTCTTGAGCTGCACGTTTGAGGGCTTGACGGCAGATGGGATCGCCGCCTCGGTGTGAGGAGAAAGGAAATCTGCCACTGGAGTGACGCGTTCCCTGATCTGTCCACGAAGCGCGCGGCGGTGAGCCGAGCGCGCGGTCTGGATGTCCTTCAAGGTGATTGCCTGGCCGCTATGCTCGGGACTCACTGCACGGCAGAGGAAGCGATTCCGGTGAAAGACACGAATTTCAGCAACATCTCGTGGATCGTATCGAATGGTCACGGCCTCTTTCACGTACGCCGCGAGGGTTGGATCCATGTACCGAATTCCTTGGAAGTGAATGCCGTCGCGGTGAACAGTCCGGGCTTTAGCCACCGAGATCAGCAGCAGATCCAAATCCTCAAGACTGTCCGGCATACGCGGAAGCCAGCCGTTGCCCAACCAGGAGGTTTGCGGTGCAATGCGAATCTCGCGATGCATTCGGGCGTTATAGGTGTTGATCAGGAAGTTGCCGATAGCTCGGTCCAGTTCAGACAGAGATAGTTTTGGTTCTGTAGTCGGCTTGCCATGCTTTAGGTAGCCGGGCAGCTCAGGCAACAGTTCTGTGTTGAGAGTTCCGAATAGACGCTCGATCTTGCCGCGCCCTTGAGGACGGGCGATCGTGGAATAGACGAGTTCGAAGTGCAGGTCTACAGCCACCTGCTCAAGATGTTTGCTCGTGAAGTCGCTCCCATGATCGACATAGAGAACGTCCGGAATACCGCATATTGCCCATAATGGGTCTACCTTACGCCAGATCGCCTGACGGAGAGCAAGCGAAGTCTGGAAAGCCGAAGGTGCTCCAGCGAAGACCAGGTAGCCGGCCAGAGCGCGAGAGTGATCGTCGATCACAGTGGTCAGCCAGGGTCTGACTGGCTCGCCGCTCGCGTCTCGAATGAGCATGTCGAGTTGGGTGTGATCGGCTTGCCAGATCGCATTTGGGTGGCTTGCTCGGTGGCGGTACACCAGCTCGAACTGGTCGCGGAAACGAGCAGGACCTTCATGAGCCAGCGTGGTCAGGGCTGGATCGAACCGCGAGATGATTGCATATACGCTGCTGTACGAAGGCGAAGGCCACTCTCGCTCTTTACAGAGTGCGAGAACGCGGCGATGGACCGCAGCAGCGGAAGGCTGTGGCTTCTTCAGGAAGAGTCCTTCGATCAGTTCCACTGCTTCTGCCGGAAGCTTTCGTCTCCCGCGATCTTCGCGGGTCTGTCTAACGAGTCCAGCCAGGCCATCTGCACGGTATTGAGCAAGCCATCGCTCGACAGTCCGTAAACCCACGCCTGCAGCCTGCGCCGCTCTTGGAAGCGGGACACCTCTCTCCGTGTGAGAACGAAGCACCCGAAAGCGAGACATCGCTTGCTCGCGCTGTGCCTCGGTGAGTTCTGCCAACGCCGGCGATTTATCTTCCAAGCGCATCGCGACACCCTTGGACTACACTCGGAACCGTGTCCGTAAGACGATCCCTCAACGGACGCGTGAAGGAAGATCACTTCATAGCTCGAAACATAGCAAACCGTGTCTCACATATCTGGTACGGTGATATTCTCACACAGGGCCCCGTAAACGTTACAAATCATGCCAAAAACCCTCATCGGCTACGCACGATGCTCTACAGACAAACAAGACCTCACCGCACAGCGCGAAGCCCTTGCGGAATTGGGCGTGGCTGCAGATCGGATCTACGTCGATCACGGATTGACCGGAACAAATCGAGCTCGGCCCGGACTTAATCAGGCGCTTGCCGCTGTTCGCAAAGGCGACACGCTGGTCGTGCCGAAACTGGACCGCCTCGCCCGCTCGGTACCCGATGCCCGCTCGATCGCAGATGAGCTGGCAACGCGTGGCGTGACACTGGCCCTCGGTCAAAGCCGCTACGACCCAGCCGACCCCATGGGCAAGATGTTCTTCAACATCCTCGCTACCTTCGCAGAGTTCGAGTCCGACCTAATTCGCCTACGCACCCGTGAGGGCATGAAGGTCGCCCGCGCAAAAGGCAGACTCCGCGGCAAACAGCCCAAGCTCTCAGAAAAACAGCAGGAGGAACTCGGCCGCATGCATGAAACGGGCCAGTACACGATCAGCGACCTGGCCGAGCTGTTTTCCATTTCTCGTCCAACCGTCTACCGCAGACTATTGCGTTCTGTCCGACCGTAATGTTCCACTATTAGTGGAAGCATTTTGGCCCGTTCGCTTGAGTGCTCGGTGAGTGGTTTGGATTTGCCACTGATTGAGTGAGTCCGGCTGATAGCTACCAAGTTGTCAACAGTTGGGAGTGAGTGATGAGAAAAGCACTTGTCGGACTTGCTTATCGAGTGCTTTGCCCAAAAACGCTTACGCCCGTGCCTCGTACCGCTGTTAAGGTTTTCTCAGTGTTCTGGCCTTTGCGGCACCCACTTTCCATTGGAGACGACCGCGTCGATTCGTCTGGTGTTGGAAATGTTCTGCAACGGATCGGTGTCCAGGATGAGGAGATCAGCAGATCGGCCCGGAGCGATGGTACCTAAAGTCGATGACAAGCCAAAGGCCGATGCGGGTTCGCTTGTCGCGCTCTGAAGCGCCTTGAGCGTTGGCACACCTGCGGCCACCATTAACTCAAGTTCGTCATGGAGAGAGTAGCCGGGGACGACATATGGGTCTCCGAGATCGGTACCCGCGAGCAGCTTCACCCCTGCTTGCGACGCTGCAGCGGCCATTTCCGTCGCTCTTTCGAGTAAGCTCCTTTGGAAATCGGTGAAGGGTGGCGAACCCATTTCGCTGTCCCACCACTGCTGCAATTCCGGCCAGACAGTCGCGCTACCAGAAAGTTTTGCGGCGAGAACCTTCACGTTCGGTCTACCGATCATGTCACCGCTCCTCCATACCGTAAGAGTCGGGGTCAACCACTCTCCAGCACGAACTATGGCAGGAAACATCTTTGCCTGCACGTCGAGAGTCGCGCACCATGTCTCTTCATCAGCCGCCCGGTTCGCCGGCTCAGTGTGAATCTTTTGCCAATCGGCTTCTGAGCAAGGCATCATAAATTGTCCATGCTCCAGAGTTCGCTGGCCCGCCGCGGCCGCCGCAAGCGGGCCCGCCTCCGGCAGATGTCCATCGAACGGCAGTCCGACCGCATGTGCTTCCTTGGCAATCGCATCGTAGATGGCAGCCGTCATCCCGTTGTGAACCTTGATGAAGTCGACATGGCTCTTCAGCAGAACATCGACAGTTGCGCGGGCCGTCTCCGGAGAGGTCACGATAAACCGATCCGGCCGGTATTCTGCGTGAAGGCTTTCCTCGTAGGTCATGCCGTCCAGCTTTGGGCCGGGCGTGAGGATTCGTGGAATCAAGGCACCCTGCGATCTGGCCTCCTGCCACTGACGGATCTCGATCAAATCGCTTCCCATATCTCGTACGCTGGTAATGCCGTTCGCAAGAAACAACGGAAAGGCCTTTGGTCCCACCTGTGTAAGGTGGACGTGCACATCCCAAAGCCCTGGCATAACGTATCGGCCCTGCTCATCATGGATTTCTGTCCCCGATGGGACCCGTGCTAGGGCGGATTTCTCTACGGCAATAATCATGGAGTCGCGGAAGAGGACCGTCATATCCCGCTGCTCGTTGCCGCCTGATCCGGGGTTAATCACAGTTACATGCGTTATGGCTTGTAGATGCGAACCTTGACCTTTCGGATCTTCATTCGGCGTGAGCACCGATGTGATTTGGCTCCATGCCTTCATGGAGAATGCAAACGCGAACAAGGCAAGACATATAGCAGCCTGTCGCTGCTTGCTCCGGGAAGAACGCAAGTCTGCGAGTGGGGAACGCAGCACTATTTCGGCGACCGGTTTCCAAATCTGCTGCATGGGCAATGATAAGTCTATCGAATCATTCGCCCGTGACGTGCCTCTTGCAGGCGATCAAAGAAGACGGCACGCTCATCATTGAAAAGCCCAGCTTCGCCAGCTCGCAACTAAGACGACTGTTTGACGGCCTACAGCGTCGGCAGTAAGAGCTTGCGATCTAAGTTGAAATGCTTCGATTCCGAGCTGATCCAATTGCGGAACGCGGCTGAATGGGAGCGCTTCGAGTTTAGCTGAAGCAAGATATAACTTGCAGGTGCCGGAACGTACGCTTTGAACACATCGACGAGTCGTCCACTCTTAAGCTCGTCGAAGACGATGGCAGTTCGCCCGAGTGCGACTCCTTGGTGGTTCAGGGCAGCGCTGATCATCAGGCTGGCAAAGTTGAATTGTGGTCCAGCCAGATTCGCTAGCCACTCAGGACGCCTTGCTGCAAGCCATAGCTGCCACTCGAAATATTCAGGAGCTCCAATCCAAGGTGATGCATCGTGCAGGAAGGTGATCCCATCGCAGGACTCTCTTGCTCCAAACGCGGGATGCTTCGCCAGGTACTCCGGAGTCGCGACCGGAAAAAGGTACTCCCGAAGGAAGGTTTCCGATTGCGGGGGAACTTGGTCAGCAGCTTCGTAGCGGATAGATAGATCGATCCCTTCATCTTTCATTGTCGTGAGATCAAGAGAACGGAGTTCTGCTGTGAGGCGGACCGAGACGCCCGGCTGGTGTCGGTAGAAGCCGTCCAACCGAGGTACGAGCCAGTGAAGTGCCAGGGATGGTAGGCAATTTACCTGCAGCGGAGTGCTCACCGCTGCGAGCCGATCGACGGTCATGCTGATTTCTGCTAAAGCCGTACGAACGCTCTCCAGCAGCACGCCGCCTTTCGGCGTCAGCTTGAGACCGCGTGATTGCCGCACAAAGAGAGCGAAACCTAATCGATCCTCCAAAAGGCGGATCTGTTGGCTAACGGCACTCTGAGTGAGGTGAAGCGCCTCGGCTGCTCGCGTGAAGTTCAACAGTCGACCGGCGGCTTCGAAGCAGCGCAGAGACCCCAGGATAGACGGGTCAACATCCATAGGCATAAGCGTAGCTTATGACGACGTTAGAAACAATCTTGCCTCATCTGGGTGTTCAATCGGTCTAACACTTTGAGCATGGTTTGGCAGGAATGGCAGCTACAGCAAGCGGCTTTCACCGCTAGTCATTCGACAGGCTAAGTGGTTCGAAGCTAAGCCGAGAGGAACGGATATTGAGCCTCAATCTAAATCGCCGTTATGTTTTACGAAGCATGATGTCAGCTACGGTAGCGGGTTTGACTCCTAGCATCCTGATTCGGAGTGCCCGTGCAGAGACCTCAACTGGGCCTATTGTCCAGCGCGTACTTGATGCCGTAAGGGCCCGAATCAGTCAGGGGCTTGCCCAAGGTGAGTCGACCGGCGTGGCAGTTGCAGTCGTGAGTGGCGGCCGCATTGTGTGGGAGGAAGGTTTCGGTTGGGCGGACCGCGAGCAGGATCGAAGAGTAACGCAGCATTCGCCGTTCAGCCTGCAATCCTTGACCAAGCCTTTTACAACAACTCTTCTCACAACCTTTGCAGCCGAAGGCAAGCTTTCTCTTGACCAGCCCGCAAATCGCTACCTTGGCGCAAGTCCGATCCAAGGGCCGAATGGGAATCCTGAAAGAGTGACTGTTCGCCTCTTGGGCTCACACTCGAGTGGTCTCCCAAGCACATACCAGGAACTCTACGACGGGGTGCCTTCGCCGGCTCCGGCCGCATTTCTGGGAAACTATGGAATGCTCGCCTATCCTCCTGGACAAATATGGGAGTATTCCAACGTAGCTTTCGATGCAATTGGAGCGATCGTCGCGAACCTCACCGGAGTAGAGTACGGAACGCTGATGTCCAATCGTGTTTTGAAGCCCCTGGGCATGCGCGACAGCTTTTGGGATACCGACACATCACGCATCGCAGAAGCAGTTTCTCGTTACGACGCCTCGGGAAAGAAGATTCCGTTCTACCTGACGACGACACCTCCGTCAGGCGAGCTGTATGCCAGCGCACATGACCTGGCTCGATTTGCTATTTGGAATATGAAGCTCCGCCTGAACGAGGGATCGCACTTGATGAGCGATCACTGGATCGACGAGCTACACAAACCCGTCTTTGTGGGCCCGACCGGGGCTGCCTCGACCCTCGGCTGGGCGCTTGATCGCCTTAAGTCCGGTGTGACCATCCTCCACAAAGGCGGCGGCGGTTCTGGTGTCTCCACGATTCTCTGTATCGCGCCGGGGCGAAACCTCGCTTGCGTCGTCCTGGCGAATCGCCAGTTTGCAGAAAAACTTACCCACAGCATTTGCGATCTGATTCTTGGCAGCTATCTTTCCGATTGGACGATGCCTGGCGAGAACGGCGAACCGCCTCGGACACCCTTTCTCATGAGCGACTCCACGGCTGGCTTGTGGAAGGGCACGCTGGGGAACGATGGAATCACATTACCGGTGCAGTTGGACGTTAGGTCCAGCGAAGTTGTAACCATGACGTTGGGTGCCCACGCGCCTGAGAAGCTCTCAAACCTGCAGTCAGAAGGATCGGCTCTGCTTGGAGTGGCAGAGGGTGTTATTGACGCGCCTGATGCGCTTCGGATTGGCGCACGAATACTTCGAGTCAAAGTGATCCCAGTTGGGACGAAGCTAGTGGGAAGGATCTCCGCACAGTCGGGTTCCCTCGATGAACCCCTTGCCACTTTGCCATTCGCTGTAAACCTGAACAGGACGCAATAGAGGGTGTGCCTGCCGGAAACGAGCGGATTGGTAACGAGGAGTCGGCTTCTGTGAGTGATCGCTCGTGCAGACGTGACCCAACTAGTGATAGCAGGCCGAGGCGAGATCGAAATCCCCAACTCCCATCCGTGCGGCAACTCAATGAATTCCCAAGACCTCTACTAGCCGCCAGATAGCGCTGAAGGAAACCCGCCACCTATCGCTGAAGGTCACACAAATGAGAACTAATTGTGAGAGCGTCAAATGGAAGATTTCAGCCCTGTGATTCTCGATTGGAAGTCTTCTCGCAAACCAGCGTTTGTGAGAGCGTCCTGCCTGAGAGTTCTGTGATCCGCTGGCTGAATGAGCTCGCCAAAATGCGGTCTACGAGGCCGCTAGGGTATCCGCGAGGGCTTGGTGACCCCGAGACGGTCGCTTACACAGGCCGCAGAATTCCTTATCGTGCTTTATTGTCCGTTTTCTGACGGCACCCCTTATCCTTCTAGGCATCCCACAAGCCCGCGAAACCCAGCCGGTTGCCGTTCGCAAGTTCAAAGATGTAAGGCTGCTTCGGCGGCTTTGCTGCTTTTTCCAACTCATAAAATGCCGAGGCAGGGATGATGCAGCGACTTTCCTTCATTGGTTCTCGCCAGGTCGGAGCTTTCATAATCGACTCGGCTCGTGCATTGATCGTCGAAAGCCCCTTAACGTCGTCGACCGATTTCGTGAAGAACGGCACTAGGCCCCAACGCGCCAGCACCAACTCCCGATCGCCCGATTCCCTGCTCTGTCGGATGATGGGTTGAAACGTCGTGCGAGCCACGTTGTAGTCTTCACCAGGCATCGGCAGCGCGGCTGGCTGCGGGTTTGCGTGGAAGTATTCCGCGATCTTCTGTTTATCGCCGCGACGGACGTATCGACCACGCACCGTAATCTCCTAATTCGGCCTTGACGATGTTGTAAGTAGCCCAGCTTTACGTTCTGCTTCGTCTTGGCAGTAATGCCGGTACTCCCTGTAGCACTCTGAGCAGGAGCCAACATGACGGAGTACAGGATCATTTGGAGACGGCCCGTTCTGTGGGCAGTACGGCGCCGCCTTCATCCAGGACGAGTACAAGCTCACTAAAGATCTCACCTCTCCGCAAGCTTCCGCTATGACGTCGACTTACCTTTTAAGGAAGTGCATAACATTGGCTCCAATTTAGCCCGAGCATTGTGAACCCGCAACCGGTACTCTCGGCGCACTGAGCTTCTCCGGCAGCGGCCAAGGCCGCGATGGCGTAAGTTCTCGGTGGAACCAGATCTACTACAGTAACTTCGAGCCACGGATCGGCTTTAGCTGGTCGCCTGGCTCGCTTGGCCATAAGACTGTCTTCTTCGGGACTTACAACATCCTGAGCGCACCAATCTTCGAATGGCAGCAGATCTACGCTGGTATCCCGGCAGGCTACTTCCTTACCGCGCAGGTAAACAGTACGGCAAACCCGTTTGCACCGGCCGAGCTTCTAGACTCGACTTCTACCCCAAGCCCGATCGTGGTCAATGCCGGCCAGTTCGGTGTGCCCGTCGCGGGAACTGCAGTCAACTACGATCGCAGCCAACTGAATAACCAATCCGTGCCTTGGGACCAGCGCGACTTCGGGCGTCCAGGCTTCTACCAGACTTACAGTGGCACCGTGGAACAGCAAGTGGCTACGGACCTGATCGTCACACTGGGCTACCTGGGCGCGCGGCTCGCACCTTGGATCGAACCTTCTTTCGCTGAACAACATCAACCCTGCCAACTTTACCCTGGGTGCGCGGCTCAACAGCACGGCAACAGCGCTTCCCTACGCCTCCTTCAACGGAACGGTCGCCCAGTCACTGCGACCCTGTCCCAATACTCCTACATCAACACGGCTGCTTTCGGCGAGAACCCCCGGCAACTCAGCTACAACGCGGTCAAGGGTAAGCTCGAAGGGCGCTTTCACAATGAACTCAACCTCCTGGCTTGCTATGCCTGGTCAAAGATTTTGACCGATACGGGTAACATGATCGGAGGCAGCCTGGGCCGCGCTTACACGGCGAACATCCAGAATCCGTACAACCTGAAAGCCGAGAAGGCTGTGTCGCCTGAAGACAAGCTCCATATCATTGTAGTCAGCTACTTTTACGATCTACCATTCGGCAAGGGTCGCGCCTTCTTTGGGACCAATCGCCTGCCCAACTATGCCATTGGCGGCTGGTCCATCTCCGGCATCCAGCGTCACCAAAGCGTTCAGCCGCTTGGCTTTGCCAGCGCCACTGGTGTCCCGGGCTGAAGCAATAACATTCGCTGGAACCTGACCGGTCAACCCATTCACTCAGCAGCCAGGCAACATGGCAGCTTCAACCCGGCTATCGGCGGACAGAACTTTTGGTATAACCCGGCAGCCTTTAGCGATCCTAGTGCCAACGTTACTGTCGCCAACGGCCAGCCCGACAGCTTTGGCAACAAGCCAGCCTACGAATCCGATGATAGAGACTTTGGCTACAAGGAGGAACATTTTGGGCTCATCAAGAGGACTCCTCTGACAGAAGGGGTAGATCTGCAATTCCGCGGGGAGGCCTTCAACGTGTTCAATCGTCATATCTTCGGCGGCCCCGACGGCAACCCCTACGGTTCAGGATTTGAAACCATGAGCGGCACGCAAAACAGCCCACGTAACCTGCAACTGACCCTGCGGGTCGAGTTCTAGCCCGCAGCTCCCAAAACAAGAAAACTCAGGATCGAGAAAACCGGTGAGCCGGTCTTGCCTATCCTGGCTTTTTGCGTATGCGCTGTCGTTAGGAGAAAGGTTCGGTACAGACCGAGACCACTCCCGTCCAGTTACCGCCTCAATTGATAGTCAACTGATAAAGCGCGCTCCCGTGCGCCGGTAACATCACGCTTACTCCACTTTGCGATCCGATATCCTGGCGCAGCCATAAATCCCCTACCTTTGCCCCGCCCTTGGCCAGTCCCATCCGCTCCCAGGGCAGCTGAACCTTCATC
Organism: uncultured Acetobacteraceae bacterium; assembly: GCA_964658035.1. Lineage (GTDB taxonomy): Bacteria > Acidobacteriota > Terriglobia > Terriglobales > Acidobacteriaceae. Next base: position 18,216 of record CAZZXL010000058.1, read on the forward strand.
GGCGTAGGTATCTTCCATTTGCGCCCACTTACATACAGTCACCTTGTCGGCGATATCGGCGGCGTGAAAGGTAAGCCTTCGATCGGTAAGTTCTTATCGACTTCTTCCCTCGGGATGCCGCGCATGATGTGTATTCCGGAGAGCAGCCCCTTGCCGTGGACATAGTCGGCAAGCGACTTGAACCCCTGATCGCCCGACCAACAGAAAGAGGGTGCCCGCATCGGGTACCCCCTCCCGCCTTCAGCCAACATACTCTTGGCTCGCGGCTACCTCGTCGTGGCTGATTGAACGATCGCTTCCTATGATCGCTCGGCCCCATCACCAGCCCCGCGCCTTGAGCACAGGCGCGGGGTTGGTTGCTCTTGCTCACCTGCCGTTACTTGGTGATCGTGATGGTCAGCACCACACTCTGCGTGATGGAACTGGACCCTGACGTTCCCGTAGCCAGCACGTTGACCTTGCTGCTGCCGAGAGGAGTTTGGTGGCTGTGGTCGCTTCCACAGCCGGTGGCCCCGACCAGCGCCCCTGCAGCCGCAAGCAACAGGCAGAGACCGAGCCGCTGCCGATCGCCCTTGCCGGGCTTGCGTCTGCGCCCGAGTGCAGCCAGTCCGGCTAAGCCGCCCGGCAGCCAGAGCGCAAGCGCTGGCACCGTCGGACTGATAGGCGGTTGTCTCAGCTCGGGTGTCGCCGCCATGCTGGTCTGCGCCACGTCCGTGTTGATCGTAAGTCCCACGGTCACTGCCTGGCTGGTTCCAGACAGCGTCACTGGATTCTGAGCAAACACGCAGCTTGCATTGGCAGGCAGGCCTTGGCAGCTCAACCTCACAGCACCGCTATAGCCGCCTACCGAACTCAGCGAAAGCGTGGTGCTTGCCGTTTGCCCCTGGGCCACGCTCAGGCTTGGGGTAGTGGAAGCCACCGTGAAGGTAGGAGCAGTGGCCGCATCCACTGTAACGCTGGTCGTGCTCGTAGAAGGCGCGAACCCGTCCGTGCCGCCATAGCTGGCTGTGATCGTATCTATACCAACCGGCAACGCGGTCGTCGCAAGGGTAGCCACCCCGGCATTCAGCGTAGCAGTGCCGAGCGACGTGCTCCCAGTACTGAAGGTGACCGTGCCCGTCGGCATACCTGCGGAGGAGGAGATAGTTGCGGCCAGCGTAACGCTGGTCCCAGAGGTGACCGACGCAGGGGTGGCGGTGACCGAGGTCGTGGTCACCGCCGGAGCTGGCGCGTTCACCACGATGGACACCGAGACAGCTGTCGCCGCCGTGTAGTTTGCATTACCCGCCTGGCTGGCTGTCACGACCACGGTGCCTGCGCCGGTAAAGCTGAGTGTCGAGCCCGAGATCGACCCTGGACCGCTGGTGACCGCGTAGCTGACCGGCAACCCGGAGCTGGCTGTCGCGGCCAAGGTGACCGAGGCTCCATACGTGACGGGCGAGCTCGGCTGAGGAAAGGTGATAGCCTGCGAAGCCGCGTTGACTACGATGGACACCGAGACCGCAGTAGCCGCCGCGTAGTTTGCATTTCCCGCCTGGCTGGCCGTTACGACCACGGTGCCTGCGCCGGTAAAGCTGAGTGTCGCGCCCGAGATCGATCCTGGGCCGCTGGTGACCGCATAGCTGACCGGCAACCCGGAAGTATCCGTGGCGGCCAAAGTGACTGGCGAGGCGCCATACGTAACCGGTGAGCTCGGCTGAGGGAAGGTGATTGTCTGCAAAGCCGCGTTGACTACGATCGAGACCGACACCGGGATAGCCGCCGCATAGTTTGCATTACCCGCCTGGCTGGCCGTTACCACCACGGTGCCTGCGCCGGTAAAGCTGAGCGTCGCGCCCGAGATCGACCCTGGACCGCTGGTGACCGCATAGCTGACCGCTAGCCCGGAACTGGCCGTTGCCGCCAAGGTGACTGAGGAGGTTCCATACGTGACTGGCGAGCTTGGCTGTGGAAAGGTAATCGTTTGAACCGCCGGCGTTGCTGTCCCGCTTAGGTTCACGGTCTGCGTCGCGTTCGGTTGGCCGTTCAGGTTGTTGTCTGTAAAGACGAGGGCACCAGAGACGCTCCCTAAGGTCGTTGGGCTAAAGTCAACCCCTACAGTGCAGGATTCCCCGGCCATCAAATCCGCTGTTGAGGAGCTAGCCGTCAACGACGGGCAGGTCGATGCCGCGTCGAAGCTGAATCCGGTACTGATAGCTGGGTTGGTTCCGATCGACGGTACGCTAAAGGTAAGGTCGGCATTGCCGATGTTGGTCAGCGTAAAGCTCTGCGGACTGTCGCTGCTCGTCGCGCCTAGCGCGGTCGAGGCAAAGGTAAACGACGGTAGAGTTGCCACGTTCTCCTGCAGCACTGACTGGTCGTTTTCATCTATGACGAACAGATTTCCATTGCCGTCGAAGGCCATGTCGGTGGCGTTTATGTTCAGGTAAGTCGTCTGTGTATACCCGCCACCGGCTGCCGGCGTCTCCAGGAGGATGCTGCCACTCTGGTCGCTGATATAGACGTCGCCCCTTCCGTCTACGATCACACCTTCGGGAGAATTGAGGCCGCTTGCTATCGTCGTCTGTGTATAGCTACCCCCCGAAGGAGTCTCCAGCAGGACGCTGCCGGCGCCGGCGTCGGCCACATACACGTTGCCGCTGGAATCCACCGCCACGCCGTACGGGTTAACTAGTCCTGTGACAATCGGCGCTTGCGTGTAACTGCCATTTGAGAGCGTTTCCTTCACCACTTGATGAGTGTAGAGGTCGGCGACATAGACATTCCCGGCTCCGTCCACAGCGACACCAAAAGGCGCGTTCCATCCGCTCCCGATCGTCGACTCGATGTAGCCACCTGCGCCGGAAGGCGTCTCTTTCAGCACACGGGCGTGATTAGAATCCGCGATGTAGATAGCCCCTGCACCATCCACAGCTAAGAGGATCGGTTCGTTGACATTTGTCGTGACAGTCGAAGGAGTGTAGGTTCCGCCAGACAGCGTTTCCTTCGTGACCTTGTTGCTTCCAGCGTCTGACACGTATACGTTCCCAGCTGCATCGACCGCTACGCCGAAAGCGGCGGTCCATCCAGCGCCAACGATCGTCCGCACAGGAGGAGAAAAGGTAAGCTGCGGCCCGACGCCGGTGCCATACACGTATGCGGTCGCAACAGGCACGCCACTTGCATTGCTCAACACGACTGCGCCGGAGCGAGGCCCCGCCACCCTTGGTTTCAACACAACATCGACCGTGCAGCTGTCGCCCGCAGAGTAGGCATGTGTGGGGCCGTTTGTGGTGCAGGTGCCTGTGCCGGCATCGGTAAAGTCCAGAGTGGGCGCGCCCTGCGTCAACACTTGCGGCGCTGCACCCAGGCTGCCGGCGGTGTCGAAGATAAAGGTCAAAGGCGTGCTGGCCGTGGGCGTTCCGATGTTGGACGAGAGGAAGTTGACCGAGGCAGTCTTCACCTCGAATATTCGCTGGCTGGTCTGGTCTCCGATATAGATGTTGCCGCTGTTGTCCAGCGCCACTCCGTAGGGACCATCGAGGCCGGTGACGACGACCGATTGCGTGTAAGTGCTTCCGGAGAACGTCTCCTTCACGATGCGATTATTGCCCTGATCGGCGATATACACATTGCCGCTGCCATCCACTGTCAAGCCCAATGGGGCCGTCAAGCCGGTCGTAGCGATCACCGATTGCGAATAACTGCCGCTGGAGAATGTCTCTTTCAGCACCCGGTTGTGGCCGGTGTCGGTGACATAGACGTTTCCGCTGGTATCTACCGTCACGCCTACGGGGTTGGTCAAGCCGCTCGTGTTAATCGTCGACTGGGTATACGTGCTTCCCGAAGGCACCTCCTTCAGGATCCTGTTATTGTTCGAGTCGGCGATATATACGTTTCCGCTAGTATCTACCGCGACTCCTGATGGGCTGCTCAGGCCGCTACTCACGATCGTCTGGGTATACGTGCCGGCGGACAGTGTTTCCTTGACCACGCGACCGTTGTTATGGTCCGCGATATAGACGTTGCCGCTGCCATCCACCGCGATCCCGTCGGGATAGCTAAGACCGCTGCCGATGATCGTCTGGGTATACGTACCTCCGGACAAGGTTTCCTTGAGCACACGGCTGCTACTGTTGTCGGCAATATAGACGTTGCCGCTGCTATCGACCGCTACGCCCGCGGGATAGTGCAAGCCGCTGCTGAACAGTACCGTCTGCACGCCGCCAAAGTGCGCGGTCTGCGCCTGGGCCGCTGTTGCGAACACAAGGTAAGCCGCCGCGAACAAAGCGGACAGCACCCCCGCGGCAGAGCGGGTGAAAGGTGATGGTTGCCTGTACGCAAGAGGAGTCGGCGAAGCACAGCGGCGGCGGAGATTCCAGCAAATCATCAAACGATACCTCAGAGGAAGTGCATCCAGCATGGCGAGCCATCCAGGGCGCTGACTGTGAGGCTAAAATGAAACTTTTCTAATCTACGCTAAAAAGCGTTTGCATTCGTGACCTTAGTGTTACCCCTGCCGACTTCTGACGGAGTGCAGTCATCGCGCTTAAAGGGCCTGTGTTTCCTGGCTATGGATCGTCAACTAAGGCCTGCCAGGGCCTGCACTGCCTCCTCATCCGGGCACCCGACTCGATAAGGGTTTGGGAAAGCCTCAAGAAGGAATTGTGTCAGCAGTTCACGGTGCTCTATATCGCTCTCCTTTCATAATTAGACGCTCAATCACCGCCAACCAACGAAAACTTAAAGGGGTCGGGTAAGGAAGCGGCATTGCTGCCGCTCCCTCCCCTAAGAACCGGACTTGATGGTTTCCCATCATCCGGCTCAAGCCGTGTATAAGCCCCGCGCAAGCGAAGCCGGACTACATTGCACACCACAAGAGCATGCCCTGCTACCTCAGTTTCTTGCGAGTCTCGAAGTAGCTGCGCCAGTGCGGGTCGAACGGGTTAGCGTCCGATTTCACCTTGACGTAGCGCCGGATAGCGATCTGGGTGGGGTCAACCAACCGGACCACATTGAGCGTTCAGAGCCAGCCGGCAAAGCGGAGCACCACTTACGCCGTCCAAGCCGATGCCTGTATCGATCTGCGATCCACGTAGCGGACTCGTTTAGATGGCGGCGCTTCGCCCATCGCCAGAGCGAGTGCCAGAGGACCATGCCTACTTTCCGAAACGCCGGGCCAGCTTCGATATGGCGGTGATAGTACGCCCAGCCTCGAATGATCGGGTTGAGCAGCCGTATCAGGTACTCCTGTTTCACGGCTCGATTCGAACGAATCGCTTCGCGCACTTTCTCCAGAAAGGCATGCATAGTCTTTCCGGAGGGCGTAATCAGGAGCTTGCCGCCATACTTGCGCAGGTTCTGCCCAAGGAAGTCGAAGCCATCTTCGATATGCGTGATGCAGGTTTTCTCGGGTGGGAGCTGCAAGCCCCGGTCGAACATAAAACGTTCGACCAGCGGCTTGACCTCACTCTCCAGAAGCTCCTTCGAGCATCCGGTGATGATGAGTCATCGGCATAGCGGACGAAGTTCACCTTAGGATTGAACAGCTTCCCACGGATCTTCCGTGGACGGAAGGTCTCCTTGAGCAGCCGCCCCAATCCATCCGGTGTCAGGTTTGCCAGTCTAGGCGAGATGATTCCGCCCGGTGGTGTCCCTGCCTTTGACGAGCACCTTTGCGATCACAGGGACACCGAAGCATGATGGCAAACCGTTTGTCTTCAAAAGTAGGTCTATGGTGGTCTACGTCCGTTCGAATAAGAGTCCCTCTGGCTGGGCATCTATCCGCGAGATCATCCAACCGGCAACCTGACTAGTACCGATAAAACGCCGTTGTGGAAAATGCTCGATTACTAAACGCCAGCAAGTAATGAGCTGGCGAGCTGACGAGGTGTATCTCGTGTTGGTCGATTTAGCCCACAGCTCCTCAAACTTCGCTTCGAACCGACCTACCACTTCCGACGAGGACTCGTACAGCACGTCCTTGTCCTGGCGCTTCAGACCCGTTGGAGACCAGTTGGCGGAGCCAGTCCGCAGCAGCCGTCCGTCGATGGCGTAGCTTTTGAGGTGCATGAGATCCCTCGCACCCTTCACTCTGACCTCGATCCCCGCCGCCGAGAGGATCGAGGCTGTGGTCAAAATCTCCCGCTGCGGTTCCTGCTGAGACTGTTCACGATCCTGGTACACCCGGACCCTGACGCCCTTGCGGTCCAGGGCTGGCAGCTCTTCGGCCAGCTCGCGATCCGTGAAGCTGTACATGGCCACATCGACCGAGCGTGTCGCGGTCTCGGGTTGGGCTATCTCGCTTCGTTCAAGATTCGTCTCCGGCGAGTAAGCATGGCGATTCGTGCCAGCACTCCGAAGCTTTCCCAAGAGCATGGCATTGCCCAAGAACGTTCCTCCAGCCGGCAGCAGCAAAGACAGAAGTAAACTCTTCAGCCAACTTCGCGACAAAAGCCAGGTATAGATTGAGCGGCTCCCACTCCGATTCGTCGCGATGTCCCAGAGTGTGGGCGTAAAGAGTATGAATGGGTAGGGACATCGCCGACAGAGTATCAGGTTATTAGTAGTGGGCCACCACAAACGATTTGGATGTGAACGAGATTGGAGAAGTTTGGGCAGCGAATGAGCGGCCCTGCTTTGAAGAAGGGCAGCGCCATGAAGCGAGTTTGCCGATTAGAGTACCGCGGGGAACCG
>CAZZXL010000059.1:0-24793 GCA_964658035.1 uncultured Acetobacteraceae bacterium
CCAGCAGCAGCAGACGCTGACAGACAACACCACCGCCGTCAACACGCTGCAGGGCGCTGTGTCTGACCTAAAGACCAGCAGTTCCAGCCTTCAGACCACCATGGTTGAGCAGACCGCCAAGGTGCAGAAACAGATCGAGCATCCGGATTCGATTCACTTCAAAGGCGTCACCATCTCGCCCACCGGCTCCTTTATTGAAGCGGCTACCGTCGATCGGACCCGTGCCACCGGCTCTGACATCCCGACCCCCTTCACCAGCGTGCCGCTTGAAAATACCAACCAGGCTGCGCTTACAGAATTCTTCGCCACTGCTCGCCAGTCTCGTCTTGCACTCGATTTTCAGGGCAAGCTTAATCGCGCCACTATCGAGGGCTACTACGAGATGGATTGGCTCGGCACCGGCGTCACCTCGAATAACAACCAGAGCAACTCCTACGTCATGCGTGAGCGCGTGCTCTGGGCGCAGGCCAAGATGGACAGCGGGTTAACCATCGCCGCCGGCCAGATGTGGTCAATGGCCACACCGTATCGTCATGGACTCGCCAACAAATCTGAAGATGTACCGCTGACCATTGATCCCAACTACAACGCCGGCTTTACGTGGGCGCGCCAGTACAGCGCCCGCGTCATCAAGCAGGTTGGCAGCAAGATGTGGCTCGGTGTCTCGCTTGAAGCTCCTCAGACCCTTGCGCCCGCCGGTTCAGGCCTGCCGACCAACTACCTGATTGGCAGTGCGGGCACTAGTGCCGGACTCTACAACTCGGCCGGCCAGCCTGGTTCTACCAGCTCGGCAAACGTAGCCAACTACTCCTTTAACGTGGCGCCGGACATGCTGGCCAAGGCAGTCTTCGAGCCTGGCTACGGCCACTTCGAGGTTTACGGCATCGCTCGCATCTTCCGCGACCGCATCTATCCAAGCAACACCACTACCACGACGACCACCGGCGGTGTGACCACGACCACCGTCACCTACAACTCCAAGGGCGCCTATAACGACAAGACGGTCGGCGGCGGTATCGGCGGCAGCTTCCTGGCCCCGGTCACCAAGCACTTTGACATAGGCCTCGAAGGTTTGTACGGCGACGGAATCGGCCGCTATGGCGCTTCCCAGATCGGCGACACCACCCTGCGTCCGGATGCCCAGCTGGCCCTGCTCCACGGCTTCTCCGCCCTCGGCAAGGTGGAATACCACGCCACCCCGCGCCTTGATGTCTACGCCTACTATGGCGGCGATGAAGCTTTCCGCCGCTACTTCTACACCAACGCAGCACAGACCAAGGCAGAAGGCTACGGCAGTCCGCTCGCCGTGCAGACCGGTTGCTTTACTGAGCCCGCTCCCTCCGCCACCCCCACTGCCGGATTCTCGCCAGGTGCGCAAACCAATTGCACTGCGAACACCCGCGCCGTGGAGGAAGGGACCTTCGGCTACTGGTATGACTTCTACAAGGGCGACAAAGGCCGCTTCCGCCAGAGCATCCAGTACAGCTACATTGACCGTCTCACCTGGTCCGGCGTTCCAAACGCAAATGGACGCGCCCCCATGGGCAATGACAACGTGATCGAAACGTCTCTGCGTTATTACATCCCGTAAACTGCACCAGCACGCAGATAGAAAGTAACGCAAGAAGGACGCTCGTAAGGGCGTCCTTCTTGCGTTGCATCTACAACCAATCGCGTTGACCTGTAACGACTACCGTGCACCTGTAACCAATATGGCTACCACTTCCAATTTCCTTGATCAGCCCACGAGTTGTCATCCTGAGCGTAGCCCAGCGAAGTCGAAGGACCCGCGTCTTCCTCATCCGCCACAAGCACTCATTCCGCCCCGACACTAACCTTTTGTCAACTCGACCGAATCGCAGCAAAGTGGGGAGATCTGCGTCTTGCGAATCATACTCGTCGAACTGACCAACCGGCAGCTTAAGCTCTGACCCGGCTACCGCCCCGCAAGCCAGCGAGCAAAGCATCGCCTGAAGTGGGCAAAGTCAGCAACATCAGCTACCGGCACGAAGCGCCGTATCCACCATCCCCAGGTAATCCGGCCGATCGGAGATCCTCTTCAACCGCAACCCCGATACCACCTGCCGCTCCTTCAGAACAAACACCCCCGGCATCTGGTGGGTGTCCTCTCGAAACATAAGACCGAATCCATGCTTGAAGAGTGCTCCCGACAGCCAGCCCTTCCATACCCTCCACAACAGGAAGTGGCTTAACGGATGCGTCCTCGCCAGCTGGAAGCCGGGACTACGGTACAACTGTGCATCGGGGTCACTCACCCGTTCAACATCTGACAAGCCGTAATAGTCAAAGTAAGGTTTGGCGCGTTCGGGCGTACCCACATGAACAAACACCGGGCGAACACCACGGGCCGTCAGTCCGTCCTTCACTCGCGCCACGTCATCCATCGCCTGCCGGCAGAATGTGCAGCCGAAGTGACGGAGAAACACCATCAATACCGGCTGCTCATCGACCAGTTCCAGCAACGTTCGGCCGCTCTCTGCACGCGTACTTTGCAACGTCTCTACGAGACTCGGCCAAGGCGCATGACCAGCCGCGGCGGCGGCTCCTGCAACATGTTGCTCAACTTGTCGGACGTGCGGGGAAGACATGGCTGTCGTACCACCTCAGCAATGATGGTATTCCCGCACCGGCTTCATGGCTGAGCAGTAGAGCAGGCTTGCCGTCAACCTTCCCCCCAGGCGCCGGGCACAATCTCCGGATACGCCTGCGGCAGACCTGCCACTGAACGAGCCAGCCGCCACATATCCCGCACCAGGGGGCATGAAGGCGCGTGGTCCACAACCGTCCGCCCATGCAGCAGCGCCTCATCCACCAGGGGGCTGCTGCGCAGCACGAAGGGCAGCAGCCGCTCTCCCAGTTGCACCCGAAATCGTCCCCGGATGCTTACGTGCGAAGGATCGAGTTCGTCAAACTGGTTAAAGACATACTGCCAGCGCGTCGAGCCGCCCGTCTTCCTGCTTTTTTCGAGCAGCGCCTCGGTTGCCGCAAGCTGCATCAGGCACTTGGCCGTGGGGAGCAGCGGCACAATCACCCGTGCCCCATGCCGCAGCACGCGACTGCTCCATTCCACGGGCGCGTTTCCCATATCCCACACCACGCGATCAAAGCCGGCAGCTTCACGCGCATATTCCACAAAAATCCTGTCCACTTCTTCATCATTCCATGCAAACGATTCCACATCGAGACTCAGCATACTCACCGGCTCGTTGTTCGAAGCCGGCAGGGGAACAAACTTCCGCATCACACCCTGCTTTGAACCCTGGCCGCCAAAATAATGCGGCAGCAGACTGTGGCCACCGGCGTCGGCCAGCATCACCCGCTCGCCGCAGTTGGCCAGTACCCGCGTCAACCCCGCGGCGAGGCTGGTGCCGCCGACGCCGCCAACCAGGGAAAATAACAAGATCGGCGTTTTCAAAGCGGGCGCTCGAAAACGAATCACCGTCTCCTGCGATCGATGCGGTCCCACAGCAACCGCCCGTACAGCGGCCAGGGGGAAGGTCAGCACCGGACACTTTCGCTGTACCGCTAACGTCTGCGATCCCGCTGGCAACCTGGCTGACGCTCGCGGCTCGGATAGCCCAGCCTTCCAGCACCCACGTTCGCCCGGCAAAGGCAGGTCGCTGGACTTCACCTCCGGCAGTCCGGAAACCCGCCCACGCCCATGCACCGTCAGGCCAAACAACTCCGGAAGTTCCTTCTCGTCGACCAGTGGATCGATAAATCCGAACCACTGCGGCGCCTCGAAAACCAGCCGGTTGCGGCTCCATTCGCCTTTCGCAAGCTGGTCTTGCGGCATCGCCTGCAGGGTTGGGCCTACGTTTCCTGAACCAGGCTGCTCCTTGCTTACGACCGACCTACCGCTGGCAAAATCGGTGATGCACAGGGAGCGCTGGAACCCTTCAAAACGCTCGCCCAAAGGGATCTCGGATTGCGTCCCCGCGGTATAGGGCAGAGCGTCATGCAGTGATCGGTTCACTGCGTCTGCTGCATGCATCGCTTGATTAAACTTCGCCCAGCTTCCCTTCGGTGTACGGTCCTCTGGCATCTTTGTGCCTTTCTGTCTCGGCAGTAAAACCGCCTTCTAAGCTCGGAATAAAATATCCGCCAGGCGCATTCGGCATGGCCGCGCCTGGCGGAGGAAAGAGCGCAGGAGTCACGACTGGCGCATGCCATTCTCCCGGGCATCGAAGCACCCTAGGAACACGCCGCCGCAGGAGTCCAGCCCTGCTTACAAAGCCGTAAGCAAAAAGAGTTCACTTGTTTGAGCCTGGGAATCTGTAACAACTATGGGCCTAAATACAGGGCATGCCAAGCAAAATGTTTTCGAATAAAAATCAGCCTGTATACATTTGACCGCGTCTTGCCCACTTACAGATCTTCTTTTTCCGATCATCCTGCGCAAAAGCAAGGCGGGGCCGCCCGGCCGCCAATCCTCCGGATGTGGTAATTTTGAAGAATCCACGCGAGTTGTGAGCTCGTAGCTCAGTTGGTAGAGCAATGCACTTTTAATGCATGGGTCCTGGGTTCGAGTCCCAGCGGGCTCACCAGTTTCACCCGGTCGTTCCTCCTGGACAAGCCTTCAGGCTGTCGGCTTATCCGGCACCGGTTCGACCGCCAGAAATTGCCTTGCGAAATCGATCGCGTAGTCATCCAGCAACTGCCGCACCCGTTGCGGATCAGTCGAACGCACGATCAGCCCCGCATGATGGTGCCGCTTCATCCGGTACACCACCTCCGGCGCATGGAACGCCGCCGTATCCGGCTCAGCTTCGCGCGCCAGGCATAAGACGCTGCCGGCATAGGCGTCCATAGTGTCAGGCAGCTTGTAGTCAACCCCGCGCATGGCAGCAATCTCTGTGCGCGCCCACTCTGCCCACAGATTGATTCCACTCGCGTATTCGACCAGTTCTGCGATAAAGGCTCCGCCTACGCGTGCCGCCACTTCCAGGAAATAAAAGCGGCCGTCCGCATGGCTCTTGATGTACTCGCCATGCGTCACGCCGCGCACCATGCCCAGTTCGGGAACCAGCTTCGCATTCAACGCAGTCAGCGCCTCCGCATCGGCACTCCGGCGATCAATCGTTCGCGTCGTAAAGACACCGCCTTCGTGCATCACCTGCATCGGCGGCTTGCCATACTGGCTCACCGCAGAAAAAATTACTTTTCCCCCCCAGGTGACGGAGTCGACATGAAAAATGTCGCCCGGGACAAACTTCTCCAGCAGGAAATGGCTCTGCCGGTCGCCCAGTTCATCCAGTGCCCGCCAGACCTCTTCCGGCTCTGACACCTTGCGGATGCCGATCGCCGAAGCCTCCGTTCGCGGTTTCAGCAGCCACGGCCCCGGTACTCTGTCCATCCACACGCGCAGGTCATCGTAGTTGGCTATGCCGATAAATGACGGCACCAGGATGCCGCCCTGGTCGGCCTTGATCCGCATCGCCAGTTTGTCGCGATAGAAGCCGGTCGTCGTCCGCCCCATCCCCGGCAACCGCAGGTGTTCACGAAGATGTGCCGCCACTTCCATGTCAAATTCATCCAGGGCCACGATGCGATCAATCCGCCGGCCACGGGCCAGGTAGCTGATCGTGTTCGTGATCTGCTCAATCGTCAGCCCCTCCGGCATTGTGACAATCTCATCCAGAATGTCGAACGGCCAGTCAGCGTCGCGATGCTTGTCGAGCGTCACCAGCAGCACCCGGCACCCCTGCCGCACACACTCCCGCATAAATGCCTGACCCTTTTCATAGGTCGTGTAGCAGAGCACAAGCTCCCGCACCCCCGCCCCTCGAAACTTCGCCGCAGGTTCCCAGACCGACGATTGCGCCATGCCGTCAACACCCTCCCGTTTGCCCGCCGCTCAAGCGCCAGGCGCAACATGGCTTTACTATAAAGGCCGATGCCGGTGTTTCAGGACCGACATTTGCCGACCACGCCGCCAAGAATGATCAAGCTAGACGCAAACTTCATCACCTCGATGCACGACCAGGCAAACACGCTCTGGCACGCCTCGGCAGCCGCCGACCAGCATGGGAACAGCCACCTGCTGAACACTGTTCTCGCCCAGCATCGCGCCAACTACGATCTCTGGCATGCCGAAGACAATGCCCGCGCACCCCTTGCGACCGACAGCGAGGTCGTCTCCGCCAAACGCCTGATCGACAAGACCAACCAGCGCCGCAATGACCTCACCGAGCAGCTCGACCAACTCCTCCTCACATCCCTTCCCGCGCATCCGGCACGAGAGCTGGCGCCGCTGCACTCAGAAACCCCCGGCCTCATCATCGATCGCCTCTCCATCCTTTCGCTCAAGCTCTACCACACCCGTGAAGAGATCGATCGCGTCAATGCACCCTGCGGACACGCAGAACGCAACCGCGCGCGCCTTGCCATCCTTGAAGCCCAGCGTGCCGACCTCAGCAGCTGCCTTGACCAACTCTGGCAAGCCGTACTGCAGGGTGAACGCCGCTTCAAGCTCTACCGACAGCTCAAGATGTACAACGACCCCTCCCTCAACCCCGCCCTCTACAACGCCGCCGCCAAAGATTGAGAAGACGACAAACAGGAGTCACCCGAACGAAGCGCAGCACTCTCCCTTGTCAGGCCACAAATCCTCAGGGTTGACGTACCCTGGGGTCCTGCGTGTAAAACGTACCCTACGGCGTAATCTCGGCCGAGGCCCGTGCTGTGCATCACAAGCTATGCACAGAAGCAAAAAAACGTACTACCGGTATAAAGGATAATTCTCCGTATGGCACAAGCAGGACAGGGAACGCCCAAGCGCTCTCCCAAAACCATAGCCGGCAAGATGCGCCCTGTCGTTGACGCTGCTCACCAGAAGTCTCTCCATGACTATCAGGGCGCGCTCAAACTCATGCAGGAAGGCAAATTTGAAAAAGCTCAGGACATTTTTCAGGCCCTGATCGAAACCGCGGCCCCTGAACTCAAGGAGCGTTCGCGCGTCTACCTGGCCGTCTGCGCTCGCCATGCGAAGAAGGAAGCCCGCACCTTCGCCACGCCGGACGAACACTATGACTACGCCATCTCCCTGCTCAACACGGGCGTGTATGACGAGGCCCGCGAACAGTTTGAGAAAATCCTCGGGAGCCATCCCCAGGCAGACTACGCGCTCTACGGCCTGGCCGTGCTCGAAAGCATGACTGGTCAGACCGACGGCTGCCTCGATCACCTAGGCAAGGCCATTCAGATCAACTCGCGCAACCGCATCCAGGCCCGTACCGACTCTGACTTTCAGGATATGGCGGACGATCCGCGCTTCACTGAACTGCTCTACCCGGAAATGGCCTGATGACGCTAACGCTCTTCAGCTAAGCGCCTCTGCGCTAACCGGTCTTCAGCCAACCGCTGTAACGCTAAGGCTCTTTACGCTAACCGTTCCTAGCTTGCCGCTGCAACGCTAACCGCAGCCAGCCACCCGAAAGTTCGACAAGCAGTCAGCACTTTGGCAGTTTCCCTCCATCCCGGTAAACCCTCCGCGACCTTAGCCGGATCGTCTGCAAAACAGAATGGGCATGGGCCGGACGCTGGTGCGATAAAGCCGGAACGCCGCAGGAAAGCTGTGTCGCTAAAGGTGGTGGCGATGGGCGGTGGCACCGGCCTCTCCACCCTCCTGCGCGGCCTCCGCCGGCACGTCGCCTCGCTTACCCATGCAGCACCCGGGCATCCAAAGAGCGATTGCGTCGATCAGCCCTGCCTCATCCGCGATCTGGCAGCCGTCGTCACGGTCACCGACGACGGCGGTTCCAGCGGCCGCCTTCGTCGACAGTTCAACATGCTGCCCCCAGGCGACCTGCGGAACTGCATGGTCGCCCTCGCAGACGACGAACACCTGCTCTCCCGCCTCTTCCGTCACCGATTTTCCGCCAGCGAAACCGGCGATCCGGGCCTGGAAGGCCACAGCTTCGGCAACCTTTTTGTCGCCGCACTCGCAGAAATTACCGGGGACTTCGCCCAGGCCATCAAGCTTTCATCACAGGTGCTCGCCACCCGCGGCCACATCTATCCCGCGACCACGGCGAACGTTTCACTCACCGCCCGCATGGCCGGCGGCACCATCGTGCATGGCGAAACCAACATTACCGCCAGCAAGCTGCGCATCGAGCAGCTGATGCTCGAACCAGCCACCGCTGAACCGCTGCCCGAAACCCTCGAAGCCCTGCAGCATGCCGACCTCATCACCGTCGGCCCGGGCTCGCTCTACACCTCGCTCATCACCAACCTGCTGGTGCAGGGCATCCCCGAAGCCATGTCCGCCTCGAAGGGTGTCCGCATCTATATCTGCAACCTGATGACGCAGGCCAATGAGAGTCTTGACCTGTCTGCTTCGCAGCACATCGAGCGCATCTACGAACACGCCGGCCGGCCCATCTTCGACTACGCCCTGGTCAACACCGCGCCCGTTTCGCAGGTCCTGCTCGACCGCTACGCCGCTGAGGGTGCCGCCCCCATCGAGCCGGATTGCGAAGCCATTGAAAAGCTCGGCGTCCGCTGCATCACCGGCAACTTCGCCGACGAAGGCGACGTCCTCCGCCACGCCAGCATCCGTGTCACCGACACGCTGTTAAAGCTAGGCCTCCAGGGCCGCTAAATCAAATTACCTGATGGCGTAGAGCGAAGATACGATGAACAGGGGCCTTTGAGTCATTCGCCCTTACCAACTTGTGACTATGGATTAAGCTGGATACACTTGCGACTAACTCTATCCGCTACAGAACACAGAGTTACTCGTATTCATTCACCGAAACGATGACATCCGATCGGATAAGCGGTCCGCCCTGCTCGCAACAGCCAATAGCCTGCTGCAACGCCGATAAGTAAACACACGCCGACAGAGTGGGACGGATGCGCACCTGTCCGCCATCTTCGAACCGGGCCACCATAAACCGGTACATCGGCCGTTGAATATGTTTAACTGCAATCGTTTCTGCCAGAGGTGAGGTAGCCAAGGTAGTCACCATAAAGCCGGCGACAAGAAACCCTCGACCTTTCATCGAATACTTCGCTCTGACGTTCAGCTTATGAGACGTAAACCGCCACGGAACGAACGGGCTACATCGTTGGCCACAAGATGACGATTCGTACAGAATGCCTTTGAATCTGTTTTTTGAACGTCTATCAGGTTGAAACGTCTATCAGGTTTGAATAGAAGTAAGGAAGCTCGCTGCGGATAATTTGAGCATCCGCTGAGCTAGGAGCCATGCTTTGCAAGAAGAAGTTCTCATCCTAGGTGGCGGAGTGGCAGGCTGTGCTGCTTCGATCGCGCTCGCTCGCAAGGGACGTAGTGTAACACTGATTGAACGCGAAACCACACCACGCCATAAGGTGTGCGGAGAGTTTCTGAGCGGAGAGGCCCTGGAAGACCTGCATGCGCTCGGCATCGACGTAGCTTCGCTTGGTGCGGTTCGCCTGAATTACGTGCGACTCGCCACAGCAAGGCGTGCCGCAGAGGCACCACTGCCTTTCCCGGCTGCCTCGCTCACGCGTAAAGCGCTGGATACTGCGCTCATGGCTGAAGCCATCGCAGCGGGAGTCCGCGTGATGCGCGGCCGCACTGTTCAGTCGCTCAGTCGCACGACCAGTGACCTCTGGCAGGTTAGGGTTGACGACGGCTCCACATACGAAGCTCCAACCGCCTTTCTCGCCACAGGCAAGCACGACCTGCGCGGTCAGGGTCGTCCGAAAGACCCTCACCAATGGGTCGCTTTTAAAATGTATTACCGCCTGAATGCCGGCCAGAACACTGACCTTGCGGACGCCTCCGAGCTAATGCTGTATTCCGGGGGCTACGGAGGTATTCAACCGGTAGAAGATGGCGTTGTGAATTTCTGCTGTGTTGTAAAACGGCGATATTTTGCAAGCGCGGGTCTTCGTTGGGAGGGTCTTCTGGCAAAGATGCAGCGAGACTGTCCTCACCTCGCGATGCGGCTTGACGGTGCTGAGCCGCTACTTGAAAAACCTATCACCATCACTCATATCCCGTATGGTTACATCCGCCGCACCACCGAGGATGGGCTTTACTGTATCGGAGATCAGGCGGCTGTGATCCCTTCGTTCACCGGCGATGGTATTTCCATCGCCCTGCATACTGCTCGTCAAGGCGCCGCTGCCTACCTAGCCAAAGAGCCGGCATCAGTCTTCCAGCCGAAACTTCGATCCGCAATGCTGCCTCAGATGCTCCTTGCCGAAGTTGCTGCCAATGGTCTAAGTAATGGACTTGCGCGTGCTGTTCTGCCATTCTGCCTCAGGGTTTGGCCCGGCGCGATGCGTGTAACGGCTAGACTCACGCGTGTCACCCGACCTTCGGCGGCTGTCGCTTCGCAGCTCCTTGCCAATTCAATCTAGCGAAGCCACCTTAGTTCTCGGCAATACCGTTCAGGAGAAATATGAAATCCTCCGCCGTCTTAGTCCTCGTGCCTTGTATTCGCGCCAGTTGTGCTGGCCCAGCATCAGACATTCGCCGTCAACCCAGATGCCAGCGAGGTCAAGATCAAACTGAACACGACCCACGAAGTCGTCAACGGCACGTTTCACGTACAGTCTGGATCGATTGATTTCGACCGATCCGCCTCCCATTTGTCGGGGATGGTCGTTGTTGCTGCAGGCAGCGGCAAGACGGGAAATGATAGCCGCGACAAAAAGATGAACAAAGATATTCTCAAGGTGGAGCAGTTCACGTCTATATCTTTCGTGCCGAGAACGTACACAGGCAAGATTGCCGGATCAGGCGACTCAACCATTCAAGTGACCGGAGTCTTCACTTTGCTGGGCACACCACACGACCTGACCATTCCTATGCAGATACACATCGAAGGTCCGAAGGTAACAGCGAAGGGGCAACTTGTCGTCCCCTATGTGCAGTGGGGTCTCAAAAACCCGAGTTTCCTGATCTGGAAGGCTGAGAATGATGTTGGCGTCGAACTCAACTTAGTCGGTGATCTTAGGAATTGACCTGCAGCCGTTCTTCAAAGGAAAAAGTGGATCTTCTCCTCGCATCGGTGTTTTACATGTCGATCTATAGATATAGCTGTCGGCGTTGTTAAAGGATGTTCCGACCCCTCGCCTGGACGAAGACGCTCGCAGCAGGCTCGTCGCCGATCATTGCCATCACGCTCGTCCCGGTTCTCATGGTGATGCTGATTCGGGGGCGACTCAAGCCACAAACGGTGCTGCTTTCGTGTGGCATGTTCAGGATGGGCTCGGCGGAAGATTTGGCTTTGACACAACTATCTAGCCGAACCCCGACTGCCAACATGGGATTACACAGCGCCTGCCCGCTCGCGAGCATGCCAAGTAGACCATTGCACATGCAGTAAGGAAGAACGGCTATGCTGTTGCGTATGAATAGAGTCGTTGCACTTGTAGCCCTAGGTGTCTCTCTCGCCGTGTCGCTGGCTTCCGCACAGAACGCAAACACCCTCACACCGAATGAAAAAGCCAGTGGCTGGCGACTGCTCTTCGACGGCAAAACGACCAATGGCTGGCGCAGTGCGCGTGGCGGCGGCTTTCCGAAAACAGGCTGGGCGGTAAAGGACGGCACCATCACGGTGACAGAGACCGGTGGTGAAGAATCGGGTAACGGCGGCGACATCGTGACCACTCGTACCTACTCGGATTTTGAGCTATCAGTGGATTTCAAAACGTCCCCGGGAGCGAACTCCGGGATCATGTACTTCGTGGACCTGGACCTGATGCCTTGGAAGAACGGTCACGGCTCACCCATCGGCTTTGAGTACCAGGTGCTGGACGACGCGCTGCACCCGGATGCAAAGCGTGGGAAGAACGGCGACCGCACGGTTGCTTCTCTTTACGATATGATCCCTCCCGCAGCTAACAAGCCGATCAAGCCTGTCGGCGAGTGGAACACTGCCCGCATCGTGGTCCACGGCAAGCATGGCGAACACTGGCTGAACGGCGTCAAGGTATTGGAGTACGACCGTGACTCGCCGGCGTTCAAGGCGATCCTCGCGGAAAGCAAATACCACGTTTTTCCAGGCTACGGCCAAGCGTCCAGCGGGTACATCCTGCTACAGGACCACGGCTTTCCGGTGTGGTTCCGCAATATCAAGATTCGGGAGATCAGGTGAAGCGCGTGGAAACATCAAGTCGATGGAAAAAGATGCTGCATGGGATCGTCAGTTGCACTAAGGCTTGAGCTTTTCCTGTTGGTTGACCCAGAGTCGCAATGACTCGTCCAGCACGTCCAAAGGCACAGGGCCGAGCGACAGAACCCGTGCATGAAAGCTTCGAATATCGAAGCGGGGGCCTAGCTTGGTCTTCGCGTATTCCCGTAATTCAAGGATTTTCTGCTGGCCGAGACGATAACTCAGTGCCTGACCTGGCCAGGAGATATACCGATCCACTTCTGTCTGAATATTCTGATCATCCATCGCGGTATATTGTTTGAACATGTCTACCATCTGCTGTCGTGTCCAGTGTTTCTGGTGGACACCGGTATCGACGACGAGGCGAATGGCTCGCCACATCTCGTTCTGCAGTCGTCCGTATTCGCTGTACGGGTCCTGATAGAAGCCGAGTTCTTTCCCCAGCTGCTCCGCATAGAGCGCCCAACCTTCGGAATAGGCATCGTAGGAGGCGAATTTGCGAAAAGTCGGTAGACCCTGCAGCGTATCTGCTGTTGAGAACTGTAAGTGGTGACCAGGCATGCCTTCGTGATACGCGATAGCTTCCACGTTCAACAAGAGCCGATCCGTTGGATGATAGAGGTTGACATTGACGCGTCCTGGTCTGCCACCCGCGGTTGAGCCCGGAGAGTAGTCGGCCGGGACTGCGTTGGGCGCGCGAAAACTATCCATCGGAATTACTTCAAGGGCCAGCGTAGGTGGCATGGGTACCACTTGGCCGAGCTTCGCTTTCGCCTGGTCTTCATAGTGCTTGTAAAGTGCGAGAAGCTGATCGCCTGAGGTGCCATGCAGTTTCAGGTCGCCCTGGATATGTTCGTTGAAGGATGTCAAATCCCCATAGCCTTGCGCTTTTGCAAGCGTAAGCATCTGCGCGTGAATGATCTTCACTTCGCGCATCCCTTCGTTGAAGATCGCGTCGGGATCGAGCGTCGTCTGCACATGCTCTCGAATCGCATTGCGATAGAGAGCTTCACCGTTCGGGAGAGCCCAGATGCCGGGATCCTTCCGTCCGACAGGCGCATACACATCCCGCACGAACGTGGTGAAGCGCGCATACGCGGGCAGAACATCCTGCTCGATAGCCTGCATTACGGCACTCCGCAGTTCTTTCTGCTGGGCATCACTGATATTCGACGGGAACTTTGCCACCGGTATCGCGAACGGACTTTTATCAGGCGCCGAGGAAGCAATCTCCTGTCCCTCGACCACGACCTTCTCGAGCAGGTATTGCGGCTGCATCATGCGATCGCGCATGCCCAGTTGCATGACCGCCGTCTGCTGCGCGAAGACCCGCGGTATCTGGTGCAGGCGTGCGATGTAGTTGCGGTAATCTTTTTCGTTAGTGAAAGGCATCGATGCATACATCGAGGCCAGTTCCAGGTGAAAGCCGTTCATCTGGCTGACAGGCATCTCCCATTCCTTCAGCCGATAGCTGTCAAGCGCCGACTCGAATTGTCGCAGCATGATTTTACGGCTGATCGTCTGCTGCTCATCTAGTCCGGTGGCGGCCATCGCTTGCAGGCGCTTCAACTGCTCCGCATCATGCGCTGCTTCGCGCGCCTCTTCTTCGGCGGAGTAGTCGGCAAGCTTGTCGTTAAAGCGGGCATCCCCAACGTACGTCGCCATTTCCGGATGATGTTCGAGCTCATACTCCCATTCGGCAGCATAGAAAGCGTCCAGCTTTGCAGCGTTGGAAGATGCCGTCTGCCCAGACGCAAGTGTGCGCGAACAACTGAACAAAACTGCAGCCGCAGCAAGGCCCACCATAACTCGTAACAGGCGCATGTGTACCCCTTTTCATCTACATTTGCATTTCTCGGAATTAGCTATGACTTCGCATCCTGCTTCCAAGCTCCGTTCACCAGCCGCAGGATGCCCAAGGGATTCTGATCCTGCAAATCAGGTCGGAGAGCGCTCTGCGGTAATCCCTGGTAAGCAACAGGCCGGGCAAAACGAAAGATGGCCTGGCTGCCAACAGAGGTGGAGCGACCATCCGAAGTTGCGGGATAGGGGCCGCCATGTACCATCGCATGACAAACTTCAACGCCGGTTGGAAAACCATTGAAGATCAGACGGCCTGCTTTCGTTTCAAGTACGCTCAGCAGTTCGCGATTCTCTTCAAGGTCCTGTTCAGTGCCGAGAATGGTTGCAGTCAGATGTCCCTGAAGCGCATGCGCCGCGCGCAGCATCTCTCCCTGGTCGCTGCAATGGATCAACAGGGTCGTCGGGCCGAACACTTCGTCAGACAGTTCCGGTTTTTCGAAAAATTCGTGGGCTGTTGTCTCAAGCAGACTCGCCTGTGCGCTATAGCCTGCAGTGGATTCTGCTCCAGCCGCAGTCTGCAGATTCCTGCGTTCAGCCTGCTCACTTTTGTAAGTGGCAGCAATGCCTGCGCTCAGGAGTGAGTAGGCGGAACCACTTTCCGTAGCGCTACGTAAGGTCTCGACGAATGTGCCTTTATCCGTAGCCGAAGCGAAGACAATGCCGGGCTTGGTACAGAACTGACCGCCACCCAGGGTGAACGATGCGTGCAATCCATTTGCAATGGACTCGCCTCGCTCTGCCAGGGCGTGCCCCAGGATAAACACAGGGTTCGTGCTGCCCATCTCGGCGTAGACCGGGATGGGATCGGTCCGTTTCGCCGCCAGTTCCATCAGCGCACGACCACCGCGAAACGAACCTGTGAAGCCGACCGCCCGGATACCGGGATGCTGCACAAGCGCCGAGCCAACAGAGTGACCACCATCAAAGAGCAACGAGAAAATTGCAGCCGGCAAACCTGTCGCCTCAACTACAGAAGCGATGATGCGCGCAGCCAGTTCACTTGTTCCGGGATGCGCTGGATGCGCTTTCACGATCACCGGATTTCCCGCCGCAAGAGCGGAAGCAGTGTCTCCACCGGCGACAGAAAAGGCCAGGGGAAAATTACTCGCGCCGAAGACCGCGACTGGTCCAAGCGGTCGCAGCATGGAGCGAATATCCGGCCTGGGCGGAACACGCGCCGGATCCGCCGTATCGATCCGCGCGGATACCCACGAGCCCTCTTCAACCACTCCGGCGAACATGCGTAATTGTCCGCTCGTGCGCGCTACTTCACCGGTGAGGCGCGGGAGGGGTAATGCCGTTTCCTGATGCGCTCGATCGATCAGCGCCGCCGCAGATGCATCTAGAGCATCTGCGATAGCGCGCAGTAAGCGACCGCGTTCCTGACCAGAGCTCGCACCAAAAGCAGCGCTCGCGTCTGTCGCTGCATTCACCGCCTGGTCTACTTCATCCAGACTTGCTGCATGGTATGGCGGATCAAGCGGATTACTATTGATCGGATTGAATGCTCGAAAAGTGCTTTCGCTTTTCCTGGATTGTGCGCCGGCAATAATAGAGAGGCCCGTCAGTCCCCCGACTACATTTGTATGGATGCTCATCACGATGCTGCCTTTAGTGCGGCAAGAGGTGTAGAGACAATGGCCGGTCGATCTGCAAGCGCGATGCGCAATACTTCTTGAGCTTCTGCAAGTTCGGCGCCGTGCAACTCCATGCGAGGCGCGCGAACAGTAGCGCTGCCGCTATTCGTCGCGCCCTGCACCCACTTAATAAGTTGAACGAACTTTGGCACGGTGTCCATGCGGAGCAGAGGTAAAAACCAGCGGTAAAGCGCGAAGGCCTCTTTGTGCTTGCCGGCAAGTGCGAGATTGAACAGCTCAACCGACTCAGCGGGAAATGCATTCACCAGGCCTGCCACCCAGCCGCGGGCTCCTGCATTCACACCCTCGACCAGCACGTCGTCGACCCCCACGAAAATTGTCAGCCGTTCCTCGATCAATTCGCGAATCGCGGCAATGCGACGCACATCTGCACTTGACTCCTTCACAGCAGTCAGATTCTCGTGTTCTGCAGCGAGTTCTTTGATTTGCGAAGGAAGAAAATCGGTATTGTAGGCAACAGGATTGTTGTAGAGCATGCATGGCAGCTTCGTCGCAGCAATGACAGTGGAAACGTGCTGCTTCATCTCGCGCCAGTCGGAGGTGTAGACGTAAGGCGGCAGTACCATAAGACCTTGGCAACCGGCTTCTTCTGCTTCGCGTGCAAGCTTCACAGCGTTCGTTGTCGACAGTGAAGAAATGGCTGCGACCACCGGCGTCTTCTTTTTTTCTGAGACGCGGACTGCGGTTTTCAGTACTTCAATCTTCTCGGCATGTTCGAGTGTGGCGCCTTCACCGAGCGACCCCAGCATCACCAGGCCTGTACAGCCGTTCTCGAGCAGCCACGCGGCGTGCTTCGCAAGAAATGTGTGATCGACGGCCAGGTTTCGTTCGAAAGGGGTGGTCATCGCGGGCATAACGCCGAACCAGTTCATGGTGTCTCCTGTAAAGTGGCGGTTTTGTTTTCCAGAGAAATCGAATCGTTTAGGAATGCACGAATGGGCATAGGAAACAGCGGAGGTCGAACGGAACTGGGCTTCCAGCCGAAGAGTGTCTTCACCGAAGGCCCGCAGATGCGTCCCTGGCATGGCCCCATGCCACAGCGCGTCTGTAGTTTTGCTTCTGTCCAGGTTCGGTAGGGCTGCAGTATTTCGAAGCTGACATCTTCGCATCGACAAACAATCGTTCCTGGAGCAGCAAGCGAGCGCAACTCCGGCCGCAACGCAAACGCCTTACCCAGCTTTTGACCAAATGCGTGTTCTTTCGCGCGCCTGCGCGACAAGCCCTTGCTTATCGGCGATGAACCGGCCGCGGCCATGCCCGCAATCTCACCCTGCACGATCGCTGCGTCAAGACCGGCGATGCCGGTCGGCTCACCTGCGCAGAAGACATTTGGTACGGATGTCTGTTGACGATCATCCACAGCGATAGAATCTCCGCTGAAATCGCAGCCAAGTAGTGCGGCTAGTTCGGTATTGGGGACAAGGTGAAATCCGCATGCAAGCAGATCGCAATCTTCGATCCAGGAGCGCCTTCCGTTCGTCATGCGTATCGCCAGCCCTGAAGAAGTTTGCTCAACTGCAGCAGCCCATGCGCCAGTTTTGTAGGAGGCGCGCAGCAGCGTCGATCGATAACGCAGCCCTTGCAGGGCCTTCGCTGGATGCCTCCACAAGCCTGCCGTGAAAGGTAGTAATTGCGCCAGGGATGCCTGTTCAATCACGCTGACGATCCCGGCGCCAGCCTGCTGCAGATGGACGGCAACGGCCAGCAGCAGCGGCCCCGATCCGGCGACGACCACACGCTTTCCGTCTACCCTGTATCCGCCTTTTACGAGCGCCTGCAAACCACCTGCCCCGAACACACCGGGCAATGTCCATCCTGGAAAAGGAAGGAAGCGTTCACGCGCACCGCTCGCGAGGATGAGACGATCCCAGGTAAATGTTTCCTGCGTTGCCTCGCCCTGGATATTCGTAACTGTGCGCAACTCACCCGGCCGTGGCGCATCGACGACACTGCGTGCACAGAGAAGCGCAGCACCAGAATTTTGAAACGCAGCGCGGATATTCGTTTTCGTAATGTCGCGCTCAATTCCGCGGCCTGCAACAGGGACGCCGTCACGCCAGATCTGTCCACCGGCACCCGGATTATCATCCAGAACCAGGACCGCGCGCCCCTGTTTTGCAGCTGCAGTAGCCGCTGCCATGCCGGCGGGCCCCGCACCGACGACCAGGACCTCCGCGTGCCTCGCATGTGCATGCAGGTTCATTGCTGCGTCTCCACGCGCATACCTTCAAGACACAGAAGCTGGCAGGTTCTCTGGTGTGCAACACCATCCACCGTTGCTCGACACTCGAAGCAGATACCCATGCCGCACATGGCCGCGCGCGGCTCACCTGTGATCGACATTCTGCAGGGCACATTGGCGTTCAACATAACCGCACTGACAATAGATCCCGGGACAGCTTCCAGCGCCTGCCCATTGATGAAGATAGTAACGGTGGAGCCCTCAGACATGCGCCATCTCCGATGAAGAGCGTACAAACCAGAGTCGCTCGGGCTGAAATGGTGTTCGATCGATCGCCGAAGCACGGCCAAGCAGATGGTCCGCGAGCAGTCGTGCTGCGCCTGGTGCGTTGGTTATCCCGAGCCCTTCAAACCCCATCGCCAGGAAGATGCTGGCATCCTCCGTTGGTCCGATCAGCGGCAGTTTATCCGGGGTTGCCGCACGAAAGCCGGTCCATCCGCGAATGCCCGAGAGCTTCGCTAATTCAGGCATATATCGGCAGGCACGATCGAGCATGCGCGTCAGCATCTGCTCTTCGATCGCAGGATCTTCATTACCATACTGGCGCGAGGAACCAATTAACAGTTGTCCTGTCCTGCGCGGCTGGATGTTGAACGCTACTGAATCCGCCTCAAGCGAGTGGGCGCTTTTCAGATAGCCCAGCTCCACCAATTGATGATGCACGAAGCCTGGATACCGATCTGTGATCAGCAGATGACCTTTGCGTTTCTGAATCTTCAGTGATGGCATCAGCCCGATAGAAGCACCGGTAGCCAGGACGATGCGCTGCGCTCTGTAGACATCTCCATTCAGCAAAGCGACAGAACCATTACCCGCTCTGAGGGCTTCATGACCATGCAACAGCACCGCCCCCGCGCGCATGGCTTCGGCCAGAAAGAACGCAGCTGCGGCCGGCGGATACGTGACGCCATCCTCCGGAACCAGCAGCCCTCCAGCCAGGCCCGTACGTAGTTTAGGCTCGGCAATAATCAACTCATCAGCGTCAAGGCTGAACGAGCTGATCCCCGCTGCTGCATAGGTTTGCTGCTTCGTGTGGACTTCAGCCATTTCAGCTTCGTCTGCCGCGACCCAGATGGTACCGCGTGTCTCGTACTCAACATTTTCGGGGAGCTGCGGCAGCATTTCCATCCACAAAGAGCGCGAATAGCTCGTCAAAGCGAGCTGCGCTGGCGAATCGTCCATGACGACGATGTGCCCCATGCCGGCAGCTGTCGCGCCACCCGCGATCGTACGCGGCTCTACAAGGGCGACGCGCATGCCGGCCTGCGCACACTCGCGCGCACAAGCACAACCAACGATGCCTCCGCCGAGGATCATTACGTCAAATGCCTGCTTCACTCCTGACATCAAAGCGGGATGCCTTCACGGAAAGGGTCCGTCGGATCGAACAGCAGGGTGGACTCGGACGTAATCCAGGCACGGCCGGTGATGGTCGGGATGACTACCTTGGGCTGTTCCGTTACAGCGATCGAGCCGACAAACACTGTACCCAGAATGCCTTCCTGCCGCCAGTTGTCGCCTGGCTGCAGCTTCCCACCGGCATACATGCACGCCATTTTTGCACTGGTCCCTGTTCCGCATGGCGAACGGTCAAAGGACGCACCCGGACACAGCACAAAGTTTCGGCTTGAGTTAGCAGGATCAACTGGCGGGGAAAAAAGCTCTACGTGATCAATCAATGCGCCTTCAGCACCTGTAATCCCTTGTGCAACTAACGCCGAGCGAATGGCAGCCGTGACTGCGACGAGTTGGACGCGACTCTCAATCTGCAGCTTGTAACCGTGTTCCGCCACCAGGTAAAACCAGTTGCCGCTCCATGCGATGTCACCGCTGAACGGCCCAATACCCGGGACCTCTACCGCAACAGCTTCACGATAGCGATAGCTGGGAATATTCTGCACAGAAACGCTGCCGTCTGCATGCAGTTCGGTATGTACGACGCCGACCGGCGTCTCGATGGAGTGCAAGCCCGGCTGGATGCGTCCGAGATGCGCGAGCGTTGTAACCAGCCCGATTGTCCCGTGCCCACACATACCCAGGTAGCCGACATCATTGAAAAAAATAACCCCCGCAGCGTTCGCGCTATCTACTGGCGGGCAAAGCAACGCGCCGACAACAACTTCAGATCCTCGCGGCTCGAGCACGACGCTTTTTCGCAGCCAGTCATGGTCTTCGCGCAGTCTGCGCAAGCGCTCTTTCAGATCTCCGCTGCCAAGCTCAGGACCACCCGCAATCACTACCCGCGTGGGCTCACCCGCCGTGTGTGAATCCACAACCTGGCGTCGTTTGACGGATGGAGAAATACCTTGCATATACATAATTGTAGACGATTGTGGATACATTCCGGTACAAAAGTTGGCGGCACGCGGCCGGATGAATGCGTTAAAGTGAGGGGGAGGAAATGCTTTGAAAAAGCCGCAAGCTACCGCGCCCCAGGAGAACCAGCTTAAACGACGCGCCCGCTCGTCCGCAGCGGGAGACAAGCGCGATAAAGCAGAACACGGCACCAGCCTTCTGACCGCCTTTCAAGAGATTCGCGAGCTCATCGTGCATGGCAAGATGTCTCCTGGAACCTGGATCGTGGAGGCCGACCTGGCCGAACGCTTGAACATGAGTCGCACCCCGGTTCGCGGAGCGATCCACTGGCTGCAACGTGAAGGGTATGTGCTCGAGCAGCGGCAGGTGAGCAAATCCCGCATGATTGTCGCGCCGCTGACCAAGGAAGACTCCTGCGAGCTTTACCTGATCATCGGGCGGATAGAAGGCATCGCCGGCCGGGGTGCGGCGCAGATGCCGGACGCAAAACGACTGGCCCTTGCCCGTGAACTGACGACCATCAACGATAGCCTGCTCGCCATCGCGGACGGGCGCAGCGGTCATGCCGGCGACATCTTTGAACTTGATCGTAATTTTCATCGCCTCATCGTGAAGGCTGGCGGCGGTGTCCGCGTCTCCACCCTGCATGACGCTATCGAGCCGCAGGCGGAACGCTACTGGCGGCTGTATGCCAGTTCGATCATCAAGGACCTGCATACGTCGGTAAAGGAGCACGACGCGATTATCCAGGGCATCGTCGCCAGCGATCCGTCGGCCGTAGAAAAACGTCTGCAGGCCAACTGGCAGAAGGGCGCCGAGCGCTTGGGTCATGTGATCGACATCTTCGGCGAGCGCGGCAGTTGGTGAACCGAGGCTACTTATTAAGTACCGGTATGGCCGCGGGCGGGTGTCTGTTTTGCCATCTCACCCCCGGGCATTGCATTCCAGTCGGGGGTCTTTTCTCCCAGTAAACTCCTTATGAAGAAGTCATACATTTTGATGCGCCCATAATCGCCGCCAGAGCCGTGGCCACCGCCGGGAACAACCAGCAAATCGTATTGCTTGCCTGCCTTCATCAACGCGTTCACTACCTGGAAAGTTGAGGATGGATCGACATTCGTGTCCATCTCGCCGACCACCAGCATCAGCTTTCCCTGCAGCCGCCATGCGTTATCCACGTTCGAGGAATCCGCGTACTGCGGGCCAACGGGCCATCCCATCCACTGCTCGTTCCACCAGATTTTGTCCATGCGGTTATCGTGACAGCCACTGTTTGCGACCGCTGCTTTGTAGAATTCCGGATGAAACAATAGTGCACCCATCGCGCTCTGTCCTCCGGCTGAGGTACCAAAAACTCCGACACGCGTGATGTCGTACCAGGGATACTTAGCGGCGACTGCTTTGTGCCAAAGAATGCGATCGGCAAAGCCAGCGTCTTTCAGGTTGCGCCAGGCAACATCATGGAACGCCTTGGACCGGTTGTTCGTACCCATTCCATCGATCTGCACCACCACAAAGCCAAGCTGCGTCAGCGGTTCGTAATGAACACCCCAATCCTTGGGCACAAACGAACCTTGCGGTCCCGCATAAATCTCTTCGATGACAGGATATTTTCTGCCCGGATCAAAATGCGCGGGGCGATAAACAATGCCCCAGATGTCGGTCACTCCATCCCGACCCTTCGCTTTGAATACCTCCGGCGCCTGCCAACCGGCGGCCATCAATTTGCTTGCGTCACCATGCTCTAGCGGCATCACCAAGGACTGGTCTGCGGCACGGCGCAGTTCCATCACTGGTGGGCGATCGAGCCGCGACCAAGTATCCACGTAATACTTATGATCGGGCGAATAACCGTAGTGATGATTCGTGTCATCTCCGGAGATCTTTGTAAGCCCTGTACCGTCAAAATTGATGCGCCATGCTGAAACAAAGTAAGGATCGATCTTCGCATCCATACCACTCGCCTCGAACCAGATCTGCCGCTTCGTTTCGTCCACCCAGTCCACGCCGCGAACCACCCATTGCCCACGCGTGATCTGATTCTTCAAAGCTCCGGTCGCTCCGTCATACAGATACAGGTGGGCCCAGCCATCCCGTTCAGACATCCAGATCATCTCGCGACCATCGGCAACGTCATATCGGTATTGCCTGCCGGTGTCATACTGTTCCGGCACGGCCAGGCGATAGTCGATGAAGGTTTTGCTTTGCTCATTAATCAGACTGCGTGCTGCGCCAGTTTCTGCGTTCACCTCGATCACTCGATAGACCTGGTGCCCACGCTGGTTATATTCAAACGTGAAGGCACGACTGTCTTTGCGCCAGGCCATCGACGATAGTTCATACGGATTCGGAAAGAGGGACGCGTCGATCTGTATGTCCCGACGGGTTGCGACATCAAAAAGCACAGGCTGCTGCAGGTCGAGCACATCTCCCGGCTTTGCGTACTCAAGCGAGTAGTATTCAGGCTGCAGCTGATCAGTTGGTGATGACTTTATATAGTGCACCAGGCGTTTGTACCCCGGTCTTACGCGGTACGCCGAAACGTGCCGACTATCCGGTGACCACATGATCGAACTGAAAAGGTAGTAATCACCACTTGAACCATCCCGACTTAGCGGAATCACCATAGGACTTGACTCGCCAGCTTTCGACTTTTCCTCGGGCGCGGAACTCTTCTGCCGGAGCACAACATTGAAGTTTTCAATCAGTGCCTCCCACTTCCCATCAGGAGAAATCACACTGCGTTCAATGCTGTTGATGCGCGGCCGGGGCGGTGTCTCCTGCTCTGCATCTGCTTCATCCCCTTCGCGCCGAAGCTGGTCGTCGTAATCCTCGACCTTTCCCTTGGTTACGCAGACATAATCCTGCAGGCCACAGCTCCAGCGCATGCTATCGATGGCGAACTGGACCTGCTTGTCATCCTCTGAAAACTCGATCACAGAGAAAGGGAGCTTGCCGGCCTCGTAGGCTTGTCCGCCCGCCGCCGTGATTCCATGCGCCAGCCTTGCCTGGTCGAACGCAACAGTTCGCGTGCCTTTCGCGGCATCCACCAGCACGAATGCGTAACCACCTCCATCAACCGACTTGCGATACCAGAATCGGTCCGTTTTACCGATCCACGATGGCTTCTCAGGCACATCCTTCACCATCGAGCTATACTCGTCCCGCAAGCCCAGGGCACGTTTGTAATCAGCAGCAGTCACCTGCGCATAAAGCGACGTGCCGGCAATCACAAGGGAGACAATTGGAGAAAGGGAGACGAAGAAGCGGCTGGGAAAAACTATCAAAAGCACCTCGCGGCATACAACTCAGGATTCTTATATGTATACAATGAGACGATCTGCTGAGTGGATATTTCCTGCAGATGAGAGGTCAGATGCGGCTTGATTCTTCCTGCTCTGCAGCCCGGGCATTTCTTGGTATGTCAACTCTGGCGCTCGCAGCGGTCACGGGCGCCGCGTCGCAGACGCTTTCAGCCAATGCTCAGACTACTTCCCGCCCTTCCATGCTCGATCAGGGCATGCTCACCCTCCAGTCCAGCGCCTTAAAACTGACTCTGGTGCACTCTTCCGGAACAGTTGCTGCTCTTTCGCCCAGGCTAAATCCTTCCATCGATTACACCCCGGGTGACCTGCTGAAAGCCCGCTCGGCCAATGCTTATTACCACCTTGGCGATCTCGATCTACGGCTGCAGGCTGGCACTCTCACCACTCCGGAGAAGTGGAAGGATTACTCGACTGCCTATCATCGGCAGCCGGTAAAAACAATCGCATCGGATGCTCATCGCCTGGTCAGTGACTTATCGCCGACTCTTCCAGCAGACATTCCGCTTAAGGTTGTGCGCACATGGGCGGTCGAGCCGTCACAGGCAGGATCGGCAATCTCGCTGCACTTCACTCTCACTAACCGAACCAAGCTTCCCGTTCACATTGGCGGCTTCGGCATACCGATGATCTTCAACAACATCATGAATGATCGCACTCTCGAGCAATCCTATGCGAAGTGCAGTTTTTATGATCCCTACATTGGGGAAGACGCAGGGTATGTGCAGGTGGTGCGCCTCGATGGTCACGGTCCGGTACTTCTTGTTCTGCCGGAAAGACATACCCCGCTCGAAGCCTGGAAGCCGATCCTTGACAAGCGCGCAGCAAAGAATGGTCCGGCACTCACCGGCAATGATCCAACGCCGCGCAGTGCCACCTTTGAGGGTTCATTTGACTGGCTGGTGCACTCCACCGGCTTTGCGCAGACTGACTGGACCAGGACCACCGGCAAACAGCCTGACGAATGGAATCCTCCAACTGAAACTGTGCTCGCACCGGGCCAGGCTGTCACCTATGGGCTGCGCTTCGTCGTCGCGCCTGATGTGCGCAGCATTGAGGACACGCTTACCCGCAACAGCAGGCCAGTGGCCATCGGTGTGCCCGGATACATCCTGCCAGAGGACATCAATGCTCGCCTGTTCCTCCGCTATCAGTCTCCGGTCAGGTCTATTGTGAGCGAACCAAGCGGGGCGATCGATATCCACGATGACGCTCTGAATGCCAATCACGACCATGCTTACACTTTGCGTG
>CAZZXL010000060.1:0-24634 GCA_964658035.1 uncultured Acetobacteraceae bacterium
TCCATATTTCACCCGACCAGGCTCCATATTTCACCCGACCGAGAGAGCAAAAATAGCGTTGCTTAATTCTCTTTTTTCAATGGTTTACGGAAAACACCGAAATCGTCTAATCTGTCTTTAATCAATATATAATCCTTTTTTTAATCCGCCGACGTTGTGGATAAGCGTAAATCACAAGACAATCGGTGACGGCTTCGCCGCACCGTTGAAGATCAAAAACAAAAGCATGCGGACGCGCTACGCGCGACGTTTAGAAGAGGCTGGCTGACGCCAGCCGAATGCGGACACGCCTGCGGCGTGACGTTTAAAAAGATGGCTTCGCCAGCAAGTCCATTCGGAAACGGCCAGGCTGAAAGGGCGAACGCGGTAAAGCTGCGTCCGCCAATGTTTCAGCCTTAAGGTCTCGGGGGGATTGGCCGACCTTACCCAGCTTCAATTGAGGCTCTGCCTCTGTCCGCTACGCGGCCATTCACCGGGATTTATCGCATTGGATGTCCATGCTGGACTAAAAGGGGCTGGCGTCGTGATGGTCGCCAACCGCTACGGGGATCTCCGGCCTCAACTATCATGTTGGGCATGGCGAAAACACCGCAGGAAACGCAAGAACATCTAAACCGGGTGACCCTCATCGCGAACCAACTCGCAGACGAATACGCGGACTGGTATGGATGGACTACCGGTTTCGGTCGCAATGTCGCCCTGGGCGAATACATCGTTGAACAGGTAAAGTTCGGGCTTTACGAACCATGGATGATGGAGGCGAAAGACGCCTACCTGAAGTGGCGAGAAGATCATCCAGACGTTACGACGACCCCGCCAGCAAATCGAAAAGCTTAACGACCAACGGGGGCTTTAGCCCCCGCCAGCACGGACCTCCGGGTTACGTGCTCGGGTCGGTTCCCACCGTTGCCCTATCCCCGCCCCCGGCTCGATTTAGAACTTACGCCAATTCCCTTCCCATTTCAATCAATGGGACAATTCTGTATGCCTAATTTCGTAACTCTCGATGATGGTCTAACCTACTTCACTATTTCTGAAATCGCAGCGTTTGGCCATGATCAGGAGCGCGGCGGGACGTGGATTCGTTTTACGAACGGCAAGAACTCGTGGACGCAGTATGAGGTGTCCCAGGTCGCCGAACTGTTAGGCCCGTGCGCTAATCTTCACCGGTAGAGATGATCCCCAGCGCCAGCATGGACACTTAATGCGATAAATCCCGATGAGAGCGCGAGAGAAGCAGAGCTTCTTTCGCATTCGAGCCGAAGGCTCGACCGATATTCAAAGAGGCCGGACATCATGCGGAGCTAGGCCGGGATAGTAGATCAAGCAACGATCGCGCGGTAACACTGCGTCCCGATACCGACAGTCAGCCCCCAGGATGTTTTTTAGAGCCGGGAGACCTGTAGCAGCGCCGTGGCGGTCGATGAGCCTGGTCACGCGGTAGCGGCCTCGACGTGTACAGTTTTCACAATAAACCGACAGATTGACGACACCGGCAGCGCATATCCCACCCAGGGTCATGTTTTGTATGTATCGCGCTTCCCTTTTACGATCCATCATGGCTTCGTGTAAATCCCGCCGTTTGTTAAAACCCATGGCCGCAGCATAAGAGAACAAAAAGCGAACATCAATAACCCTTGACTGTTGGTACTGGCGTACTTAAGTTCATTAGAACCGCAGTTCACAAGTACTTAAGAACTTATAGGGACATTTGGATGATTATCAGCGTTGCGTCTTACAAAGGCGGTGTAGGGAAAACTACGACGGCGGTTCATATTGCCGCATATTTCCAGACACTCGCGCCGACATTGTTACTTGACGGCGATGGAACCAGGAACGCGATCGCATGGAGCCAGAGGGGTGCAGGTTTCGGTTTTCGCGTAGCCCCAAGCGGCCAGGCGGCAAAGCTGGCAGCGGAGTACGCACCTGGCAAAGGCCATATTGTGATCGACACAGGGCAGAGACCGGACGCCGACGACCTCAAGGAAGCATCCGGCGATTGCGATTTGCTGATAGTGCCCGCTGTGCCGTCTGCGCTCGATACCGATGGCCTCGGGCAGACGATCCGGGCACTGGCACAGGTTGGAGCCACGAATTATCGCGTCCTGTTGACCAAGGTTGCCCCGGATGCAGCGAAGGCAGCGGCAGAGCTTCGCGGCCTGCTGGTAGACCTCAACGCGCCGGTATTCAAAGCCGAGATACCCAGGTTCAAGGCATTCGAGAAAGCGGCGGCAGAAGGCGTGACCGTTCAAACCGTCCACGATGCGAATGCGGCGCGGGCATGGCTGGCGTATGTGCAGACCGGGAAGGAAATCACAGCATGAATACCAAACCGAGCCTTAGAGAAGCACTCGCAGGCATTAAGGAAGCCCAGGCAGAGCCGCAGCAGATCGACGTTGAGGACATTGCCGGTAAACCGCTACAGCCAAAGCCCAATTTGTCCGAGCAGATCATCCTGGCAGAAGCAAAGCGGGTTGTGACGAAGAAAGCCGTAGCGCCCAGCTTGGCAGCGCAGCCGATCGGCGCGAAATCCAGTAACCCGGACTTCATGCAATTGAAGGTATATGTCAGGAAAACCACGAAGCGCCAGGCAGCCCGGAAATGGGAGGACGAGAATGGCGGCGACGTTTCGGACCTGATAGAAAACCTACTTCAAAAGTACTTGAGTTCTTAGGTTCATAAGTACTTAAAAACTTGAGTTCTACAGTTCTAAAGTTTCACCCACAAAAGAAGGAAACACAGTCATGGCAGATACCCCCATCCGCAAGATCGATGGATATTGGCCGATTACCGCAGCCGTATGGCGCAACCGTAACAACGAAGGGAAGGTCTGGTACAGCGTCACCTTTGAGCGGTCATACAAAGACGCCGCCGATGGCACTTGGAAGAGCACCGGCAGCTTTATAGGCGATGACCTGTTGTTGCTTCAGAAAGTGGCAGAGTTGGCTCATACCGAGGTTTACATGCTGAAGGCGTCCGAGCGCGTCCCAGGCAAAGAAGGTTGAGCCATGGCCAGACGTGCCGGAGGATACAAGAAAAGCGACAACACCGAATGGGCCGAGTGCGCCAGGGCTATCTATGGCGAAGCAATCGTTAGCGCCAACAGCATCGGCCAGGACGTATTTGTCTGGATGAATGACGCGATCTTGCATCACGTCTACCGGATCGAGCAAATGCAGGCGGCGGCGCTGTACCAAGCCGACGTAAAGCATGCAATGGACACGAACGGAATCACGCCGCAGCCATACGAAGACAAGTATCAGGTAAAGCGCGAAAAGCCCACTATCACACGAACAGGACCCGGGCAGGGAAGCGGGCCGACCAGCAGAAACTACCGGCCATAAACCGACGCAGGGCCGAAAATTTGCCCGTGGAGAGGCTGGAAGGGTCTAGATAGGCGGCAAGGTGCCAGAAACTGCTTGACGCGTTCCCAGAGGTTCCCAGGTACGATTTTAGGCATGGAAACACCGATGCTCTTGCAAGTTTTGTTTGCCTACGCCCCCGAGAAGGTGCGCCAGGCCGAGGAAACACTAGGAAAAACCCGGAGCCAATGCGTAGATGAGATTTATTATCGGACGTTGCCCGATGATTTCAAACCGTTCCTAGCAGGCGGGGATGGAGCGACCGAGGAAGGACGGCTTGCTTGCGTCCGTTGGTTATGGGGAGCGGTTTGCGTAGATATTTTCATGCGACCAGAAAAACAGAAAAGCGGCTGGAGCTTAGGCGCTCAGAGCCATTTTCCCGATATTCCGTAGAGGACTTTTGCGGTCTCGGTTTTGATCACAGTTTGCACCATGACCCGCGTGCGGTCGGAATAGGTGTCAAGCATCCGCTCGCGTTTATGTGGGTCAGATTCAGCCACGACGATCCAGGCCAAGGCGGTGATCGCTTTCCAAAAGCCGTTAATGTCCAGCCATTTACCATCAGCCGCTCTGAAACGGGATGTCAGCATGGCTAATGATCGATCTGCGCCGTTCTACTTTCAAGCTCCAGTCTTGAACTACTTGTACGCGGCCCGGCACCTGCTGGATAGCTTGTCTGAAGATGTGGATTGAACCTGTATTTGCCGTTGAAACGAGGATCCTCATAGTACCGCAGCTTATGCTGCACGAAGTTCGCTTGGCGCGAATAGAGAACCAAAATGTCATCATCATTCAGGGAGCGGCCAACAGCGGGATTTCCCAGGAATTGCGAAAACACCTGTTTGGCCTCCAATGCCATGAGAGTGACTATGGTTGAGTTGTTGATGATCTGCTGCCAGGCCTTTGGGTAAAGCATCTGCAACTCTGCGATGGTTTTGTAGAAGGACCAGATCAGTACCGGTACGCTTTCGGTCAGACTATAGGCCAGCTCGATCGTATCCACGTGACCGATACCGGCGGCCTCATCAAGGAAATAGACGACCGGGAGAGTAGGACTAACCGCGCCGCCAGAGCGAAACACAGCTCTCATGGATTTCTTGAGCAGCATTCGAACCAGACCGGCGTACTCGGCAGGGAAAACAAGAAAAACATCAAGCGCGCCTGTCGCCAATTCCTTGAGGTCGCAGCTCGGTTCACTTGGACCAGGTTCCATTCCCTGAAGCAATTGCTCGTTGTCGAGAAACCTGGTTGTTTGCTCGGCTTTGGCTTTTACAGCCAGGGCGGTATTGTCATTCATATCCTGGAAGCGTTGGAGCTTTTTTGCGCCGAGAGCGGAAGGAAAGGAAGCGCAGAATTTCGTAACGTAGGATTCAAAGCTGCCGGAATCTAATTTGAGCAAGCCCCGGACCTCGCGGAAAACAGCCCGTCCTGGCGGTGATGAGACGATCACGGCTGCGATAAGGCCTTTAATCAAGTCGCGGATAGCGGCCGCAGAGTCATCACGGCCAGCGGATTCATCGGCGGCGAACGCGTATGCTACATCGTCCACATCGTCCGCGAAGTCGGCGCTGGCTGGATCGAGATCGTGAAGCGGGTTGTACCGCGTCACGGTCTCATGTACGCCGACCTTCGAACCGTAGGAGCGATCGACCTTACCTAGCCAATCGAAAATGACTACCTTGTGCCCGAGGGTGCGGCGCCTGGGCGCGGTTATCCAGGCGAGCTCACCCGTTGGATCGTTCACAACGGCGTTTCCGCCATAATTTAATAGATTGGGGATGATGAGGGACGACGTCCCTCCGTGGCGTACAGGCGCGAAGGAAAGGGCCATCCCCGGAGTTGTACCGGGCGTCCAAGTGCATCCGAAACTGTCGTTATCAATACGTTCGACGCCGTTTCCGTAATCGGCGGTGACTCGTTCTCCAGCTCGTGATGCTGATATGGCTGCATGGCCGTAGGGCGCGTTGAGGCTTAGGAAAAAGGAGTTCGAGCCCTTTTCCTGCATGACATTGGAAACTTTGTGACAGCTGTACCGAAATGAGGGCAGACCTTGACTGTTCTCGAACATTTGCCGAAATCCTCAACGAATGAGAATTTTACAGCTTGCCGGATCCAGCGCGGCCGGTGGCGGGGAAAGTGTTTGTTCAGCTCAAGTTGTGAACTTCATGCCGGGAAATCTTAACTCGTTAAATTTTTTGCTTGCTTCATACGATCCCCGCACCCTTGCTTCTTTCTGCTCCTCTAGAGTGCCGCAGTTCTCCCCATCAGCACCTCTGTCAATGATGTGGACGAAAGAACCGCCGGTCATGACGGGAGGACTCTGCGGCGGCATGGCTGCAAAAGGGAAGAGACGAGCTACAGGAGAGAGGCGGTCTTTTACGATGGCATCTGGGGTTTTTTCACGTGCATGCTCGGGTGAGAACGGGGGAGGGGTCGTCATGATGCATTCCCGTTGGAGAGGAAAGACGCATATGTACCTGTAAAACCACTGCAGTTCAAGACTTTTGTGAAGACTTGCGCCGCCAGCCGGGTCGCGATGATGGACTGGAGGCTGATAGAACGAATACCGGCATAAGACCTTAAGACAGCCGCCGGTTCGAGGAGACCGGTGGCGCCGTCGGCTTGTTGTTCGAGGCGACCTGTTTGGTCGGGGCAGAAGAAGGCCGTGAGCTGACGGGATCGGAGGTTCCTTTTACGATTTCAAAGAAGCCGCTTAACGTGGCCCCTTCTTTACAAACCTTGCAGAACACATGAATCTCCTTGTCCTGCATGTAGAAGGAACCCATGCATTGAAGTCTGTCGCAGCATAAGAAACAATTGGGGCCGTTCTTGATGCGTATGTGGCATGCTTTGCACCAGGCGCTTCGATCGCCCGGACCAAAAGCCGGAAAGGTTTCAAGCTGCCCTGTCGACGGTGAACCGGTCCCCTGACTTTGTGGCGGCTCAAGAATGTCGATAAGCTGCCACCCCTCCCAAATGCCTCCAGCATTGAAAAAACCAATTAAAAAAACGATCGATTTTCCTGTTTTCGAGCAGGTGCCGGGCACGCGGGCGGTCTTGCTTGGTGAGGGCTTGGCCGGCCGGGAAACCGCAACTTGCGCGCTAGCGTTTTTAAGAATTTCTTCCATGGCTGATGATTTTAAGGCCGAATTGGTTTTGGCCGCATGATCGGCACTCTGGAGCCATCGGGTCTCGTTACGTAACGGTAAATGTAATAGCCTTCAGGCACGATCGGCTGAGCAGGAGAGCGTGGGATATCAGCTGACCCTTTCGGCAGGCTTCTGCTACGCGGCTTGGGGCCGAATTTTCTGACCGGCTGAGCGGAGGCGGGTCGCGGCGCATAGGTTACAGAGTCCTGATTCGCCTGAAACAGGCGGGAAAGAGGGGTCTCGGTCCATAGCAGAAAACCGGCAATCGATAAGCCGAGTATAGGAGCCACCTTGCGAAACGAAGGATTCCGCCAAAGCTTTATCGCAATATTTATGACCAGCAGTAAAACAAGCACAGCAACAATGACGGCGCCGAGAACTACGGCAAAAGAAGAGGAATGGGTGGCCTGAATGATTAGCGGAGGCGCTATAAACAGCAGAAACACTGCCACAAGCCATGGTCTTGCTTTATGAAGCCATAGCTGACCTTCGAAAATGAAGTTCGCCAGGGCCGAGGGAGGACGGCGGAACGCATTTGCGAAAGGGCTGGGAGGCGGATTGTAAATACCCGTGCGCGAGCCTGCGGAAATATCTGCATTCTCCGGTGGCCAGGAATGAGGGTCGGTCCACTCGCGGTGGTTGTTCCCATTAGACGGCCATTCCTGCGTTTGGGCAGGCGGTGGTGGCGGTGGCGGCGGCGGCTCGCTGACCCATTCACGCACACGTTCCGTCCGGGGCGGCGGTTCCGGCTCAGGCTGAGGTTTAGGTCTGGGGGGATCCGGGGGTGGGACCGGCGGGATCTGTTTGCCTTTCAAATCACGAAAGGCGTCATTGGCCTGTTGGGTTCGTTTATTGGCGTTAATCCGGTCTTCGGTCTTGGCCTTATCTGGATGATACTTCCATAGAATTTTCCGGTACGCTTCCTTGAGCTGGGCCTCGCTGATTGATGCCGCTCCGTTGAGCGCTAGTTCCAATGCGCCCAGCCGGATGCACCAGTAGCACCGGCTATTGTTGGGTTCAGCGAATCGACCGCATTTGCAACGGGCCATAAGCCTCTCCCCGGAGGTTTAGCTTATCAGTGGCCGGGCGGCGGCCGATACACTCCGCGCCAGCCGGGTTGATTGAAATAAGGATTTTGCAGCGTCCTGATATTGGCCGCGCCCTGCATGAAGCGCACCAGTTGAGTGTTATCGGCCAGGCGGCCCGGATGACTGCCCAGGTTTGCTTCCATCTCATGCGGAAACATGAGGGGACGAGCCCTCTGCGTTTGTTGAAACTGAGCGTTGCCGAAGCGATTCTCGGTGATTGTCTGGTTGCCGAGGAGGCCGCAGAAGTATTCGGCCGCGTGACCTTTCGCCGCAAGTACCTGAAGCACTGAGCTGTTGTTGAGGAAGTTCTCCCAGGTGTGCGGATAATCGCGTTGCATTTGTGTAAGGTCTTGCAGAAAGCCGAACACCCTCAGATCGTAACCCGCCGCAATGCCGATCGCGTTTTCGAGTTGTGGCAGGCGCCCGAGATTTCCCATCTCGTCGATCAGCATGAGCGTCGGCAAGCCCCGTCTGGCAGGAGCACGGGTTACCGCGCTGAGATACAGGCTGAGCATCATGCGCAGCCAGCCGGCATGACTGACCAGGCGTTCGGGCGGCAGCACGAGGTAAACGGTTGTCGGCCGCGATACGCACATCTCCATCGTGAAGGGCTGGCGATCGTTGGCGACGACATCCCGGATGGCGGGGCTTGCCAGAAACCGTGTTTGTTGCTGTGCCTCGCGTTGGAAGCTGATCACCTGGTCACTCACCGTACCGCCCTGAAAGAATCCGGCAAGCTCGCGTTTGGCGAAAGCCTGTGCCGGCGATGGCGGGGCGTACAGCAACAACTCCGCGACTGTATGCAAGGGGCCTGCGACCAGGTCGTAGACGGTGGCAAGCGTGGCTTTATGGCCGTGGATGGCTATGGCGAGGCCGATCAAACCTTCGAAATAGGCTCTCGCGTTTCCGGTCCAGAAATTGTGATCAGCATTCGAATTGTTGAGTAGGAGCGCATTCGCGATCAACGTGACTTCATCCTGAAAATCGCGGTTGGAGGCATCGAGAAACGCCAGGGGGTTATAGGCCGACGATCGTTCTACTCCCGTTACGTGCCCAAACTTGTTTACCTCGTTCCAGCCGTCCAGAATGATGACCCGTTGACCCATGCGCCGGCGATAGGGAGCGGTGATCCAGGCATTTTCTCCTTTAGGATCGACCACCAGCATGGAGCCGCCATATGTAAGCAGGGCAGGGATGATGACGCTTGTTCCTTTGCCCGATCTGTTCGGTGCAAAGCAAAATCCATGACCCTGCATCGCCGTCATGTTCCAGATCGGGCCGACAGAACCCTGTTGGGTGTTGACGCCGAGAGGAATGGAGTCGAAGAACGTCCCGTCTCCCTTGTACATAGCGCGTTGAACCGAGTAGTCCGTTGTCCAGACAGCGGTGCCGTGCTCTTGCCGCCAGTTGGGCTTGTACGGTTTCCCGCCGAATAAGTGGCCAAACATGAGTCGCCTTTCGTGCCGTTTCAGCACCAAGGTTGAGCGCTCAGCATACCTGAACAGCGGGCCTGGGCCGCAATCGATGGACCCGATGCTCAAGCGATTGTTGTGCCGGGTGAAAGGCAGCATTCCCCCACATCTAGCGTCTTGTACCGTGAGCACATACTCCGTATAGTTGCGCTAATGCATTGGCCAGCCATGCAGCGGTGACACCGCGCTTCGCACGATATCACCGCTGCGTCTTGCAAAGGGGGACGCTCCGCTCCCCCGTTTGATCCCTCTAGGTTCGTGTAGGAGGCGCGGTATGAGCAGCGGTAGTGAAACGCGAAAACGTCAGCAGCGCCTGCCTGTAAGGTGCACGGCCGACGAAGTCTCTGCCTTGCGCGCGGCGGCAGAGGCGGCCGGCTTCGCCAGCATCGGCGATCTTGTTCGTGCCCGCTGCTTGCGGAACACGAGATCGCCGAAGCTTCCCCCCGTCGACAGGCAGCAACTTGCCCGCACCCTCGGCCAGCTCGGCAAGTATGGAAGCAATCTCAACCAGCTCGCGCATATTGCCAACATCAACCACAACCCCATCGCCGAAAGTGAGCTCTATAGAATCGCCGCCGAGGTGAGAGAGATATCGGCGGCCGTACTGAGGGCGCTCCGGCGTGGTCATCAAGGGTAGTGCACGGGGCGGAGCCGGCGAGCTGGCCTATCATCTCCTGCGGGCTGATACGAATGAGCGCGTCCGCGTAATAGAGCTTTCGGGGGTCGCCGCCGGCGATCTGCGCGGCGCCCTGTTGGAGATGGATGGCATGGGGGCAGGGAGCCGTAGCCGGCGAACGCTTTACCACGCTTCCATCAACACGCCGGTTACCGAACAAATGACGCCAGCGCAGCAATGTCACGCCCGCGAGCGCCTAGCATGCGAGCTCGGGATGACAGGGCAGCCCTTTGCCATGGTCGAGCACATCAAGCATGGGCGGCAGCACACTCATGTCGTGTGGAGCCGTATCGATTGCGAGACGGGCAGAGCGATCCCCGACTCCCATAATTACCGCCGTCATGAACTCGTCAGCCGCAAGCTCGAACGCGATTTTCGTCATGAACCGGTGATCGGCGCTCACACCCGCGACAAAGCCAGTCAGCCCAGGCCTGAGCGCGGCCCGACTTGGGGCGAACAGCGGCAAGCCGAGCGTTCGGGCATGACGCCCCAGCAAGCCAAGCGCATCGTCACTCAATGCTGGCAACAGACGGTGAGCGGGGCCGGATTCCGGGTGCGTGTCGAAGCGGAAGGTTTCATATTGACCCGCGGTGACCGTCGCGACTTCGTCCTCGTGGATGCCGCAGGCGAGATCCACGGACTCACGCGGCGCATCGAGGATGTTAAATCGGCCGAGATACGAACGCGCTTGATGGACATTGATCCTGCCGCTTTGCCTACGATCGAGGAGGCCCGCCAGCGCAGCGCGGAGCGCCTGAGCCGTGATCAACAGGCGATTGCCGAGGCCCAGGCCAGGAACGAGGCCGAGGAACGCTTGCGCGATGAGAAGAGGAAACGGACCGGGCACACCGCTTCACCACCCCTCAGCGGAAATAACCGCGAGATCGCTGATGCGATACGCAGCCTGAATAAAACGATGCGCGGCCAGGTGGAGCACACGATCTTGAGCAAGCCTGCTCCGCCAAGAATCCATTACCAACCGGGCCAGGGCAAACCCCTAGCCGAGGCTCCTCAATCCAAGCGTTTCGAGCCGCCTAAGCCGCCCCCAACGGCGCGGAATTCGGAGCCTGTTGCGCGGCCTTCCACTCCGCCGGCGCCCAGGCATGAACCCGAACCGAAACCCGAGCCAACGCAGGAGGAGCGCCGGCGCACGCCCGAGGACGATCTGCGCGATGTCCTGCGCAGCCGTGGACAGCCGCCGCCGCGAGATTTTGATCGTGAAATGTGATCCATCCTCGGCTGTAAGGTGTAGCGTTAAAGCCATCCCTGCGGAGGGATGGCGCTATGGCGAACATCATGGATGGGCTGAAGAAGAAGTGGAGCGAAGTTCAGGAAGATATTCAGACACGCAAACAGGAAAGCACGAAACAGCTTCAGCACGACCAGGTGCCGTTGCGAAATCCGCGTGGTCCCG
Source organism: uncultured Acetobacteraceae bacterium (assembly GCA_964658035.1). Classification (GTDB taxonomy): domain Bacteria; phylum Acidobacteriota; class Terriglobia; order Terriglobales; family Acidobacteriaceae. Next base: position 11,162 of record CAZZXL010000060.1, read on the forward strand.
CCAACGAGAGAAGCCCTATGGAACGGTTCCATCCTGCGGGCGCCGATGCGGCGCGCCAAGTGGAAGAATGGCGTAGAACCCAACCACAGGATGGCGAGCGAAAAGTCCCGGCCAAACTCACACCTCAGCCCGTAGGGCCGGGTTATGGAAACGGACCAACCGTGGCGCAGAGTGGTGTTGAGTATGGTCCGGCGCAGCCTGCCGTCGAAAAGAACGCGTCCCGTCAGCCTGCCGCCATACCGGAGGTTCATCCGCAAGCCTCGCGGAACTATCGCGAACCCGAACCGGCCGTGCATGAACGATTGGCTAGGAAGCTGGATAGGGCAACCGATAAGGACCTTGCAGCCGTTGCACATCAGCGCTCAGAAACAGTAAAAAAGCTGGATTTTGAGCGAAAACTATCCCGTTAGTCAGGAATCGACCAAGACAGCTCGCCTTTAGGTCCGATTGATGAGCAGCGTACGAACTGCGGGGCATTTTTTCCGTCGGACTTGACGATCATTGGCTTGGCGCCCGCCTGAGCTGCCGCGACCAGCTGGCGAACCGCAAGCTGTCCCAGTGCTGTCACAGACGTTTTACTGTCGCGTGCAAGTTTGTGAAAGGCGTCTTTCAGGTCGTCGCTGCAGTTGAAGGAAATAGAGGGCAGAACCCGGCCCTTAAGATAGTCAGGAGCATAGTTCTTGACTGTTTCTATTTGCTCATCCTGTGGCGGCTGCGAAGGTTTGAGTTTGATAGTGCGCGCGCCATCATCGGTCGCGACGACCGGCCACTCACCAGCCCTTACGGTGGCGATGATTTGCCGCATTGAGTGTTGGCCCAAGGCACTAGGCGATGTCTTGCACTGGCGGGCTATTTCAAGAAAGTCCCGATGTTCTTCATCCGTGCAGTTGATGATCATCTGCGGCATACTAGAACCTTTCCAGAAATATGGCTTGACACCATGCCATGAATAGTCAGGGAAAACAAGGAGGACAGTTGTCATGACCGATCGCGATATAGACACGGACTTGCAGAAAATCGTTGACGAAGCGAAGCCCCGGCCGGGCGGACCGGTTAAGCAGTTTTTGGACAAGCGTGCCATTCACAAGCATGACAAAATGATCGAGCAGATGGCTCAGTTCCTGGACGCCGAACCGCACCCTGCCGTGCAGGAACGCGACCGCCAGCGCAAGGAACACGAAACACAAATGTCCCGTGCATCGGGCAAAAAGCACGAGCGGTGGTAGTGATGTCCGATACCAATGACAAATCGATCGCTACGACTGCCACCGCTTCTGCCGGGAAAGCTGCTGAATATTGGGTTTCCCGTAATGGTGAGCCGGTTTCCGGCCCCTACACCATCGATGAGTTACGTCATCTCGTCTCAGGGCGGATGGGGGAAACCTTGCAATACCTCGGTAAAGTTCTGATCACCGATTTGGCCAAGGCGGATGCGATGGAGGAGTGGGTCACGGTAGACCGCGTTCTCGCCGCAGCTCCAGGCGACAACACCACAGATCATTGGGTCTCGCGCAACGGTCAAATGTCCGGTCCATACACGATTGCCAGTGTGGCCGATTGGGCGAAAAACGGAAGAATTCGCTATACGGATCAGGTAAAGAACATCGCGATGCCGGAATGGCTCACGGTCGAACGAGCGCTTTCCCAGGCAGGTTTTTCCGTACCGCCGCCGCCCCCAGCGCATCCCGCGCGTCGCCCTGCCTCTGTTTCCACGCCGGCAGCTTATTCACCGCAGCCTCAGCAAAAGGGAATGTTCGCCAAATTGGTTGATACGTTCAAAAGCCGCGAGTGACTTCGATAGCAAAAGCGTAAGGCTGCGGAGTGCAGGAGCCTCAGCGTCTGAGTTGGTCCCGTTCGAAGGGATGGTCACCCTTCTTTCTGAAAATGGAGGTCGTTTAATCGTCGAATCCCATTTCAACCCGGTAACCTGGATCGTTGCGCAGACGATCTTCTTGCTCCTCCGATCGGATAAGCCATGCAATAGGGCATCGAGGCCGTTTTCTAGGCGTCTCGAGACGCAAGGCAGCTATAGCTGTTTTCCAGGGACGTCTGGCCATTTCCTAATTTGTATACAACTTTCTTTAAGAAAAAGGGTCACTCAAGGCAGGAGCCTAATCTAGAAGATTCAAAGCAGGTTTGCGATGGGAACTTACGAAGAGGATCAGCGCAGAGCAGCAGAATATCGGCGTCAGCAGGAAGATCAGCAGCGCCAAGACAGACTTCGCCAGGACCAGGAAAATGCCCGACGCCGTCAGGATGAGGACCGGCGCCGTCAAGAGGATGAGCGCCGCCGGCAGGACGATTTGCAGCGCAGACAGTTTCCGAGATAACTGGGAGACAATGTTTTACACAGTTGATTGCCGCAGCCTTAACAGGCCCTTACGCAATCAAGCAGAAGGCGGGATGCGATTGCACCCGCCCAGCTTTTCCTATGTAAGGGTCTTTCGTCTTTCAGGACGGAGAATCCAGGCGAGTCTGTTTGCGCTTTTTGTCTGCACGAGTTTGCAGTTCTGCGATCGATTTATCGACGCGGTCGAAACGGTTATTGTTTCCGTGAAGCTCGGCTTTGAGACCTGCAACTCCAGCCTGCAGAAGGTCAAATTCCGGCTTAAGCGCCGCTCTGACAGCTGCCACTCGTGGATTGTGTTTCCGCTGCATAGCTATATGCCTATCACTGGATCGTTTCTCTTCCCATACACATAAAGGCCCAGACCTGGCGATTCAACCGTCCTAATGCTTATCCAAGGAAGGCTGCATCTGTGGTGCAGGTACGTTAGGAACATAAGCACAAGGGGAGGTCGCCGCCGCCATGATTTTTGGTTGGGGAACAGTTTTTCGGGCGACGGTCAGATAGGTGGTCCATGCTGCGGCGCTCGTAGCCATGGTTGCGAAGCCGGCACAAATTACAACGAGACTTTGGAATTTTGAGAGCTTTACAACTGCTTCCGTATGAATCAGTTGGCCGTCCCAGTAGAGATTATTCTTGTCATCGATGCTGAATCGCCCCACGTCTTTTGGCGTGATGCGCTCGATTTTGTGGGGGCTCATAGCATCACTTGGACAGGAGATTTTCTAAAGCGGCATCGATAGCATCGAACCGGCGCGTCATTTCTTCTCTTATCTCTCGCACTTCCAGTTGGGTTTCATGGAGGGCTTCGAGATCGGGCTTGAGGGATTCCCGTATCAAGGCGATGGTGTCATTCCAGAATTCCTCGGGACCTCCATCCGCAACCGTACCGGCGTGGTTGTTGTTTTTCTGCGCTGTTGCCATCAGCCGCTCTTGCCGTCGCTCTCTAAGGGACATTTCTTAATCCGATGCAGTTATTTTGGAACTAATATGTCGACGGGACAGAACGCTTTTTGTGCCTGTGGAACTCAAATCCTGTATTCACTGCTTCGCGGGATTTTAACATCAATCCCTTGATGGGTTTGTCGACAAAGTTGGGCCTGGAATCAGTTTATTACGAGTGCCTTCATCGACACTGCCACTGAAAGCGACCCCTGAGCTGGTTCTAAGTTACCTAAAAACTCCGATCAGCCTGTACGCAGGCTTGCTCTTCCATCCCGGCCGTAGGGCGCAACAGATATTCCGTTTGAACAATAAAGATAGGGCGTGGCCCGGCAAGCCGGGCCGGGCACTACTCGCTGTCGCTCCCCGAGCCGCATGCGTCTCGTCCCTTCGGGTAACGATCCCTCACGCGATCGGCCGGAAGGCGGTATGCGGACGCACTCGATCCCGCGCCTGGTAGGCCTTCGCCTGCGAAAACCACCCTGCGGTTCTCAGAGGCTTCGGCTTCGGCGCTCCTGCGGGTGCGTCCCTGCGGGCGCTTCGCGCCGCATCCCACCCGACGCAATTCGCGCGGCCGCGCTCATGGCTGCTTGTTAGCGATAGACTCTTGCGCCGGCCAGGCCGGATAATGACTCAGCGGAGGGCCATGCAGATGCCGCAACAGGAATTGTTTTTCGAGCAGGAAATTGGCGCAGGCCGCATTGAGGTTCTGAAAAGTTACGACCAGAACTACGCGCGGGAAGCCTTCGGGAACATGGACGTTGACGCCCCCCGTGGCTTCTTGGCTTTTCCGGTTATAACCGGAACCGGTCGTGTCTTTACGATTACGCTGGAAGCAGCGGGAGGCTTCCCACAATGGGCAGACCGTACACTAAGGCGGAAATACTCGACCACATCCGGGAAGTCTTTGAAGACGAGGCCAAGCTAGAACAGAATTACCAGGCCCATAACTGGCCACTGGAACTAGCGCAGGCGTCGGCATTCACAAAGCTTCGCAAATTCTTGCAGGCTAACCAGGTCATTCAGTGAAAAGGATCAGCCTTAGCGGTGTGAGCGGCCTTGGTTATCTCTTTTTGGCCGTGGCCTTTTGGGTTGGTTTTTTCTACGTGGTTCATCTGTTCTACCACCCACACTCGACTGCTATTTGTAGCGATGGCCATGTGAGTTACTCGGCACACGATACCGGTACGCGGCTCACCTGATGTGCTACAGCGTGGCGTCGAAGTGCTGGAACTTCGCTATCACGAGGGCAAGTATTACGGCGATTTCGAGATCACTGCTGGCGGGGAGGGTTGAGCCATGACTAAAAAAGTAAAAACGACCGTGTACACCATCGCTGAAAAGATCGCGGGCGCTCGACATTCCGCACACGGATGACTGGAATACTTGGGCGCCCCGCATTATCGAGTTGTTCAGAGGAACAGGACTGTTTTACGAGTTCGACATCCGCGAAGGAGACATGAACCGGGCCAGCGGAGGGCGGTTCGGCATAGTTAGAGGTCTTCGCAACTCACCCCACTGGGGACCGCTGTTGATGAACGCTAACAACGAAAAGAGATGCTGATAGGGTACGGAGCCGGGGCAGCGATGCTCCGGCCTGCCGTCTCCGGAAACGACTGCTTTGGCGCGCTCCAGCCACGGACAGTAGGTTTCGCGTCGAAATCCTGCTATACCCTTTCCTTAATTCACTTTTCGACGAGTTGCACCATGACCCAGGCCGAACGCATTGCCGACAAGAAAGCCGAACTGGACGCCCTGCGCCCCATTTCAGGGCGCAGCCTGGCCGAGCTGGACCGTTGGTACGATGTCGAACTCACCTACACGTCGAACGCGCTTGAGGGAAACACGCTCAGCCGCAACGAGACGGCGATCATCCTGGAGAAAGGGATTACGGTCAGCGGCAAGCCGCTGAAAGACCACCTGGAGGCGACCGGCCACAGGGATGCACTCGGCTATGTGCGCGAACTCGCTTCCACGGCCGAGCCGGTAAGAGAGATCGATATTCGAAACATCCACCGGCTTGTGTTGCAGAAGATCGACCCCGACGAGGCAGGCCGGTACAGCAACCATCAGCGCATTATTGCAGGCTCATCTCTCATTTTGCCGTCGCCAGCGGAGATCCCTGGACGTATGGGCGACTTTGCCCGCTGGCTTGAAAAGGCTCCCGCCACGCCAGCGGCGGCCTTCGATGCCCATGAGGGGCTTGTTACCATCCATCCCTTCACGGATGGCAACGGGCGCACGTCCCGGCTGCTCATGAATCTCATGCTGCTCAAAGGTGGGTATCCGCCCGTCGTGATCCGCCCGGAGGACCGGCCCGCTTACCTGGATGCGCTGGACGCAACCCGCGTCAATGATCGGCCTATCTATCACCGGTTCATGAACGGACGCCTGGAAGCGGCTTTAGACCATCACCTTGAAATTCTGCAAAGGGGCGTGGATACGCGGCCGCAGCCTATTCCTACGCCGTAAGGATTGCCCACGACAAGCAAGGTGTCGTGGGCTAAGCGCATCCTCTGTGTCAGCCGTCATAATCAGCGGGACTTACGAGGCCACAACAATACAGCTTGAGAAAAAGCCGAAGCCAAGGCGCATCCTGCGGCTATCGCATTCAGGTGGGAAATCTTTGCTATTGCCAAATAAAAAGGCTCTGTCCCGGCCACCTTAGAACCGTCTTGTATCACCGTGCCAAGTGTTCCAAATCCCGAGTAAATCGTTGGCACATTGATAGTCGCCGACCAACCCCAGAAACCTGCGGCAGCTAATGCGAATACGACGCTAAGAACGGACCAAATCTTCATGCTGCTACTCCGCCCTTTTCAAAAGGGGTGCTGCAAAAATTTCTTCATTGCGCTTTTGCTTCTCGAACCAAATGCACTTGAAACCTTTTTTGGTTCCGTATGAATACTCTCCATACTCCTCCACGGTCATCTTAGGGCCACCGCTCTTTAGTTCAACAACATCTCCAGGCTGAAACTCTATTCCTTCGCTCATGTGCTCGGATTATAGGACGCAGGGCGGCCGAGCGAGCGAATATTCAGAAGGTGAGCTAGCTTGCCGCTTCTGAAACGTTCATAACTCGCGGCGGCGCATGTATCGTACGAAACAACTACTGAGGCTGTATTTGCAGCACCGTTTCGCCTTTTTCCTCAAGCGTAGAAAAGGCTTTGTCAATGCTTGCCGGGGTGGTCTTGTACGCCTCTAAGGCAGACCTCAGCTCATGCTCAGAATATTGGAATGTTTGGGTAAAGCCTGCTTCCTTACCAGCAGGGATTTCAACCAATAAATAGTTGCCATCGGGCAATTTCGAAATGTGAAGTGAGTTCATGCTTTTTAGGATGCAGAGCTTTATGGGTCACAAAGGGTAAGTTTTGACCCATGCTTCTCTTGTTTAAGGCTAGGCAATTGCTGAATAGAGGTCGATCTTTAAACCACGAACGCTACTTGTGCATGGGATCGTGACCAAATGTGAGTTTTACGGTTTGCACATCTTGTTTCTTATGATCTAGGCTTGGATCGAGGGTGACGAAGTAGATCGGTATCTGCGCACTAATGGTGAAATCCCACTTTACGCCATAGCTCAGATTCACAACGAGCGTAGAAAAGTTCAAGGAGCCAAACTCGCGCGCCGTAGAAATTGCAGATGCGGCATTTGTCATCAGAGCCAGCAGTTCTTTCGAAAAATCATGCTGCTTTTTTTCCAATACCCCTAGCTGGTTGAGTGCGGGCGCCAACTTCTCCCCCTCTGAATAGGAGAAGGTTATTTCGTCTGTGGAGTCGGTCTCACGAGTAGCCCCGAAGGATATGACCAGAAGAGTGACCTTAAGGCCAATGTTGATGCTTTTCACGGTTTTGAAGCTCAATTCCGCCTTTGAAATCTTTGGGAAATCATCACCCGCTTTGAACTCAGAAAGTGTCTCATTTAATTTTCTAACGATCAGACACAATGGAATCTGATCGCCGTCCTTCGTATTCTATCGGGTGTGCTTGGGACAGCCCATCTCATCGAGGGCGAGTTCCTCTAAACCGGGCATATATAAATCTCCTGGTGACACGTAACTGCTGTGGCCCTGGCCCATGTACATTGCGATCGTTGACGCTGGTCGCCAAATATATCACAAGTGCAGTGTCAGTTAGATAATGGCTGTTGTCTGCCTCTAGGAGGATTCAAAGCAGTATCCGCTCGACCTCATCGAGCGAGATTTCTTCAACCCTTCGGTCATAGAGCTTGGTGGTGCGCGGGCTTTCGTGGTTCGCGATGTGCTGCGCCATCTCGAGCGTGCCGCCGTTCTTAAGATAGGCGGTGATCCCGGTAGCGCGGAAGGTGTGATTGCCGATCCTGGTCTCGATGCCGGCGTGGGCAGCGCGTCGTTGGATCATGCGAAAAACGTCTTGCTGGTACATGGCGCGCTCATTAAGCGTTCCTGACCGGCCGGTGGAAGTTCGGAACAACGAGCCGCCCTGGTCTGCCGCGATGCCAGCAGCCGCAATGTACTCATCCAGGTATTGCTCGAGCTTGTGATGACAGGGAACCTCGTGTTCCTTACCACCCTTCTCATGGAGCCGGACATGGCCCCGCCGGCCCTGGATGAAGTAGTCGGCGACCTTCATTTTGAGAACGGCACCGACGCGGGCGAAACTATAGGTCATGAGGCCGATCAACGCGCGATCGCGCAAGCCGACGATCGAGCCGGTATCGATCGATTCGAGCAGGGTCCGTGCCTCCTCGCCTGTGAGCACCGGAGTTTTGCCTTTACGGACAATATGTTTTGGGCCGCGCACGGCATGGGCTGGGTTGTGTTCGAGGATGTGTCCAACGACCAGCCAGTCGAACAGCACACGCAACGCCGCCAAATGCTGCTTGACGGTTGGCGCGGAGGCTTCGCCCTCGAGCTGCTTGAGAAAGGCCGCAACGTGGTAGGGCTGGACATCCGCTAGGTGATCAATGCGCTGCCCTGCGCACCATTCCGAGAAGCGCCTGGTCGCGTTCAAGTAGGCGCGGCGGGTGTGATCGTTGTTGACCTGGCCCGTGAAGAACTCGATGGCCCGCTTTGCGGCTTTCGGCGTCGGAGTGAACAGCGCGGCCGGAATTTGATCGGCTTTACGGGCGAGAATCAATTCGGTGGTCATGGATTTCCCCTCTGCTTTCGTTCGTCCCAGGTTTCGATAACGAAGCCGACAAGCGTATGTGAGGCATGAATGGCGAGCCGTGCATGTCTTCCCTGGAGTCGATACGATCGACGTCCGTGGCCATGAGCTGATCCGACGTGCGTTCGTAGAGAGCCAATCCCGTCCACTACTGAATTGAGGCCAGAAAGAACTTTTCTGATGTCCTCGTCTGCGGTCGTCGCAGGATCAAGCCCAAGGTGTTTGCTTGTAGTCTTCCATAGCGGTTTCAGGCTCTGGTCAGCCGGCATCTCGAGGCTGTTGTCTTCGATGTAGACCTTGAAGATAGCCTCCAGAATGGAACATGCCGCCGTAATGGCGGCGGCTGAGTCCTTCTCGACATTTTCCAGGGCACGTTCGAATTCTTTATCTACACCGCTAAGATCACGGCCATTGAGCACCTGATGAAGGGACTTTGTTGCAATCGATGTGGTGGCACCCGATATGTATCCGCCGACGTGATAAGTAAGCCCGAACCGGGCTAGAACATTAGTAATATTCTTTCTGCCGGCGAGCTGCCCCTCGGACTGATAGGCATGATCAACCTCCATGAACTCCTCGAGCACCTTACCAAGAACAGCGACGGGGTCCGGAACTTCGGTGTGCATTCTCTTGAGCCAGCTCTGGCATTTATTAACGCAATTCCCAGATGGAACATCGCCAGCCGCTCCCGCTTCGTAAAAGAGGCGTTCGAGCGGCTTATGGTAGCCAATGAAGTTGCCAAGTACATCCCCGACAATGGAGCACACAGGAACGGGAAGCGGTTTTACGGAGCTAGGCGTCATAAAGACTTATCTACGTCCCTCAAGCTGAACGCATTATGTGTGATAACGTCCTTTATCACACTGTATATTGCTGCCCGCCCAAGAGCTATTGGAAAATGCAGATAAAGCATATATTTCATTTATTGCATCTACGCTCAGGCGAGATCACAGGAGGTTCCCATGCCCGCGTCAGCTTTCGTACAACACCGCTCTGCCCCCAACGCACAGGATGCGGCCCTCGCCCGCGCCTCCGGGCAGCGGCTTTCCCGGTATAAGGGGAGAAATCAGTCCCTTTCCTTCCGAGTACTCGACGCAGAACAGGACCAGCCGCTCGAGCTGCCGGCGGGTGCCGTAGCCCTCCTAATGAACATCCTGGAAGCGATGGCGGCCGGTCATGGGGTTTCCATCATTCCGGAAAACGCCGAACTCACCACCGTGCAGGCGGCCAATGTATTGAATGTCTCCCGCCCCTATCTCATCAAGCTTTTAGCCGAGGGGGCGATTGCACATCGCAAGGTGGGTAAACACAGGCGAATTCTAATGGAAGATGTCATGACCTACAGAAGGCGAACGGACGAGGCGCGCGAAAAGGTTCTGGACCAGCTCGCCCAGGAGGCTCAGGAAGAAGGGATGGGTTATTCACTTCCGTGAGCACTTACACGGCCCTGCTAGACGCAAATGTGCTCTACCCCGCGCCGCTGCGCGACCTGTTGCTGCAGCTGGCCCTCACGGACCTGTTTCGCGCGAAATGGACTGCCGACATCCACCGCGAATGGATCGACGCCCTGATCCGTAATGAGCCTCACCATGACAGAGCAAAGCTTGAGCGGACGCGCGATTTGATGGACAGCAATGCTCGCGATTGTCTTGTGACCGGCTATGAAGCCTTGATTCCTTCTCTCCATCTGCCTGATCCCGATGATCGTCACGTCCTCGCTGCGGCGATCGCTGGCCGCTGTGACGCGATCGTAACCCAGAACCTGAAGGATTTTCCTGATGTAGCCCTCGCCCCGTTCGGAATCGATGTCCAGCATCCCGATGAATTCTTCAGCAATCAGCTGACCCTTGCTCCAGGAGCATTTTGCGGCGCGGTTCAGAAGATACGTCGCAGGCTGCAGAAGCCACCTTACACAACCGATGAATACCTCGACATTCTGACAGGAAATGGACTCGTAGCTACTGCAGCCGAGTTGCGGCCGTTTGCTGATCTACTCTGAAGTGCGCAGGGATCGATCCCAGTCGACATAACGTCCTTTATGTTGTAGTTCCGATGAGTAGGCCTTCAATAGCTCCAGTGCTAACATCTTCTCGATTTACGGAGGTTGCACTTTGCCTGAGCCTTTAGCCGAGCCAAGCTTTCTCAATAGAACGAAGATCGCGGTACCTCTCGCGCTTTCTATTCTTGCCAACGCCTACCAGCTTGTTGGCGTGCATCAGAAATCCATTGAACTTAAACAGAAATCCACTGAACTTGAGCAGAAGACGCAGGAACTAGCAATCGCTCAAAGCAAGGTGGACGCAGATCAGGCCCGAGATTTTGAAAAGAGCCTTCAGCTAGCAGGAGAAGTAGCTGATTTGAACAAACGGCTTGAAAAAGTTAACGCAGATTTGGTTCAAGTCGAACACGACAATCAAGCGGCTCAAGTCGCTATGGGTATGGCAAAAAACCCCGACGAATACGCCTCCGCCCACTCTTCTTTTGAAGAAACTATCCCAAAGCATGCAGAGCTGCTCAAACAACAACAAGAAATACAATCTAAGCTCGACAGCGCGGCCACAGACAATCATTAGCTGCAGCTTGCAGCTTGCAGCTTGGGGTCATCACATTTACAAATGACCTTCGTGACCCTCGTTGAGGAAGGGTATCGTTCTTTGGCTTGCTCCGCTATCCATTTTCAAAGCGGGTGCGTGCACTCTTCCCTTCACGGCCAATGGTAGCGAAGGGTAAGTTTTGACCCATCGGCCGAGCCGTCTAATTTCAATCACTTGTATGGGCCACAATCCAGCGCCATAATCGAACAATGAAATATGGCTACGCCCGCGTCTCGACCGATGAACAAAATCCCGAGTTGCAGCTTCACGCGCTCAAGGCGGCCGGATGCAAAACTATATTCAAGGATGAGGGCATATCAGGCGCGACAGCGAAGCGTGCGGGCCTCATGAAGTGCCTTAAAACGCTGAAGGCAGGCGATACCCTCATCGTATGGAAGCTGGACCGTCTAGGCCGCAGCCTGCGCGATCTAATCGCTATTCTGGACGACCTACGCGGGCGCGGCGTGTTGTTCCATTCGTTGACGGAGAATATCGACACCGAGACGGCGACCGGCCGCGCCATGTGGCAAATGATCGGCGTACTGGCAGAGCTTGAGCGCAGCATGATTTCCGAACGAACGCTAGCCGGAGCAAGGGCAGCACGGCGGCGCGGCGTTAAATTCGGCCGCAAGCAGAAGCTAACGCCCCAGCAGATAGCCTACGCCCGCAAGCTGGTAGACCAGGGGGAGGAAAAGGCCAAGGTGGCGGCGCTGTTTAAGATCGGCCGCAGGACGCTATACCGCGTTCTCAACTCACCCGCCTACGACTACCCATTCACGACGCAGGAGACCGCCCAATGAGCAGCGACAGACGACGTCCTGCGCTTAGCAACCAGGTGCAGTTACCTTTCTGGCCCGATGACAAGCGCGGCGCTCCTAATACCCTGCTAAGGTCCGCTTTTTTCGCTGGCGTGAGCAGTAAGCAACGCAAAATGCTTGGCTCGCCAGCAACGCCTACCAAGCGGGTGGAGACTGTCAGCATCACTTCCCAGGACGGTATAGATATCCGGTTCGCAGGCGTTCAATTGAACCAATACGACGCCGATGTCTTTTTCGAGGCCACTCACCGGGCAAGCACACAACCACTCGGGACCGAATGCGTTTTCGAGGGCGCAGAATTTCTAAGAGCGATCGGCCGGACAGACAGTCCCGGCAATTACGAAGACCTAGACCAGAGCCTTGATCGCCAGCAGGATTGCAGGGTCGAGGTCGATAGCGACCGGGCGGTATATCGCGGCAGCCTGATTTCCTCCTATACGCGCGACAAAGAGACGAGACGATTTCACGTCACATTCCGGCCGGAGATCCTCAAGCTATTTGCCCACGCCAGCTACACACAACTGGAATGGCAGCAACGACGGAAACTAAAGGGAAAACCGCTCGCGCTGTGGATGCACAGCTATTTTTCGACACATGCCGCGCCGTTCCCTGTCAGCATCGCTTTCCTGCACAAGATGACCGGCAGTTCTGCCGAGCTAAAGCACTTCAAGGAGTATGCGAAGGAGGCTCTAGGCGAACTCGAAACGATCGGCTGGACGGCTACGGTCAAGAAGGACAGGGTCACGATCGTCAAGGAGCCTAGCAAATCGCAGGGGCGGCACATCGAGCGAAAGGTACAACGGGCAAAGAGGATTGCCCAGGAAAAACGCATGCTGCAAGCGTCAGCAGCGGCGGCGAAACGGCCGAAACGTGGTGACGGTGGACTATCGCCGATCGGAAGCGAATACGTTTCTGACCTGCTCAGCGGCCTAAAGGTAGTAGATTGAACCGCTTAACCTCCATATTTCACCCGACCAATGGGCCTATTTCGCGAGGCTTTCTCCGTAGGGATCGGCCAACCAGCGCGCCGAATTCTTGATAACGAAAGTGTCCGAGGCGTCCTTACTGGCTCCGAGGGTCGTACAAGCACCCTTTTTGCCAGCATCGAGCTTTTTCACAGTGTCAGTGCCTGAAATGGCCTTGGTGGCGAACGTGATTTGAACCGTCCGGACCATACAAATTCCATTCGAAGACGAGGCAATAATTCCGTCTTCGCTCCATTTCAACACCTCGAAATAATCAAGGTTTACGTGCGGATGGCCGTAAAAATACTCTGCTGTGGCTTCAACGCACGTGCTGGTTCGCCGATCGCAGTCAATCTGAGTTTCGCTAGGAAAGGCGGCTTTTTCTGCTGAATTAGACGGTATCCATCTTCCGGTGCCTGAGAAGTCGTCAGGGGACACGCCAAAGTAAAGGGGCGGTTGCTTGACTGTTGTGGTCTGAGCTAAAGCGACTGTAGAAAACACACAAAGCAACAGCAATTTACGTCCCATGGGCCACGAGTTTAACACCATGGAACTGAGGTTCTGACCAGGCGACCAGGTTCCATATTTCACCCGACCGGCACTTATCCACAGCTATAAAACCCTCCATATTTGACCCGACCGGCCTCCATATTTGACCC
>CAZZXL010000061.1:0-24553 GCA_964658035.1 uncultured Acetobacteraceae bacterium
GGTCATTGTGGCCAATGAAGTCACGCCCCTTCATTGCGGAGTGGGTCTTTATGGCCAATGAAGTCACGCCCCTTCAATTGAGTCATTATGGCAATTGAAGTCCCGCCCCTGGCTGGTTTGCGTCAAAGAGGAGCCCTGTACAGTTGGGTTTCCGGTTGGCTTTATACTTGAAAGCAGATGGGCACACACCTCGATCGCATAGTGGAACAGACGCGGGCCGACCTGATGGAGCGGAAAGCTGCGACGTCGATCGCGGCTCTCGAGTGCGCGGCGGCGGAGCATACGCCGCGTGGCTTCAGCCGACACTTGCGGGAGCGCGCCGTGGCCGGGCCGGCCATCATCGCGGAGCTCAAAAAGGCCTCGCCGTCCAAGGGTTTAATTCGTGAAGACTTTGACGCCGGCATCCTGGCTCCGCAGCTGGAAGCGAGTGGTGCTGCCGCCTTGTCCGTGCTGACGGACGTGCCGTTCTTTCAGGGTAGTCTTGAAAATTTGAGACAGGCCTCGGCGGCGACCAGCCTGCCCTGCCTGCGCAAAGACTTTATCGTGGATGAATTTCAGATCCTGGAGGCGCGCGCCAACCGGGCCGATGCCATCCTGCTGATTGCGGCGATTCTGTCGGACGCTGAACTGCTGGACTTCCGCAACACGGCGCGTGATCACGGTCTCGACGTTTTATGCGAGGTGCATTCCGCGGAAGAAGCGGATCGCATTCGTGGTCTGGGCTGTGAAGCAATCGGCGTCAACAATCGTGATCTGAAGACGTTCAAGGTGGACCTTGATACGTCCTTCGCGCTGCGTGAGTTTCTGCCGGCGGATGCTGTCCTAGTGGCGGAAAGCGGCATCCACACGACTGATGACCTGCTGCGCCTGCGCACTGTCGGGTTCGATGCGTTCCTGGTTGGCGAGTCTTTGATGCGTGATCCTTTTCCGGGCGAAGCACTTGCCCGCTTGCTGGCACCTGTACTGACCGTGGGAAGAGCGTAGCGTATGTGGGTAAAGATTTGCGGCAACACCAATATTGACGATGCGCAACAGGCGCTTGAGGCCGGGGCGGATGCACTGGGATTTGTGTTTGCTGCCAGTCCGCGCCAGGTGACACTGCAGCAGGTGAGGCGCATGGTGCCGCACCTGCCGCACAATGCGCAAACTTACGGCGTGTTTGTGGATGAGAGTGCAGATGAGATTATCCGCACGGTGTTAGAAGCCGGGCTGTGCGGTGTGCAACTGCATTCGCCGCGTGCGTCGCGCCTGGCTGAAACACTGCGTCGACGTTTTATGGCCCTGCATGCGGAAACGACGAAGATCGTTTCCGTGTTGACGTTCGATGACACGCTGCAGGAACAGCTGGAGGCGGCTGCAGAAAGCGCTGACGCCATTCTGGTGGATACGCGTTCTGCCACGCGCGCCGGCGGAACCGGCCAGCGGTGGGACTGGACGGCGGGTGCGATGGCGTTCCGATGGGCTGCGGGCAAGGTGCGGATGATCGCTGCGGGCGGGCTTGATCCGCTGAATGTTGAAGAGGCTGTGAAGACATTGTCACCATGGGGCGTGGATGTAGTGACCGGCGTTGAAGCGGCACCCGGCCGCAAGCATCAGCAACGTGTAGAGGATTTTATTCGCTCTGCAAAAGGCAATCACGTCGTTCGGCAGGCGGCCCCTGCAGCTTGAACATGCAGGCGTAGTGTGGAAGAAGAGGGCAGAGGATGGCAACGGCAGAGAGCATACCGGTAAGTGAACGCACCCAGGTAGCAGGAGCTGGTCAGACAGCAGAGAAGGTTGGCCGATTCGGCGCCTATGGCGGACGCTACGTGCCGGAGACGCTGATGGCTGCGCTTGAGGAACTGGAGCTGGCGTATGAAGCAGCGAAAGTGGACCCGGCTTTCCATGCTGAACTGAATTCCCTGCTGGCAGATTTTGCCGGTCGGCCAACGCCGCTGTTTTATGCCTCACGCCTGACGAAGCAACTTGGCGGCGCAAAAATTTACCTGAAGCGCGAAGACCTTCTACACACCGGTGCGCACAAAATAAATAACGCTGTAGGCCAGGGATTGCTGGCGCAGCGCATGGGCAAAAAGCGCATCATCGCCGAGACGGGTGCAGGCCAGCATGGTGTAGCAACCGCCTCAGCCTGCGCGCTGTTCGGGATGGAATGCGTCATCTACATGGGCGAGGAAGACATGCGCCGGCAGGAGTTGAATGTCTACCGCATGCGCCTGCTGGGCGCGGATGTGCGTTCCGTGACCTGCGGCTCGAAGACCCTCAAGGACGCTATCAACGAAGCGATGCGCGACTGGGTGACGAACGTGCGCACGACGCATTACCTGCTGGGCAGCGTGCTTGGCGCGCATCCGTACCCGACCATGGTGCGCGACTTCCATCGCGTGATCGGTGAAGAAGCGCGGCGGCAGATTCTTGAGAAAGAAGGACGCCTGCCGGATGCGATGATTGCCTGCGTGGGCGGCGGTTCGAATGCAATCGGCGCATTCTACGAATTCATTAAGGACAAGAGTGTTCGCCTGATTGGCGTCGAAGCCGGTGGCCGTGGCGACGGTCTAGGTGAGCATGCGGCGCGTTTCCTGAAGCAGGGAGGCGGTGTTCCCGGGGTCTTGCAGGGGACGTACTCTTATGTGCTGCAGGATGAGGCCGGACAGGTTTCGCTGACGCATTCTGTGTCGGCAGGTCTCGACTATCCTTCGATCGGGCCAGAGCATGCTGCGCTGCATGATGAGGGGCGTGCGGAATATGTTTCCGCCTCCGACAAAGAGGCGCTCGACGCGGTGGTGACGCTGTCGCGAACGGAAGGCATTGTGCCCGCGCTTGAAACCGCGCACGCGGTAGCGGAGTGCATCCGCATTGCGCCGGGCATGGCGAAGGATGCCATACTGATTGTGAATCTTTCAGGGCGCGGCGATAAAGACATGGGCATCATCGCGCGTGAACTGCACCTTGCCGGTGCGAACCACAGCGGCGCTGTGCATGCAGAAAATGTTGGCGAGTCCAAGGCTTAATACCAATGCCGATCCGTTTCGAACACAAGCCGGGACTGGTTATCTATCTAACGGTAGGTGACCCGAGCGTTGCCGCTACCAGGGCGATTGCGCTGGCGGCGATTGATGCGGGCGCGGATGTGCTGGAGCTTGGCGTTCCCTTCAGCGATCCCCTGGCGGATGGCCCGGTGATTCAACGCGCGAGCGAACGTGCTCTGGTCAACGGTACGCGGCTGGCGGATGTGCTGGTGCTTGCGGCCGAGTTGCGGCGCGAACGTCCGCAGAGTGGCCTGGTCATCTTCAGCTATCTGAACCCGATCCTGCGTTATGGGCTTGCGCGCTTTTGCAGTGATGCCGCCGCGGCTGGTGTAGACGGCGTGCTGGTGACAGACATCACGGTTGAAGAAGCGCAGGGCGAGTATCTTGACAACATGCATCGCGCCGGGCTGAAGCCTGTTTTTCTGGCTGCGCCGACCAGTCCCGATGCAAGGCTGAAGGCGATTGCCGAAGCCAGCGAGGGGTTCGTTTATGCCATTTCGCGGACGGGCATCACGGGCACGCAGGTAACGCTCGCGACGGATGCAAAAGAGCTGGTGCAGAGGATCCGGCGCTATACCAGGCTGCCTGTCGCGCTGGGATTTGGCGTTTCGCACGCGGCCCATGTTGCCGCTGTGGGCGAGTACGCAGATGCAGCAGTGATTGGGAGCGCCATTGTTGCGTTGATTGAACAATCGACGCCGGCGGAGGCTCCGCAAGCGATCGCGCGATTTATCCAGGGCCTGCGCCCTGCTCCGGCGCTGGCCCAAGCTTCATCCTGAGCACAACCTTCCACATTGCAGCCATCTGCTTCAACAGATAGTCTGCACAGGTATCCTCATCCATGCGAAAGACTGCGCGGCCGTATGCCCGCAGTGAGGAAAGACAGATGGACATTGAACATTTCCGGCAGAAAATAGATGACCTGGATCGCAAGCTGGTTGAACTGATCAGTGAACGGGCGCGCGCCGCGCAGGAGATCGGCCGGTTGAAACGCGAGACCTCGCTGCCGGTGTATGAACCGCAACGGGAGAAGACCATCTTTGAGAATGTGCGTTCACACAATCCCGGGCCGCTGCCCGATCTTGAACTGGTGCATATTTATGAACGCATCATTGACGTGATGCGGGCCTTGCAGAGAGATGAGCTGGCATCGCGTAGTGCCACAACGCCCGGTGAAGCTCCGGAGACAGGAAACAAAGCATGATCGTAGCAATGCAGGAGAGCGCGACAGAGGAGCAGATCCAGAACATTATCGGGAAGCTGGTCGATCTTGGTTTCAACGTGCATCGCACGACGGGCGCGGTGCAGACGATTCTTGCAGCCGTTGGCAAACCGATTGCGTTTGACCACAAGGAGTTTGAACTGCTGGCGGGTGTGGCGCATGCGCACCGGATTTCTTCGCCGTACAAGCTGGTGAATCGCAGCTTTCGTCCTGAAGGGACGATTGTCAAATTTCCGAACGGCGTCGAAGTGGGCGGCAAAGAAGTGATCGTGATGGCCGGACCCTGTTCCGTGGAATCACGCGAGCAGATTTTTACTTCAGCCAGGCAGGTGAAGTCAGCGGGCGCAAAGTTTCTGCGCGGGGGCGCCTTCAAGCCCCGGTCGTCCCCCTACTCTTTTCAAGGGATGGGGCTGGAAGGTCTGAAGCTGCTGCGCGAAGTAGGCGATGAGACGGGCCTGCTGATCATCAGCGAGGTGATGGAGATTTCGCAGATCGAATTGATGCTGCCGTATGTCGATTGCTTCCAGATCGGCGCACGCAACATGCAGAACTTCAACCTGCTGCGCGAGATCGGGCAGGTGCGCAAGCCTGCGGTGATGAAGCGCGGGATCGCGGCAACGATCGAAGAAGTGCTGCTTTCGGCCGAATATATTTTGTCCGGCGGCAACTACGACGTGATGCTGTGCGAGCGCGGCATTCGGACGTTTGAAACGTATACGCGCAACACGATGGACATTTCCGCTATCCCGGTAATGAAGCAGCTTTCGCATCTTCCGGTAGTGGCTGATCCGTCGCATGGCATTGGTATTCGCGACAAGGTGGCGGCGATGGCGAAAGCATCGGTGGCGGCCGGCTGTGATGGGCTGCTGATCGAGGTGCATCCGAATCCGGACAAGGCATTTTCAGATGGAGTACAGTCTCTGTATCCTGAACAGTTTTCGAAGTTGATGGATGACCTGAGAGTCCTTGCGCCTGCAGTCGACCGGAGTATTGCCTAGCTCATGCCCATGCGCAACATTGCCATTTTAGGGACGGGGCTCATTGGGGGCTCCGTTGGAATGGCGCTGCGCGAAGGAAAATTTTCCGGCGCTATTCTCGGCTGGGACAAGGACCACGGCGAGGTCCACAAGGCCCTCGAGCGGGGAGCGATCACGGAGATCGCGGACGATCCGGTGGCGGCGGCTGTGGCGGCGGACCTGGTGCTGCTGGCTGGACCGGTTTTCACCATTCTTGAATGGATGGACCGACTTGCGCCGGTGCTGCAGTCGCACCAGCTGCTGACGGATGTCGGCAGTGTGAAGCATCCCATGGTGGTGAAGGCGCAAGCACTGTTTGCTCATCGTGGCGGGGCCGGTTTTCTGGGCGGCCATCCAATGTCAGGCAAAGAAGTTTTTGGAGTGGAGCATGCCGAGGCGAAGCTTTTCCGTGGAAGCGTGTGGCTGTTTACACCGCAACCGGACAGTGCTCCGCATCCGCTCGAAGCAGAGTGGCGCGGATGGGTCGAGAAGTTTGGTTCGCGCACGCTCGACCTGGAGGCGGGACGCCACGACGAACTCTGCGCCTGGGTGAGCCACATGCCGCAGATGCTTGCGACGGCGCTGAGTGCGCTCTATGAAGACCACTTTGGTGAAGCGGAAGATATGCGGGCGATCGGCGGGCGGGCGCTGCGCGAAATGACCAGGCTCGGCGCAAGCCCCTACTCCATGTGGAGGGATGTAGCGCATACCAATGCGGACGCGATCGGCGGAGCCATCGCAGCGCTTGAGCAAAGGCTGACGCATTTGCGGGAGCATCTGAAAACTCCTGAGCTCCGCGAGGAATTTCAGCGCGCGAATGCCTTTCGCCATTCTCCGCAATTTCGCGGGTAAATGGATTTCCTGCCGCGCATGGCTAACCCAGAGAAGGTGCTTCCGCTTACGTCGCTGCGTTTTTTTGCCGCGGTGGCCATCGTCTTTCATCATTATTTCGGCTTATCCTTTCCTGCCGCGTCGCAGAACCGGTGGATCCTTCCAGTGGTTGGCTATAGTGCGGTCGCGGTCTTTTTCTTCTTTGTGCTTTCAGGATACATCCTTGGTTACGTATACCTGCGTCGAGGCGAGCGAGTAGATCACAGGCGATTCTACGTGTCGCGTTTGGCGCGCATTTACCCGCTTTACCTGGTCACCATTGTTGTCAGTGTGCCGGGACTTTTGATGGCGCGGCTGCCACGCATGGGTCTGATGAAGGCTGGGTTAGGGACGGCGGCGACCTTCACTGCGCATGCATTGCTGCTGCAGCACTGGGTCCCGCAG
This sequence comes from uncultured Acetobacteraceae bacterium, assembly GCA_964658035.1. Taxonomy (GTDB): domain Bacteria; phylum Acidobacteriota; class Terriglobia; order Terriglobales; family Acidobacteriaceae. The sequence continues at coordinate 6,540 of CAZZXL010000061.1, forward strand.
CTCGGAGCGCTGAACTATCCAAGCTGGTCGATTTCGGCGGAAACATTCTTCTACGCGGTATTTCCGACGCTTGGCTATTTTCTCTGGAAGCGTTCGACGGGCGGCGCGATGGCGATCGGTGCGACATGGTTTGTGGCGAGCTGGGGGATTCTTGTCGGCGGTGAACAGTGGCCCAGGTACGCGATCGTTCCCCGCGTGATGCCGCTTTTCGAGTTGAACCTTTTCGTCATCGGCATCGTCCTGGTGAAATTCCATACAGCTTTACTTCAATCGCAAACTGGAAGCCGGTGGCTGGTGCGGTGGGGCGGCGTGGTTGCGGCGGTGTCTGTCGTGTTGTTTGCCGCCTTCACTGAATGGAAAGCTTCGCTGCCATTCGCTCGCGTACACGATGCCGTCGCGGCGGTAATTTTCCTCTTGATCATTCTTGGTTTCGGCAGCGGCAACAGGATGATTGAAAAAGTCTTCACGGTGAAGTGGCTGGTTGTCCTGGGTGAGAGCAGCTACGGTCTTTACCTGATTCATGCGCCGTTCTATGAACTTCTGATGGCGTTGCACATGCGGGCTTCCCATACATTTTTTGTGCTGTATCTCGGGGCAGCTATCGGCCTAAGTGTGCTGAGCTTCCGCTATTTTGAGACGCCTGCGAGGGCAGCCATCCTGCGGGGCTTGTCGACGCGCCCTCGCGAAACACTTGCCGAGTCATCTATCTCGCAGTAGCGGGATGCTCCCCTCTGCATGGTCTTGTCTGACTAGCGCAAATTACCTGATGCTATGGTGTGTGTTTCTGGCTGGATATACTGGGCCTTTTGATGGCGAAAAGGCCCATGTTCATCGTATCTTCGCTCTACACCTTCAGGTAATTCGGACTAGGTCGAAGCATTTATTGCGCGTCAAGGGTGCTTCCGTACAGAAGTGTTTCGAGGGTTAAGATGGAAGTGTTTCAGGAGGCGTTCCGTGATGAGATTTCTGTCGCTCGTACTGTGCTGCGTGTTGATTTCCCCACTGGTTCGAGCGCAGGAGACCAAACTGCTGGTCGATGCGGACCACCGAGGGGCTACCAGTCTGAACGGCGACTGGCATTACATTGTTGATCCGTATCGCAATGGCTGGGGATCAAATTACGATACCGCCGACCTGAAGGGCTATGCGGCAGATAAGCGTTTTACCCTTGGCGGCCCGCTGGTGGAATATGACTTCTCAAAGTCGCCAACGATCAAGGTGCCGGGGGACTGGAATACGCAGACGCCGCAACTGTATTACTACGAAGGCCTGCTGTGGTACGAGCGGGAGGTCGACTACCATGCCAAGGCCGGCAACAAGGTATTTCTGCATGTGGGTGCGGCGAACTACAAAGCTTCGATTTTCGTGAATGACCGGCACGTTTGTGATCACGAGGGCGGCTTTACACAGTTTGATTGCGATGTAACCAAAGCTTTGAAGGAGAATACCAATTCAATCGTGATTGCTGTCGAGAACACGCGGAGAGCCGAGCGTGTTCCCACATTGAAAACGGACTGGTGGAACTACGGCGGGTTGACGCGGGATGTTTCGCTGATCGAAGTGCCGGATACCTTTGTCGATGATTATGGCCTGGCCTTGCAGCGGGAGGGCAGCGGGTCGGCGCATGACACCATTGCAGGTTATGTGCATGTCGCGGGAGCGAGCGCGGGGACAAGTGTTTCGGTCAAGATCCCAGAGCTGAAGGTTGACCAGAGTGCGCAGACGGATGAGAGCGGGAAGGCTACATTCTCGATCAAGGCGACGGGGCTGAAGCGGTGGTCTCCGGAGACGCCTAAGCTCTACAAAGTTGAGTTGAAGGCCGGGAGCGATACGCTCGAAGACGAAATTGGCTTCCGCACGGTCGAGGTCAAGGGCGACCAGGTGCTGTTGAACGGCAAGCCTATTTTTCTTCGCGGCGTCTGCATCCATGGCGAGGCGCCCTACCGGTCGGGGCGCGCTTACTCGGAGAAGGATGCGGAGACGCTTCTGGGATGGGCGCGCGAACTTGATGCGAACTTCGTACGGCTGGCGCATTATCCGCATGATGAACGAATGACGCGACTGGCGGACAAGATGGGCATTCTTGTCTGGTCAGAGAACCCGGTGTACTGGGGGATTCAGTGGGAGAATGCCGGCACCTACCAAGCGGCAAAAGAGCAGCTGGATGAAGAAATTCGCCGCGATCGAAACAAGGCATCGATCATCCTGTGGTCGATGGCGAATGAAACGCCGATCAGTGATGCGCGGACTGACTTCATTCATCGACTTGCTGAGGAGGCGCGTTTGCAGGATGCGACGCGGCTGATTACAGCTGCCCTGCTGCCGCATGTTACCGATGCGGCGGGCGGCGGCAAGAGCATTATCCTCGATGATCCACTGGGTAAGTATCTGGACGTGATCGGTTTGAATGAATATATCGGCTGGTACTCGGGCAAACCGGAGGATTTGCGCACCACTTCGTGGCAGGACCCGTTTGACAAGCCGGTGATTGCCAGTGAGTTCGGAGCGGGTGCAAAGGCCGGGCTGCATGGAACAGCGACTGAAAAGTTTACCGAGGAGTTCCAGGCCAATCTTTTCCGCGAACAGCTTGCCATGTTTAAGAAGATGCCTTTTCTAGCGGGGATGACGCCGTGGGTGCTGGTGGACTTTCGTTCGCCGGTGAGGAAACTTCCAGGTGTCCAGGACGACTTTAATCGCAAAGGATTGATTTCGGACCAGGGCCAGAAGAAGGCGGCGTTCGAGGTGCTTCACCAGTATTACGAAAGCAACCCGGCACCGCCGGCGCAGCCATGAATACTACGTTCACGGCCAAGGCCGTCGGGCCAAGCGCTTATCAATTTTGATGAGGGATGCCGTAAGGTGGTGCAGAGTGCATCGTATACACGAAAGTGAGCAGCAGCTACTAGACTTATGGCGATACTCGATCTACTTTTTGGCCGGCCCCTTGCGACTTCAGAAGAGGGCGCGGAACAGGTTGGCCCTGTTTCGGGCGTTCCTATCTTTGGTCTGGATGCACTCAGTTCTGCCGCATACGGCCCTGAAGCAGCACTGACCTTACTGATCCCGCTGGGATTGGCGGGCGTTCACTACATTGTTCCGATTATTGCCGCGATCCTGGCGCTGCTGATCATCGTTTACTTTTCGTATCGCCAGACGATTGACGCGTATCCGAACGGCGGCGGTTCGTACACGGTCGCGTCGGAAAATCTTGGTCCGCATATCGGGCTGCTCTCGGCCGCGGCGTTGATGATCGATTACGTCCTGACTGCCGCGGTCGGCATCTCCGCCGGTGTCGGGGCCCTGGTGTCGGCGCTGCCCAAACTGCAGGCACACACGTTAGGGATTTGCCTCCTGATCCTGTTGATCCTGAGCATCGTCAACATGCGCGGGGTACGCGATTCGGGCGTGGTCTTTACGCTACCGACTTACGTGTTTATCGGCGCCCTGCTTGCTTTGATTGGCATTGGTCTAACCAAGGCAGTGCTGAGCGGTGGCCACCCGACCCCGGTTGTGGCGCCGCCGTTATTGCCGAAAGCAACGGCGACAGCCCTGTCATGGTGGCTGCTGTTGAAAGTTTTTTCGAGCGGCTGTACTGCGATGACGGGTGTGGAAGCGGTCAGTAATGGTGTCACAGCCTTCCGTAATCCGAATACGAAAACAGCCAAGACGACGCTGACCGTGATTATTGCCACGCTGATCGTTCTGCTTGCCGGCATCGCGCTGCTTTGCCGCGCGTACGGAGTGGGAGCGACCGATCCAAACGGGGCGAACTATCAGAGCGTTTTGTCCATGCTGCTGAGCGCCGTTACCGGTCGGGGTTGGTTTTACTACGTCAGCATTGGTTCCATTCTGCTGGTACTTTCGCTTTCTGCCAACACCGCTTTTGCTGACTTTCCGCGGCTCACGCGCGCCATCGCCATGAACGACTACCTGCCGCATGTCTTTATTGTGCGTGGCCGGCGGCTGTTGTATTCGCATGGCGTTTATGCCCTGATCGGGCTGACGGCGGTGTTGCTGATCATTTTTCGCGGCGTCACGGATCGGTTGATCCCGCTTTACGCGATTGGCGCTTTTACTGCTTTCACGTTGTCGCAGGCGGGCATGGTGGTGCACTGGCGCCGTGTGAAATGTCCACATTGGGAAAAATACGCGCTGGTAAATGGACTGGGCGCCGTTGCCACAGGAATTACCTCAATCGTGGTGCTCGTCGCCAAGTTTCTGGATGGAGCCTGGATCACAGCCCTCTTGATTCCGCTGCTGATCTTCACCATGTTCAAGGTGAAGCAACACTACAACACCATCACGCGAGAGACTGAAAAACTGGATGCCTGCGACACCACATATATCAATCCACCGCTGGTGGTGTTGCCGATTGATCGCTGGTCTCGCATTTCCGAGAAGGCGGTCCGTTTCGCGCTGATGCTTTCGAGCGATATCCACGCAGTGCATGTTGATACGCATACCGATGAAGAAGAGCGGGAAGAGGATGAACAGGGCGGGACCTTCAAGAAGGTCTGGCGTGAAAATATCGAAGCGCCGCTGAAGGCCGCTAACCTGCCTGTGCCTGAACTGGTGGTGCTGCGTTCCCCTTTCCGGTTTATCGTTTCGCCTATTGTGGAGTATGTGCTCGACCTGGAAAAGCAGAATACTCATCGCCAGATCGCTGTCCTGGTGCCGGAACTCGTCGTGAAGCGCTGGTACCAGAACCTGTTACATAACCATCGCGCGCAAGCATTGAAGCTCTACCTGCTGGTCAAGGGCAATCAGCGGATCGTGGTCATTAATGTTCCCTGGTATATCAAGTGATTGGACAATCGCTGTTTTCGAGTCTGACGTGATCGGGCCAGGATGTGGACGAGAGCAAGGTGAGGGCTGGATGCCGGGGTTGTACTCCCTCTGACCCATGGATCCGGTGGGGGAAAGATGTTGCACAAGCAGATCCCTCCACTGCGCTACGCTTCGGTCGGGATGACAAGAGCAGGTGGCAGTTGATGATTCGTCATTGGGAGAAAGTACTTTTCAATCAGCGCGCGCAGGTGGGGCTTTCCCGGGTAGGGGAATGGTGACGCCGGAGAGGTCGCCTGCAATGTGGATGGGCTGCTCCGACGGGCCGAAGGCTGGATGCGGACCAGGGGTAGCGTGTGGCTCGCGGGGATCGCGATCGCTGAAGTCCGAGCCGATGCCGGTACCGGCGGCAAACGGATATTCAGCTTCCTGGCTGTTGCCGGGGGCGTGGAGGCTGTCTGCGCGTTGGCTTTGCCGTTGATGGAAGGCGTGCATCCAGGTATCGACGGTCACCAGGTGCATGCCGGTGCGGGGAATGGTGCCGAGCAGGGTCGCCGTGGCGGAGACGGTACGCCGGCGGTCCGTGCCCATCTTGAGATGGCCGCCGTCATGCAGCAGGACGTTCGTACTGTAGTTGCGGTTCTGATTATGGACGATGCCGCGCTCCACGCGAATTTCAATGGCACGCGCGGACTTGGCACTCCAGTCGAAACCGGTTACGTTCCACATGACCGGGGTCAGGCCGGCTTCGCGGAGGACACGCAGAACCTCCGGGCGGCGCGATCCAAAGGGCGGCCGAAAGAAGTGTACCGGCTCGCCGAGGATGTCTTCCAGAAGTGCATTCGCGTCCAGGATTTCTGCACGGATGCGGGCGCTCGAGCAATACATGAGGTGAGGATGCGTCATGGTGTGACTGCCGACGAGATGGCCGGCCTTGCGGACGGAGCGGACCAGGTCAGGGTGGCGGCGGGCGAAGTTGCCGATCATGAAGAAGGTAGCCTGCACGTTATAACGGGCCAGGACTTCGAGCAGTTGCAGGGTGTATGGGTCGTTGGGACCGTCGTCGTAGGTCAAGGCCAGTTCCGCCGCATCCGTTCCGGCGATGAGGGTGGGACCGAAGATCTGCGATTCCGGCCACATGGCGGCGTAGTGATAGCCACCCGCTGCCAGGGTGACTGCGCCGCCGCACATCAGGAAAGGCAGATACATACCTGGCTAGTTTAGTGCACGCATTGGGTTAGCAGCAGTTTCTCTTGTGGCGGCGCGTCCCACAATGGATGCGCGTCGGAATCCAGCCATTTTGGAACATAATCGTAAGCAGAAGAAGTCTGTGCACTCGCGGCATGATATGTTCGTTTTTTATTCGCCTTAATTTGTCTTCGATCCGTTCCCCTGGAGGCAGTGCTGATGTCGTTGCATACAGTTCCCCGTTCGATTGCGTTTGAAGGACCCATCCGTGTAGGTAAGAGTTCGCTGGCCAGGGCGCTGGCGGAAAGCCTGGGCGCCGTCCACGTAGCCGAGCCGAATGGAAACCCGTTCCTCGACAGGTTTTATGCCGGAGAGGCTACGGCCTTCGCCGCGCAGATGTGGTTCCTGGAGGCCCGGGCGCAGCAACTGCAGGCGCTTCCGCCTGAGGGCGTGGTGGTGGTCGATTACATCTTTGAAAAAGACAAGATTTTCGCCTGCTTGAACCTGACGGATACAGAACTGGCACTCTACAACCGGTTCTATCAGCCGATCCATGCGCGGCTGCCGCAGCCTGAACTGGTGGTGTATCTGAAGGCGACGCCGGAGGTGCTGAAGCAGCGGCTGATGCGGAAGAACCTGCCGGAGGAGCGCGAGATCAGCGAGGAGTATATCGAGCAGGTGGCGGCTTCATACGAGCACTTTTTCGCGCACTATGCGGGTGGGAACCTGCTGGTGGTGGATACATCGGAGATTGATTTTGTGAATAATCCTGCGGATCTGCAGGCAGTGCTTTCCCGGCTTCAGCAGCCGGTGCGGGGGACGGAGTATTACGTTCCGGTGGCTACCTCGGAGAGTTCAACTTCACTGCTGGCGGGTGGGCCGTCGCTCGTGCTGGGTTAGGAAAACGGTAGCTTGAGGCGGGTGACCGCTTTTGCGGTTGAAGCGTATAGTCGAGGGGAGCAGGTGGCATCCTGACGGGTTGATGGATCCGGGGGAGCTGCACTGGAGACGACCAGATGAGTGTTCCGCATTTCCGCAATGCTGATGTAGCAGGTGTGTCGACGACCAACCCTGCGCCGGCCAAAGTTACCGCTGCTTCCCTCCTCGATAAAAAACTGCATGCCGAACCGATTTCGGCGCTGACGGCGTATGACTATGCGACGGCGCGGCTGGTGGACGAAGCCGGCATTGACATGGTGCTGGTGGGCGATTCGCTGGCGATGGTAGTGATGGGCCTGGACAGTACGCTGGCCGTGACGGTTGACGAGATGCTGCACCACACACGCGCTGTGCGCCGGGCGGTGAAGCGAGCCTTCCTGGTCGCGGACATGCCGTATGGCTCCTACCACGTTTCTATGGAAGGGGGCGTAGCTAATGCTGCGCGTTTCCTCAAAGAGGCCGGGGCAGAGGCAGTGAAGATTGAAGGCGGCCGGGCGGAGCTGGTACGGCGGCTGGTGGAAGCAGAGATTCCTGTTGTGGGGCATCTCGGGCTGACGCCGCAGTCGGTGCATAAAATGGGCGGCTACAAGGTACAGGGTAAGACGCTGGATGCGATCGAACATCTGCGGCAGGATGCGCTGGCTCTGGAGGAAGCGGGGGCCTGCGCGGTAGTACTGGAAGGCGTGCCTCGCGAAGTGGCTCGACGGATCACCAGCGAGTTATCGGTCCCGACGATCGGCATTGGCGCGGGGCCGGATTGCGATGGCCAGATCCTGGTATTGCATGACCTGCTGAACCTGAGTTTTTCGCACAAGCCGAAGTTCGTGCGGCAATATGCTGACGCGGCCGGCCTGTTTCGCGAGGCAGTGAGTGCTTACCGCAGGGATGTGGAGGCGCGTAGCTTTCCTTCAGAAGAGGAAAGCTACCATTTGCCGAAGCAGACCCGGCAGGTGCTCGAAGAACTGACGGCACAGGGATCTAAGGCCGAACATTCCTAGGTGGTGGTGCGCAGGCTGGCCGGGCGGCGGCGCTGCTGGAACGCCGCTGCGCTTTCACTGCATGTGTATCTGGTTTACCCTTTTAGGACACATGCGAGCAGAAACACAGATAGACCTCAAGGACCACCGTGCCCGGCTATAGCGAAGAAGAGCTGGACGCGTCGTTTGCAGCACTGAACCAGGAGCTCGAACACTCGGCGCAACAGATTTCCGGTGCTGATGGGGTTGAGCAGTTCCGTTTGGAATGGTTAGGCCGGAAGCAGGGCCGTCTTAAAACAGTAAGTGATGCGCTGCTGAAGTCTGCTCCGCCGGAAGCTCGAAGAAGTATCGGTCAGCGCTTCAATGTACTGAAGACGCGGGTCGAGGGATTGCTTGATCGCGCGTCGCATGCGGGTACGGTCCTTGATCCGTTAGAGACGATCGACATTACGCTGCCAGGCACGCGTCGGCTGCTGGGTGCGGAACATCCGCTGATCAAGACGATGCATGAAGTGGTTGCGGTGTTTCAGTCGATGGGCTACTCGGTGGGCATCGGGCCAGAAGTCGAGACCGACTACTACAATTTCGAATCGCTGAACTTTCCCCCGAACCATCCGGCGCGGGATACGCAGGATACGCTGGTCATCGCCAACCAGGAGCGCAAGCCACTGCGCGACCGATTGCTGATGCGCACGCATACTTCGCCGGTACAGATTCGCACGATGGAGCAGCAGGCGCCGCCGCTGCGGATGGTGATTCCAGGCAAGGTGCACCGCAATGATGCCGCGGACGCTACGCACTCGCCTGTCTTCCACCAGGTGGAAGGATTGTGCGTGGACACCAATATCACCTTCAGCGATCTGAAAGGAACGCTCGACTTCGCGATGAAGGCCTTCTTCGGGTCGAGCGTCAAGACCCGCTTTTTCCCGTCGTTCTTTCCCTTCACGGAACCGAGCGCGGATGTGCAGATCTCCTGCATCTTCTGCGGCGGCAAGGGCTGCAAGAAGTGCAAGCATTCGGGGTGGATTGAGCTGTTGGGCTGCGGCATGGTCGACCCGGCAGTCTTCGGCTTTGTGGCGCAAAAACAGCCGGGCTACGACAGTAAGAAGATTTCCGGCTTCGCCTTTGGCATGGGAGTGGATCGGATTGCCATGATGAAGTACGGCGTCTCCGACATAGGGCAGTTCTACTCGGGGGATGTGCGGTTTCTGGAGCAGTTCGCGTGAAGCTTCTTACCCAGTGGCTGCGCGATTATCTTCCCGGGCTCGACGTTCCAGATGGTCAGCTTGCCGATGACCTGACGCTGCGCGGCATTGCTGTCGAAGGCGTCTTCGATCTTGGCCCAGGCAACGGCTCGTTGTTTGAGACGGACATCACGACTAACCGTGTCGACGCAATGAACCACTACGGCGTCGCTCGCGAGGCCGCTGCTATCTACGGCCTCACGCTTGCGCCACTTGACGGGAATCCGGGTGGCGCAGGTCTCGCTGCTGAGACCCGCGCGAGCGCACCACCAACCGTCAGCATCGAAGCCCCGGAGCTGTGCGGACGCTTTACTGCGCGTGTGCTGCGCGACGTGAACATACAGTCGTCTTCGGGTGTGATGGCAAGCCGCTTCAAGCTGCTCGAACAGAAACAGATATTGAACGCAGTGGATGCGACGAATTATGTCCTGCTTGCCATGGGCCAGCCGACGCATGCTTTCGATCTGGACAAGCTGCAGGGCGGGATCGTGGTCCGCCGCGCGCGTAAAGGCGAGCGCCTGAAGTTGCTTGACGGCACGGAACGTACGCTCGATACGGAGGACCTGGTAGTCGCCGATGACGCGAAAGCCCTGGCACTGGCGGGCGTGATGGGCGGCTGGGATTCAATGATCACGGCGGATACCAAAAACATCCTGGTCGAGGCGGCGTGGTTCGATCCAGCGGCCATTCGGCGCAGTTCGCGCCGGCATGGCATCCATACCGATGCTTCGCACCGCTTTGAGCGCGGCGCCGACTTCAACGCAGCGCCGATCGGCAATGCGCTGGTGACAAAGATCATTCTGGAAGCGGGCGGCCGTGTCGACGGCCCGATGATCGACGTCGTCATTCCGGAAGCCGAACAACGGACGGCGAAACGGCCTTCGATCCAACTCGCAGTGTCGGAGGTCAAGCGGCTGCTGGGCACAACGGAGGATGGCCACGGGATCAGCGCAGAAACGACTGAGCAGGTACTGACGGCCCTTGGTTGTAGGCTCGCGCCGGTTGAGAAGGAAGGCTATCGCGTCACGCTTCCGAGCTGGCGGCTTGACCTTGAACGTGAGATCGACCTGGTTGAAGAAGTGGCCCGCGTCTACGGGTATAACCGCTTCGCGAATACGCTGCCGACCTTTGCAGGAACGGTGATCGAGCTGCCGCACGCTACGCGTCACTCCACGGTGCGCGAGCTTTTTCTGGCGAGCGGGCTGAATGAAGCAGTGACAGGTACGTTCTGCTCTGCGGCGGACGCTGAGTTGTTTTCGCCGCAGCCTGCAACTTCGGTTGCCATGGGCAATCCCCTGAGCGCGGAGGCGGGCATGCTGCGGCCGTCGCTATTGCCGGGCCTGGTCACCGCGACCGGAGATTGCCTGAACCGCAACATCGGCAATGTGCGCCTTTTCGAGATGGGTACGGCCTTCAGCGGGAGTCCTGAACGGGTGGATGAAAAGTCCGCATTGGCCTTTGCTGTTACCGGATCGCTGGCGACGTCGGGGCCACATCATGCGGGAAGAGCGTTCGACTTTTATGACACCAAGGGGCTGGTCGAAGCACTGGTCGCCAAGTTCCAGTACAAGGCTTCGTATATGGACGGGCTGCTTCTGCCGGCGTGGCTGCATCCGGGGAGAGCCGCACGCTGTGTGGTCGATGGAGTGACGATTGGCTACTTTGGCCAGCTGCATCCGGGCGAGGCGCAAAAGCGCAAGCTCAAGCAGGAGGTACTGGCGGGCGAAATTTATCTTGACCGCCTGTTCGCGCTGCCGCTGCGGCAGCCGCGGCTGCAGGAGCTTTCCCGCTACCAGGCTGTGGGCCGTGATTTCTCTTTTATCGTGCCGCATACCGTTCGCTGGGAGCAGCTGGCGAATGCCCTGCAGGCGCTCGACATCCCGGAACTGACGTATGCGCCGCGAGAGCTATTCCGCGGCGACAAACAGGCGGCCGGGATCGACGAACAGCACTATGCTTTGCTGCTCTCCACTGTTTTTCAGGCCGCGGATCGCACACTGAAAGACGAAGAAGTACAGGCATGGACGCAGAGCATCCTTTCCGCGGTTGAGCAACAGGGTGGAAGACTGCGCAGCTGAGCCGGCGCCTGACGATCACCCGCGGTACGGCGTTCCCGTCTGACAGAGTGCTGGTAAGAACACGGTGCTGGTAGAGGATGGACTGCTCGGCCCGGTTTGCCGCCGCCTCGATCAAGCGCCGCTCGGCTGCCAGAGTTCGATGGGGTTACCTTCTGGATCCTGGAGATGTGCAAAGCGACCGTAGGGATAGGCGGTTGCGTCTACCTTGACGGCGATGCCTGCCGCTCCAAGCTGTTGCGTCAACTTGTCCAGGTTGGCCACACGGAAGTTCATCATCCACTGCTTAGTGGAGTCGCCGAAATAACCTGTCTTCTCCGGAAACGGCGTGAAACTTGTCTGCCCCCCCTGCTGCTGCCACACCGGGTCATCCGCTTTTTGTGGAGTAACAACTATGCCGAGGTGATCCTGGTACCACCGGGCTAAAGCCTTTGGGTCGTGTGCGCGGAAAAAGAAGCCTCCGATACCGGACACAGCCTCCCTGGTGGCACCATTCACGGAGGGCGTCTGCTCAGCTATTGCAAAAGATGCTGGGAGCAGTGCCGACCCTACAGCGGCGGTTAGCATGCCAAGAGCTTCGCGGCGTTGTGTCTTCATCAATCCTCCAGCTTTTCGGGGTGGCAGCTGCCATCATCTCGACATGCATGCATTGTGCATCTCTGGCGCCGTAGCTCTGCAGAAATATTTCGGGCACGTACATTCATGCCTGCTTCCACGACGAAGGCTACAAGGGTCCGCTCAATCTCGAATCCGCGGTTTGCCGGTAGTCATGGCTTCTGTGTCCAGGTGGGCAAGGGTCAAGCGCGGCTCAGGATCGAAGGGTAAGCCAACGTCTACAAAACTCGATGTCGCGGGACTTATGCGTGCTCTTGCTCAAACAGGCACGCATGGCAATTTTGTCCAGTTTTCCTCGGGCGGAACAGTCACTACAAAGCGATATACTTTGGTCAACAGTAGTGACGCCAACCGCTGCCGCGAGGGACCCATGTCGAGCCCAGTCATCGAGCACGAACTTCAGGAAATAAGCCATAGCGAAGAACAGGCCGCTGCGTTCCAGGCGCTCGAGCAACGCGTGCTGCGCGCCATCGACCTGCTGCGGAAAGAACGCGAACTGCGTGCTGCCGCGGAATTGCGAGCAAATACCGCAGAAGAACAAGGGCTTGAACTGGAACTAAAGCTGGAAGAACAGACAGGCCAGCTGAACCAAAAGACCGCTCACATCGAAGGCCAGAATAGCCGCCTCGCGGAACATGGCGAGCACATTAAACGGCTTGAAGGCGAACTGTCGCAGCTGCAGGGCGAACGCGACCAGGTGCGGCAGCGGGTGGAACGGCTGTTGCAACATCTTGACGAGTTTACCGGCGCGTGATCCCTAAACACGGAGAAGCTACAAAGAATCGAGCCGTAAAGAATTGAGCAGCATGGAACAAATCAAAGAACGCGAACAGCCGGTCGAAACGAATTACGAAGAACGCTTCTTCCAGGAGCATCCCCGGGACACTCTCACCGAGCCGTCGTCCACGGTGTCCGGCGCCCGCCACTACGCAGCCACCAATTCCGCCTCGACCGCGATTACCGTCGACATTTACGACCAGACCTACCACCTGCGCGGCCAGGACCCTGCGTACATTACGCAACTTTCCCTGATCGTCGACGGCAAAATGCGCGCCGTCGCCGCGGGTGGAACGACCGTCGATTCTCTTCGTGTGGCCGTGCTCGCCGCGCTGAATATCGCCGACCACCTGGTCCGCGTCGAAGCCCAGTACCGCGCCCTTAAAGGGTCGATTACCGAGACGGAAAGTACCCTCCGCCACCGCGCCGAAAATCTCTCCGGCCTGCTCGACACCATCCTCACCGACGACCGCAAACTGGGTTAGTTCGCAGTGCCTCCGGCGGCCCCTGCGCGGGGGCGCGGTACTTGCCGTGCGGGCGTACTTCACTTGAATAAGGCGGCCGGCGGCGGCTAGGTTTTCCCGGCGATACTCGCAGCGGCGCCGGCGCCGATGACGGAGAGTTCAGAGGTCTGGTCGATGACTTCGAGCGAGTAGCTTTGCAGCGGGCTCATTTTTACCATTTCCCAGAGGTAGTCTTTGAGCAGGTTCATTTCGAGGAAACGGGTATTGAGGCCGGTGAGGTAGAAGCGTCCGGGGCCATCCATGTGGATGGAATTGGCGGTAGCGGCGGCGAGGGCGCGATGCCAGCGTCTGACGAAGTCTAGACAGCGCTGGTCGCCGGTCTTGGCCTGGGCAAAAATTTCTTCGGGCTCCATGTCGAGGAAGCGGAGGCGCATGGCGCGATTGCCCATGATGCCTTCCATGTGGCCGACGCCGCCGCAGCCGCAGAACTTCTCTTTTGGATCGAGGCTGATGATCGTATGGCCACCTTCCCAGACGCCTTCGACGAGCGGATAGCGTCCGAAGCCGATGCCATTACCGAGGGTCCAGACGCGGACGAGACGATCAAGCTTTCCTCGGGTGGCGGCGATGCCGGTGGCGACGGCGTCGGCGTCATTCAGGATGCTGAGGCTGGCGGTGATGCCTCGGTCTTTGAGCGCTGCCGTGACAACGTCATGGATGCGCGCCCCTTTTAGCTGAGCAAGGTTGGGCGAATCTTCAACGACGCCATTGCGGATGATGCCGGGCATGGCGATACCGATCGCGTCGATGCCGCCGGAGGAAGGGGAGAGGGCTTCTACCTGGTCACAGATGGCAGTGCAAAGACCTTCTGTGGGCAGATCGATCAGGCCGCCGGTTTCTTCCGTATCTTCCGGAAAATGACGCAATGGACCCACGAGGTCATGGCCCTTTAAAAGTCCTGCAGCGATGCTGGTGGTGAGAATCACACCGATGGTACTTGCCATTCCTTGACCCTCTGACTGCTGAACCGCTGATACCCTTCGCTTACCTGGGAGGGTGAATCGTCAACTGCGTGCTGAACGTTTTGCAGCCGAAGCGGACTGAAGGAGCAAACTAGCTTTCCATCCGCCCCAGCCGGTTGATGCCGTTGTAAGCGGCAGTTTTGTAACACTCTGCCAGCGTTGGATAGTTGAACACAGTGTCGATGAAGTAGTCGATGGTGCCGCCCAGGGCCATGACGGCCTGGCCGATATGGAGGAGTTCGCTGGCGCCTTCGCCGATGATGTGGACACCGAGGATGGCCCGGTTCCCGCGATGAAACACAATCTTCAGACGACCCGTGGTATCGCCGCGAATCTGGCCGCGTGCAATTTCGCGGTAGTAGGCGACGCCTACTTCATACGGCACATCTTCATCGGTCAGCTGTTCTTCCGTCTTGCCGATGAAACTGATCTCGGGGATGGTGTAGATGCCGTATGGGTAGAAGCTTGGATTGGAATAAGTACCGGTATCGCTGAAGGCGCGGGCGACGGCGATCCGGCCCTGCTCCATCGAAACAGAAGCGAGCGACGGGAATCCGATGACGTCACCGACGGCGAAGATGTTGGGAGTCTTGGTCCGATAATCCTTATCGACGGCGATGCGGCCGCGCGCATCCGCTTCAATGCCCGCGAGCTCAAGGTTCAGTTCCTGCACATTTCCGGAGCGTCCAACGGCGTAGAGCAGGGCGTCGCCTGAAATGCGCTTTTTGCTTTCAAGGTTTGCGACAACGCCGCCTTCCGGCGTTTCTTCCACGCTCTCCACTTCTTCATTCAGGCGCATGGTGACGCGGCTGTCGCGCAGGTGGTAGCTAAGAGCCTCGACAATTTCCTGGTCGGCAAATTCGAGCAACTTGGGTCGCTTCTCTATCAGCGTTACGCGCACGCCGAGCGCGGCGAACATGCAGGTGTACTCGACGCCGATGACGCCGCCACCGACAATAATCATGGTCTTGGGCAGGCTTGGGAGGTCGAGTACCTGGTCACTATTGATGATGTTGCGACCATTGATCGGCACTTTCGGTGAATTGGCGGGCCGCGTGCCGGTGGCGATCATGATGTTCTTCGCTTCGTACACCTGCGAACCTTCTTCGCTGGTCACCCGGATGTGGGTGGTGTCTTCAAAACTGCCGACGCCGTAAAGTACGTCAATGTTGTTGCGCGAGAGCTGGGCCTCGGTGACGTCCACTTCTGTCTTGATGACATGTTGCACGCGGAAGGCGAGATCAGCCATGGTGATCCGTTCCTTCACGCGGTAGTTCATGCCATAAACCGAGCGATAGTTATATCCGGACAGATGGAGCACGGCTTCCCGCATGGTCTTGCTGGGAATGGTGCCGGTATTGATACAAACGCCGCCTACCTTGCGCATCTTCTCGACCACGGCAACGCGTTTGCCCTTCTTGGTGCCAAAAAATGCGCCGCGCTGGCCTGCAGGTCCGGAACCGAGGATGATCAGATCGTAAGTATTCATGCCTGCTCTTAGCCTACCGGAAAGCGGCGCGGCCGGATATCAGTTCCCGCCGTATGAAAGAAATGTTCCGAAATGGAGAGGGCATCCACATTTGCATGACCATTTGAGCACAGTCGAGGTGTTCATTGATTCGCAAGCATTGACCTGGTATCTGCTAGGGGTTCCCGTGACAGGTTAAGCTTGGGGCACGCACACCTTTGCGGAGGAGCCTGCTTTGCAACTCTATGCCATTACCGACCGCTCGCTGCTGCCTGTTGTTGAAGGCTCGACCGGGCCGGCCACCCTTGGGGCTTTGGCGCGCCGGTGGGCTGAAGCGGGTGTTGCCTACATCCAGGTGCGCGAGAAGGACCTGTCGACCGACGAGCTGGCTGCCTGGAGTGAAGCCGTGGTGGAAGCGGTAAAGGGGACGCGCACGAAGGTGCTGATCAACGGAACGCCGCGATCGGCCGTGGCGGTGAACGCGAGTGGCGTGCACCTGCCCGCGGGATGGACAGCGGACGCGATTCGCGCGGCGCGAAATGTCTTCAATCAGCACAATGCGACAGCAACCATCTCTGTGGCTTGCCATTCGGATGCTGAAGTGGTGCGGGCCCGTGACCTGGGGGCTGACCTGGCCCTGCTTTCACCCCTTTTCGAGAAGCGTCTGCGCCAGCCGGCGACGAAAGACGTAGCGCCGACCGAGCATGCCACTTCCCGTCCGGGTATGGGAATTGCGGCATTTCGGGAAGCCTGCCGGCTCGCCGCGCCACTACCCGTTTTTGCCCTTGGCGGTGTGACCGGTGCCAATGCTCAGCAGTCGGTCGATGCAGGCGCAGCTGGTATTGCGGCCATCCGCCTGTTCATGGGCAGGGGGGAAGGCTGGCGTTCGCTGCTTTCCGCCCAGGGCCTGAGCCCTTCCTGACGGCTGACCTTGCGCTCGAAAAGTGGCGTCCGGCGTCGGAGTGCTCTAATCTGAATATGGACTGCCGACGAGCCACCACATCGCCGCTGCGCACTCCTCATTTTCCCGCGGTACCAGGAGCCACCATCCTCTCCATGCAGTTCCAGCGCTTGTCCGCCCTACCTCTCTTTCGCCGCGTGGCACTTCCGTCCATGTTCCTGTTGCTTGCGCTGACGACCACCGGCACACTTTCGGGCCAGTCCGAGCAGGCCCCCGCTACGGCGACGCCCAGCGGTCAGCCCCCTCCGCAACCCGCGGCACCGGCGGCAATGACTGCAGCGCAAACCTCCAGCTCCGACGTGCAGACGGCGCGCGTGGTGCAGAAGCCGAAGGACGTCTATAAGCGGGATGTTGCGGTGAGCGTGTTTGTGCAGGAGACGCAGTACGTTAACGGCAACAGCGTGCGGACTGATACGACCAATTCGGGTGGCGGCATGGCCAGCTTCCGGCAAAGCCCACGCTGGTGGGCTGGTTACGAAGTCAACTACGGCTACACCAAGTACACCGACGCCTATTTCTTCGGCACCTATCGCATCGCTCACAACACCAACGAGCTTTCGGTGGCCTACCTGATTGATCGGGATGTATACAGGGGCTTTCATGTGTTTGGCAGCCTCGGCGCCGGCGCAATCGTTTTCACGCCGACCAAGTATGGAGGGGCTGTCAACGTGGTACCGCAGGCGCCGCCTTCGCAATCACTGCCGCTCTTTGTTTACAGCCTGGGTGCACAGAAGCTGGTAACGAGCCGGATTGGTGTTCGCCTGCAGTTCCGCAACGACGAGTATAAGGACCCCAATTTCAAGCTTGAGGCATTGAACACGCACAAGCTTCGCCACAGCTACGAGCCTGCTGTCGGTGTTTACTACCGGTTCTAGGGCATGGATGCAGGGCAGTCCTGACGGCGAACGGCGGTATCGCGTATCCTGAGAGGGAGACTATCCCATGCAGATTACGATTCCTGACCTCCAGCAGCAGCCACTGGAATTTGACCTGACGCTTCCGCCGGGAGCCATTGATTACGGTATTGATATTCTGCAGATAGGCGGCATCCATGCTGCCGGCCGTGCTGATCTGCTTGAAGAACACCGCGGCCCGCGAAATATTGTTGCGGACATTCGACTGAGGGCCAGCTATAACGGCACATTTGAAGTACCGTGCGCGCGCTGTGTCGATCCAGTGCAGCATCCTGTTTCAGGGTCATTTGACCTGATTTTTCGTCCCATCGGCACGGATTCAGACAGCTCCGAGCATGCTATCTCGACCTCCGAGACTGAAATCGGGTACTATCAGAATGACAGTCTTGCGCTTGAGGACGTCCTGCGAGAGCAGGTGCTTCTATCCCTGCCTGCCAGGACGCTTTGCCGGGAGACTTGCAAGGGGATCTGCCTGCACTGCGGCAGTAACCTGAATCATGAGCCTTGTACCTGCCCGGCCGCACCGGTCGATCAACGCTGGGCGACTTTGGGCGAACTCCGCACCAAGGTTAAGCAATGACCAAA